>JANPGJ010000246.1:0-14069 GCA_031423955.1 Burkholderiales bacterium
CGGCCGGCTGACGGCCGCAGCCCCTTCGATTGGAAAGGAAGTTCCGATGAGCATCCAGAAAACCGCCCTGATCACCGCCGCAGGTTCGGGCATGGGCGCGGCGATCGCCGAAAAGTTGGCCGCGCAGGGTTACCGCGTCGCCGTGATGTCGTCGTCCGGCAAGGGCGAGGCCCTCGGCATACGTCTGGGCGGCATCGGCTTCACCGGCTCCGGCAACGATCCGGCCGCGCTCAAGGCCTTCGTCGAGATGGCCATGGCAGCGTTTGGACGCATCGATGCGGTGGCCAACAGCGCAGCCCATCCGCCCAAGGGCGAACTGCTCGATCTGACCGACGAGCAATGGCATGCCGGCATGGACACCGCGCTCCTCAACGTGGTGCGCATCGCGCGCCTGGTGACGCCGATCATGGAGCGTCAGGGCAGTGGCGCGATCGTCAACATCTCGACCTTCGCCGCATTCGAGCCCGACCTGCTGTTTCCGATCTCCGGCGCCATGCGTGCCGCGCTCGGCGCCTACGCCAAGCTGTATTCGGACCGTTACGCCAAAGCCGGCATCCGCATGAACAACCTGCTGCCGGGCTATATCGACAGTCTCGCCGAAAAGGAAGAACGCAAGGCGAAGATTCCGATGGGGCGCTACGGCCGGGTCGCCGAAGTCGCCGATACGGCAGCCTTCCTGCTGTCGGACGCCGCCGGCTACATCACCGGGCAGAACCTCAGGGTCGATGGCGGGTTGACGCGCGGCGTCTGACGCCGTTGGCGGCTGGCGAGCCATTCGCTGTTGCCAGCCCGCGCAGGCGCGCGCCGACGTTCATGCTGCTGCACGACCATCGCGCAAAGCGCCGCCCGCGCGTGACTTCCGGCGCAGCGGCTTGACCCGGCAACCCCGGGACAGGCACGCGCCACCTGCGCATCAGCTGATCGCGCGCCCGAGGATTTGCGGCAGGGCCGCATCCAGTACCTCCTTGCGCAGCGGTTTGACGATATAGGCGGCGACCCCCAACATCATTGCCTGCGCCAGGTCGCCACGTTCGCCGCGCGAGGAAATCAGCACCATCCGCACCCCCTTCAGACCGGTATCGATGCGCATCGCATCGAGGGTGCGAAAAGCATCGAGCATCGGCATGTCGGCATCGACCAGCAGGATATGCGGCTTGTCGGCGCTGCCCAGCGCGGCGCGCAGCGCATCGCGCGTCTGCACCACCACGGGTTTGATGCCGGCGCGCACGAACAGCAGTTCGAGCAGCTTGTTTTGCGCCGCCAGATGGCCGGCAATGCACACCCGCGGTTGCGCCGGCAAGCCGTCAGCGGTGTTCGGATAGACGAAAAACCCGGCGCGGCCCAGCCCGTCATGCGAACCGGAGGCTTCGATCGCCGCCATCCGTCCGGTGGTGTTCAGGCGCTTTTCCACCTCGGCATCGATCATCGGACCGAGCACCTTCGAGACGTCGGCCATGATGTTGTCGATCAAGGCCCCGGGGTCCATGGTCACGGCATTGAGCGCATTCGGCGACATCTCGGAGGTGAGGGTGAACGCCATCTCATCGACCGGCACAGCGTCGCTTGGCGCGATCAGGTTCTGGCGCATCAGTTCGCCGACCCACAGCGCGAGGTCTTCCTCGTCAAGCTGCGGCATGCCTTCGAGCAAATCCCGACCGCTGCGCTTGCCGTCGATCAACGACAGCATCTGCCGGAATCCGCCCGACAGCGGCGGCTGGTTGCCGCTCAGGGCGAGCATGCCGGAACGGGTGCGTTCGAAAATGGTGTCAAGCAGCATGGCCGACGAATTCTAAGCCCATGCTCGCCGCGGCTCGCAATGCCGGCCCGGGGCTGCGCTGCAGTGCGGCCGGCAGGCGGCGACCACCGCCACACGACCGCAGACCGGCTTCACCGTGCAACCCGGCGCCAGGCACCGCATAATGCGTCTGATCGGGAACCATGCGCGGGTTTTAGTGGTCTTTTCATGACCATGCCAATTTTCCCCGCGTCACGCGGGAAACTATTCGGAGAACAACAACGTGTTTTTCAATCATTTTCGATGGGTTTTGCCGCTTGGCGTAGCACTTGCTCTCGCGGCATGCAACGACAGCGGTTCCGGCGCTGGCGCTGGTGCTGGCGGCAAGGCTGCGCCGGCGGCGACGTCGGCCGCACCCGCCGCCGCAGTGGGCAACATCTACGAAGCAGCGGCCAAGGGTACCGGCTTCACCGTCGGCAACATGATGGCGGTGCGCCAGATCTACGTGTTCTTCGACCCGCAGTGCCCGCATTGCGGCCATCTGTGGGAGGCCGCCAAGCCATTGGCCAACCAGATCAAGATGGTCTGGATTCCGGTCGGCTTCATCGCCGCCAAATCGACCACCCAGGGCGCGGCCCTGCTGGCGTCGTCCGACCCGGCAACAGCGATGAGCGCCCATGAGCAGAGCCTGCTGGCGCAAAAAGGCGGCATGATCCCGCCGGACAACCTGCCGGCCGACCTGACCGACAAGGTCAAGGCGAATACCAAGTTATGGCAGCAACTGGGCGGCGAGTCGGTGCCGATGGTGGTGTTCAAGAACGCAACATCGGGTGAACCGGGCAAGTTCGCCGGTGCGATGGATACCGAAAGCCTGAAGAAACTGGTGGGTATCTGAAGCGTGCGGAACTGGCGGGCAGCGCCACGTGGCCTGCCGCCGAAGCTCCTTCGGGCACACCGATGATCGGCCCGCTGATCTGGCCGGATTTCCCTCAGGCTACCCCATGCACTTGATGATGCTGTCAACCAGCGTCTTCGGGCTGACCGGTTTCGACAGGTAGCCATTGACACCGAGTTCGAGGCCGCGGCTGACGTCGGCGCTGTCAGTCAGGCTGGTGAGCATCAGCACCGGCACTTCGGCGAGGCGCGGATGCTTGCGCATGCTGCGCAGGATGTCGAAACCGTTGGCATCGGGCAGCATCACATCGAGCAGCACCAGGTCGTAGAACGCATGGTTCAGCGCAGCGATGATCTCGGCGCGATTGTGCGCCCGGCGCACCTTGAACTTGTGCCTGGTCAATACCCGTTCGATCAGGGTGGCGGTAGCCACATCGTCTTCGATCACCAGGATTTCGGGTTCCAGCGGTGAGATCGCCGGCGGCTTGCCGGGCGTCACCAGGCGCACGCGGACATAGGCGCCGTTGGCCGACAGCTCGCGGGTGCCGATGCCGGTTTCGTCGTCGATCTTCTTCTGCAGGTCCGGCGGTGGCGGCGCCGACGGCATCAACGCGGCAGCGTCGAAAATGCCGTTGAAGTCCACGTTGTGGGGTTTTCCTTCAGCGCTGCTCATGCCGGTCTTTCTTGTTAACCTTGAAGCCGACGACAATTCTCCCAGAAAAATGCCTTCCCGTGCCCGCATCGACCGCCGATAGTCCGCCATTGAGCCGCGTCCGCGCACTGCCGTTCGCGGCCGTCCTGTTGATCCCCTTTCTGCTGCTGGTGGCGCTGCCGGCGGCCCTGCTCGGCTGGTTCGCGGTGCGCTCGGCTGAAGATGCGGCCGATGACTTCGGTGCGCAGGTGTTGAGGGGAGCGGTCGCGCGCGCCGAAGATGCGGTCGTCGATCACCTGGCCAAGGCCGACAGCGTGCTCGACGCACTGACCCTGCGACCGGCCGCCGGTGCCGCCGCAGGTGCGGCGCGCATGGAGTCGCTGGCGGCGTTCGAGACCATTGCGTGGCACATCGGCAGCGCGCATGCGCAACCTTCGCTCATGTATTTCGGCCGCCCTGACGGCAACTATCTGCAACTCGAACGCGTTGCCGACGGCAGCACCAGGATCGGCACCGCTGTCGACGGTGCCATGACCTACTACCACGCCAGCGCGCCCGGCGAGCGGGTGTTCGAGCGTGCCTCGACACGCGGCAAGTACGACCCGCGCGAACGCCCCTGGTATCGGCTCGCCGACGCCAGGCGTGAACGCGTCTGGACCGCGGTCTACCCGTCATTCGCGCGCGACTTCCTGGTGATCACGCGCGCCGAACCGGTGCGCGACGCCGCAGGCGGCTTTGGCGGGGTGATCGGCGCCGACCTCGAACTGGAGCGCGTCAGCCAGACCCTGACCGACCTGCGCATCAGCCCGGGCGCGGTCGCCTTCATCATCGATGGCGAGGGCCAGATGATCGCGACCTCCACCCGTGAACCCCTGTTCACCAAGGTCGGCAGCGAGGTACGCCGCCTGCCGCCGGCGCAAAGCCGCAACGCCCTGATGCGCGAGGCGGCGCGCGCGATCGGGGCGCTTGCCAACCGCAAGGATGAGCGGCCGATCCGTATCGACGGGCCGGACGGCGAAACACGGGTCTCGGCGCACAAGGTGGCGGTCGCGCGCGGCGTCGACTGGACCATGGTGATCGCGGTCCCGCGCGCCGATTTCATTGGCGGCCTCAACACCCGTGCGCGGGCGATCGGGCTGTCCGGCGCGGTAGCGCTGGGATTCTTCGCGCTGCTCTGGCTGTGGCTGGCGCGCCGCATTCTGGGCGACCTGGGCGCGCTCCGCAGTTTCGCCGGAAGCATCGGCCGCGAACAACCGGGGGAAATGCCGCGCCCAAGCCGGATCCGCGAATTCGGCACCCTCGGCGCCGCACTCGCCGAGATGACGCGCCGCCTGGCGCTGTCGCGCGAGCAAATCGCCGCTCAGAACCTGGCGCTGGCCGAGGCCAACACGGCGCTCGAGGCACGGGTCGCCGCGCGCACCCGCGAGATCGACAGCGCACGCCACTTTTATGTCTCGGTGCTCGACAACTGTCCGATCCTGGTTTCGGTGCGCGACCCGCAGGGCAAGCTGCTGTTCGCCAATCATGCCTGGGCGCGCTTGAACGGCGTGGCGCGCGAGGCGTCGATCGGCAAGACGCGCGCGGAAATCGGCCAGCAACCGGCAACTGTGGCCGACGCTGCCGACCGCGAGGCACTGGCCACGCCTGGCGCGATCATCGAGGACGAAATCACCTCGGGCAACGGTCGCATCCTGCTGTACTCGCGCAGCGCGCTGGTCGACAAGGGCGGCCGGCCGACCGGGGTGATCGTCGCCGGGCAGGATGTCACCGAACTGCGGCGCGCCGAGCAGGACGTGGCGCGCGAGCGCGAGCGCCTGGCGCTGACCATCGAGGCATCGCGCGCCGCGATCGGCGAATGGGATCTCGAAAGCGGAGGGGTCTGGTGGTCGACCCGCCTGAAGGAACTGCTCGGCTACCCACCCGACCATGTGCCGGACGCCGCCACCGATATTTCCGCCTATGCGCATCCTGACGATCGCCGGCCGTTCATGCGCGCCGTCGGCGGCATGTTGCGTGGCGGCCGGCGCATGGACCTCGAGTTGCAACTCGCGCGCAAGGGCGGCGGCCATCTGTGGGCCCACGCCACCGGCCTGGCGGTCAAGGACGATGCAGGTCGCGTGCGCCGCGCGGTTGGTTCGTTCACCGACATCAGCCAGCGCAAGGCCCAGGAACGCCGGCTCGACGACCAGCGCAAGTTCGCCGCCGACCTGGTGCGACTCAACCCGAATCCGATCTTCGTCAAAGACACTGAACTGCGCTACACCTCGGTCAATCCGGCCTGGGAACAATTGACCGGCATCAGCGCCACCGCGGCGCTCGGCCGCACCCTGCAGGACCTCGACCCCGATGCCGCGCTGGCGAACGAGCTTGAAGCGGCCGACCGCAGCCTGCTGGCCACCGGCGGCAGCCTGGTGATCGAAACGGCGCTCGTGCGCCGCGACGGATCGCAGCGCGAGGTCATCATGAGCCGCTCGGCCCTGACCCGCACCGACGGCTCCTGTTTCGGCATCATCGGCGGGCTCACCGACATCACCGAGCTCAAGGCCTCGCGCGAGGAAGCGCTGGCCGCCGCCCAGGCCAAGGCCGCGTTTCTGGCCACCATGAGCCACGAGATCCGCACCCCGATGAACGGCGTGATCGGCATGACCGGCCTGTTGGCGGAAACCGCGCTCTCGCCGCAGCAGCGCGATTTCGTCGACACCATCCGCGTCTCCGGCGATCAGCTGCTGGCGGTGATCAACGACATCCTCGATTTTTCAAAGATCGAGTCCGACCGCATGGGTCTCGAAAGCGAGCCGCTGTCGCTGGTCAGGATGGTCGAGGAATCGATCGAGATGGTGGCCGAACGGGCGCGCGCAAAGCAGCTCGAATTGCTGTATCAATTCGATCCCGGGGTGCCGGCGGCAATCCACGGCGACATCACCCGCCTGCGCCAGGTGATCGTCAACCTGGTCGGCAACGCGGTCAAGTTCACCGAGACCGGCGAAGTGCTGGTCAGCGTGCACCTGTTGCAGCCGGAAACCGCGGATGCGCCCGCGCTGATCGAGTTTCGCGTCAAGGATTCCGGCATCGGCATTCCGCCCGACCGCATCGGCGCGCTGTTCCAGGCTTTCACCCAGGTCGACACCTCGACCACCCGCAAATACGGCGGCACCGGTCTCGGCCTGGTGATCTGCAAGCGCCTGATCGCGCTGATGGGCGGCAGCATCGACGTCGACAGCACACCTGGGCACGGCACCACCTTCCGCTTCACCATCCGCGCGCGCGGCGCGCCCGAGCTGCCGTTGCCGACGGTCGACATCGCACATGCCGGGCTCGCCGGGCGTCGGGTGCTGCTGGTCGACGACAACCCGACCAACCTGCGGGTGCTCTCCGGGCTGCTCGCCAACTGGGGGCTGTCGACCGAGTCGGTCAATGGCGGCGCAGCCGCGCTGCGGCGGCTGGCCGAGGGGGCACGCTATGACCTGGCGATCCTCGACATGCAAATGCCGGAGATGGACGGCCTGACCCTGGCGGCGGCGATTCGCCAGACCGCAGCCAAGGTGCCGGCGGGCACGCCGATGCCGATGATCCTGTTGTCGTCGGTGCCGCTTGACGGCAATGCCGATCCAGAGCGCCTGTTTGGCGCCCGCCTGCTCAAGCCGCTGCGCCAGGTGCCGCTGTTCGAGGCGATCGGCGCGGCGCTCGACGCGCGCCATGCGGCGCCCGCCGCGGCCACCGGCCCTTCGATAACAGCTCGCAGCCTCGCCAGCGGTACTCCGCTGGCCATCCTGGTGGCCGACGACAACGCGGTCAACCGCAAGATCGCGGCATTGATGATCGGCCGCTCCGGCTACGCAGTCGACAGCGCATGCGATGGCAACGAAGCGGTCGACCTGACCGCACGCGCCGCCACGGCAGGCAAGCCGTACGACATCGTCTTCATGGACGTGCACATGCCGAAGCTCGATGGCTTCGCGGCCACGCGCGCCATCGCCGCGGGCCACGGCGCGGCGCGGCCGCGGATCATCGCAATGACCGCAAGTGCGATGCAGGGAGACCGCGAAGCATGCCTGGCTGCCGGCATGGACGACTATTTGTCGAAGCCGCTGGACATCACTGCGGTCGAAGCCGCGCTGGTCAAATGGGGCGCAATCTGCGCGGCCTTGCCGCGGGCTGCAGGCACGCCACCGCCGCCGCCATCGGCGTTGGCGTTGGCCCCGCCGCCAGGTGCGGCACCGACCCAGGTATCGACGTCGGCGACCGGCATCATCAACCGTGCACGGCTCGATGAGTTCCGCGAATACGATGATGCCGACGGGTCACTGGTCAAGGACATGATCGCGCTTTACCTGCGCGACGGCGCCGAGCGCCTGGCCGAAATCAGGCGCAGCTTCGATGCCGGCGAATCCGAATCACTGATGAAAGCGGCCCATGCGCTCAAGGGCGGGGCGTCGAACATCGGTGCCGACGCCATCGCCGACCTCTGCAAGACCATCGAGCAGTGCGCACGCGACGGCACCCCCGGCGCGGCGGCGGGTGCGGTAGCCGCGCTCCCGGCCGCGTTCGACGCCGCACGCGACGCCCTGCAGGCCGGCTAGGAAAGCCGCGGATTGAAGCGGCCGCCGACTCGAGTCAGCGGCTACAACATCACTTCGATCAGGTAAGGACCGCCGCTGGCCAGGCCACGGCGCATCTGGGTGGCCAGTTCATCGAGCGTATTCGCCTGGCCGGCCTCGACGCCGTGGCCGCGTGCCAGCGCCTGCCAGTCGAGGGAGGGCCGATCGAGCGTCAGCATGTCGGTGGCGCGCTGGCCGGGGGCGCCGGCGCCGACGTTCTGCAGTTCGCCACGCAGGATGTTGTAGGAGCGGTTGGCGAATACCAGAATGGTCACATCCAGGTTCTCGCGCGCCATGGTCCACAGCGCCTGCAGGGTATACATCGCGCTGCCGTCGCCTTCGAGTGTGATGACCTTGCGATCGGGGCAGGCGATCGCCGCACCGACCGAGGTCGGCAGGGCGAAGCCGATGGCGCCGCCCATCAGATTGAGCCAGTCATGCGGCCGGGCGTGGGTGGTCAGCGCGGCGAAGCCGCGGCCGGTCGAGACCGATTCGTCGACCACGATGGCGTTCTCCGGCAGCAGCGCGCCCAATACCGCGGCGATCCCTTCCTGGGTCAGCTTGCCGCTGGGCAGCGCGGGCAGATCAAGCAGCGCCAGATGGGCCGGCGGCAGCGCGCGCGCACCGAGTTCGCCGGCCAGTGCCTCGAGCGCGCCTTCAATATCTTCATCGACCGCAGCCAAGCGCGTGAACGTACAGGCCGCCGGCGCCTGCAGGCTGGGCTTGCCGGGATAGGCGAAAAAGCTGACCGGCGGCCGGCTGCCGGCCAGCACGATCGAACGCAGGTCACCGAGCGCCTTCAGGGCAAGGTCGACCACATAGGGAACCCGCTGGGTGGCGACCCGTCCGGCGCCGCGCTCCATGCGCGCGTTGCCGTATTCGGAAACGATCCTGCAGCCAGTGGCGGCGGCGATCCGCCCGGCCCATGCGAGCGCCCGGCCATGCACGCCGACCCCGCCTAGCAGCAAGGCGGCGCCAGGCTGCCTGAGCGCCGCGGCCGCGGCCCTGACGGCATCGGCCGACGCCGCCGCGCGTGGCGCCGCGGCGCGCGCGACAGCCGGGCCTTCGGCGTCGTTCCATGCGGTATCGGCGGGCAGGATCAGGGTGGCGATCTGCCCCGGCGCGGTGCGCGCGGCCTCGACCGCGCGCGCGCCGTCGGCGGCGACATCGCGCGAACTCTTCGAAGTGCGCACCCAGTCCGACATCGGTCGGGCCACGCCTTCGATGTCGGAGGTCAGCGGCGCGTCATGGGCGATGTGGTAGCTGGCATGCTCGCCGACGATGTTGACAATCCCGGACTGCGCCTTCCTGGCGTTGTGCAGGTTGGCCAGGCCATTGCCCAGCCCTGGCCCCAGGTGCAGCAGGGTGGCGGCCGGCTTGCCGGCCATCCGGTAGTAGCCGTCGGCGGCACCGGTGACCACGCCTTCGAACAGCCCGAGCACACAGCGCATGCCGTCGACCTTGTCGAGCGCGGCGACGAAATGCATTTCCGAGGTGCCGGGATTGGTAAAGCAGACGTCGACGTCACTCGCAACCAAGGTGCGCACCAGGCTTTCGGCTCCGTTCATGGGGGGTCCGTTTTTTCAGATTTTGGGGTGGGCAAATGTACCCGATTGCCGGCGCCGGCGCTGCCGCCTGCCTGGCGCGGTCGATGTCTTCAGAGACGGGTCAATACTGCGGCGAGCTCGGCGATGCCCATCGGATGGTCGACGCGCGGATAGGGCGGCTTCGGCCAGTTCCAGCGCGAAGCCTCGAACAATGCCCGCATGGCGTTGATGTCGCAGTGATACGGCGGGCCCTCGACCTGCCCTTCGGATGCGCCCTTGCGCAAGCCCTGCATGAACAGCGCGAACAGGCGGCCGCCGGGCTTGAACCAGCTGTGCAGGGCGATCGCGTAGTTGACCCAGTGGTCCGGGTGCAGGGCGCAGATGCAGGTCTGCTCGTAGACCGCATCGAATGGCGCATCGGGCTGCCAGTCGAGCACATTGCCTTCGATCACCTGCGCGGCGACGCCGGCACGCTCGAGCGCGCTGCGGGTTCGCGCCACCGCGGCGGCGGCATAGTCAAGCGCGACCACCTCGAAGCCGCGCTGCGCCAGCAGCACCACCTCATGTCCTGAACCGCAGCCCGGAACCGCGATGCGACACGGCTGGAGCGTCTTGTCGTCGAGCTAGGCGACCAGGCGCGGGCTGGGCGCGCCGCGATCCCATGGCGTCGTGCCTTGCTCGAATTTGTCCTGCCAGAATTGTCGTGTCGGACCGGCCATCCGGCGAATTTTGCCATGCAGCCGTGCCCCAACCACGACTGCAGCGGGGCAGGCGTGGAATCGGCTTACAATTTTGCCTTCGGGAGCACCCGACCAAACGCCCGGAGGCATGCGCAATGGCGCTTGAATTCAAACCCCTGACCCCGCTTTTCGCCGCCGTCGCCAGCGGTGTCGACCTGCGCCGCCCGCTCGATGCCGGGAGCATCGCCGCCATCGATGCGGCGATGGATCAGTATGCGGTGCTGGTGTTTCGCGACCAGCCAATGAGCGAAGCCGAGCAGGTCGCCTGCGCGCGCCAATTTGGCCCGCTCGATGCCGGCTTGCGCAAGGCCACCGGTGCGGCCACCCGTTTCCAGCACGAGGAGCTGATCGACATTTCCAACCTCGCGCTCGACGGTTCGGTCGCCGGCCGCGACAATGCCCGCCTGATTGGCGCGCTGGCCAACCAGTTGTGGCACAGCGACAGCTCGTTCCAGCCGCTGCCGATCAAGTATTCGATGCTGTCGGCGGTCACGGTGCCCGACCAGGGCGGCGACACCGAATGGGCCGACCTGCGCGCCGCCTGGGATTGCCTGCCGGAAGACCTGCGTGCCGCGGTCGCGGGCCGCAGCGCGCATCATTCGACCTTTCACTCGCGCATCATGCTGGGCGACGACAAGTACACGCCGGAGCAAATGAACCGTTTTCCGCCGGCCGAGTGGCCGCTGGTGCGCACCCATCCGGATTCCGGGCGCAAACTGTTGTTCGTCGGCGTCCACTGCGACCGGGTCAGCGGCATGAGCGTGCCGGAAGCGCGGATGCTGATCGCCGACCTGATCGAACACGCGACCCAACGCCAGTTCGTCTATCGCCACCAATGGCGTGCCGGCGACTATGTGATGTGGGACAACCGCTCCACCCTGCACCGCGGCCGCCGCTACGACCTCGCCGCGCGCCGCGACTTGCGCCGCACCACCACGCTCGAGCGCGATGCGGCGCAGGCGCTTACCGCCTGACCGTCCCATCCGCGGCGGTGTTCGCGCGCCGCGGCACTCGCAAACATCCTGATACTGGAGTTCACGCCTTGAAGACCCTGATTTTTCGCGCCGTCACCGCATCGCTGGCGGCTGTTGCCTCTATCGCCGGCAGCACGGCATTTGCCCAGGCCTATCCGCTGCGCCCGGTGAAGATCGTGGTGCCGTTCGCCACCGGCTCGACCTCCGACATCCTCGGCCGCACCATCGGCGACCGCCTCACGCAAGCGCTCGGCCAGCCGTTCGTGGTGGACAACCGGCCCGGTGCCGGTGGCACCATCGGCAGCGAATTCGTCGCCAAGTCGCCGGCCGACGGCTACACCCTGCTGCTCTCCACCGCTGCCACACCGATCACCGCCAGCGCCTATCCGTCGCTGAAATACGACACCGGCGCGTTCGCTTCGGTCACCGTGCTGACCCACTCGCCACTCGGCTTTGCCGCCAACCTCGCCTTCCCGCCGAAGACGGTGCGTGAATTCATCGACTACACCCGTGCCAATCCGGCCAAGGTGAATTTCGGTTCGCTCGGCAACGGCACGTCACACCACCTGACCGGCGAAAAGCTCAAGCTCGATGCCGGCATCAGCATGCAGCATGTGCCCTACAAAGGCTCGGGCGCCGCGCATACCGACCTGATGGGCGGGCAGATCCAGGTCATGTTCGACAACCTGGTCGCGCTGATGCCGCATTTCAAGGCCGGCAAACTGCGGCCGCTGGCAGTCACCAGCATCAAGCGTCACCCGTTGCTGCCAGATGTGCCGTCGTTGTCGGAAGCCGGGGTGCGCGATTTCGAGGCGGTCGCATGGTTCGGCATTCTCGCGCCACCGGCCACATCGAAGGACGTGATTGCGCGCCTGAACAGCGAAATCGTGAAGATCCTTGCAATCCCGGAAATCCGCCAGCGCCTGATCGACGGCGGGTCGGAGGTGATCGGCAATTCACCCGAGGCCGCCGACCGGTTCCTGCAGAACGAGATCGCGCGCTGGGGGGTGGTGGTGAAGGCGGCGAATATCCGACTGGAGTAAGCGAGTGGCGCTGGTGTAGTCTTCAGCCTTCGTTTTATTCTGATCAGGCAACACCGCCCCCATGCCAAGCAGCGAAACCCACCCCGAGCGGGCCCGCGCCTGGGCGATGCCGATCGAAGAGATCGATGTCGGCCGCGGCTACTTGTTCGAGCAGGACATCGTCGAGTTCTATTTCGAGCGCCTGCGCCTGCACGACCCGGTACACCTGACGCCAAGCAAGCGCTTCGGGCCTTATTGGTCGGTGACGCGCTACAAGGACATCATGGCGGTCGATACCAATCATGCGGTGTTCTCTTCCGAGTCCAGCCTGGGCGGCATCGCGCTGGCCGAGCGCCCGGCGCCCGAGATGTATCCGAGCTTCATCGCGATGGACCCGCCGCGGCATGACGAGCAGCGCAAGGCGGTGAGTCCGATCGTCGCGCCCGGCAATCTGGCGCTGCTCGAAGCGACGATCCGCGAGCGCGCCTGCCGCATCCTCGACGGCCTGCCGATCGGCGAAGAGTTCGACTGGGTGCAGCGGGTGTCGATCGAACTGACCACCCAGATGCTGGCGACCCTGTTCGATTTTCCGTTCGAGGAGCGCCATCTGCTGACCTGGTGGTCCGACATGGCCACCGGCGACCCCAATGGCAACGGCCCGGTCACATCGTGGGAAATGCGTCTGGCCGAGCTTGGCAAATGCCAGGATTACTTCACCCGGCTGTGGAACCAGCGGGTCAATGCGCCGCCCGGCAACGACCTGATCTCGATGCTGGCGCACGCACCGGCCACGCGCAACATGAGCCCGCAGGAATACCTTGGCAACCTGATTCTTCTGATCGTCGGCGGCAACGACACCACCCGCAATTCGATCAGCGGCGGCCTCCTGGCCCTGCATCGCAATCCGGGCGAGTACGCCAAGTTGCGCGCCAATCCGGCGCTGGTTGCGAGCCTGGTGCCGGAAATCATCCGCTGGCAGACGCCGCTGGCGCACATGCGGCGCACCGCGCTGGCCGATACGCAACTGGGCGACAAGCAGATCAAAAAAGGCGACAAGGTAGTGATGTGGTATCTGTCGGCCAACCGCGACGCCAGCGCCATCGAGGAAGCGCACCGCTTCATCATCGACCGCGCGCGACCGCGCCAGCACATGTCGTTCGGCTTCGGCATCCATCGTTGCGTCGGCAACCGCCTGGCGGAACTGCAACTGACGGTCCTGTGGGAAGAGATCCTGAAGCGCTTTCCGCGCATCGAGGTGGTGGGCGAACCGGTGCGTACCAAATCCAATTTCGTGCATGGATTCATTTCCATGCGAGTGATCATTCCGGCGGCCAACCGGTGAGCGCAACAACAGGAAGACGACGATGAGCAATGGTGTGGTGGTGATCGGCGCCGGGCATGCCGCCGGTGCCCTGGCGGCGGCGTTGCGCAGCGGCGGCTATGCCGGTTCGATCGTGCTGGTCGGTGCCGAGACGCTGCCGCCGTACCAGCGGCCGCCCTTGTCCAAGGCTTTCCTGAAGGGCGAGGCCGGGCCGGATGATTTGCTGTTGCGGCCGGCGGCGTTCTATGCCGAAAAGGCGATCGAGCTGCGCCTGGCGACCCGGGTCGAATCGATCGACCGCGCCGCCGCCACCGTGCTGCTGGACAACGGCGAGGTGCTGCCCTACGAGACGCTGGTGCTGGCCACCGGCTCGCGGCTGCGCCAGCTCGCGGTGCCTGGCGTGGACAGCAGCGGAGTGCTCGAGTTGCGCACCGCTGCCGATGGCGAAGCGATCAAGGCACGGATCGGCGCCGGGCGCCGCCGGGGGGTAGTCGGGGGGGGGGCTATAGGGGGGGGGGGGGGGGCCGCGGCCCGCGCCCGGGGGTCCGCAGTGAAGGGGGGGGGAAGCGAACCCCCCCGGGGGGCG
>JANPGJ010000247.1:0-7216 GCA_031423955.1 Burkholderiales bacterium
TACCGTCGGCAGGAAGGTGAGGTTGACGCCGAACGGCTTGTCGGTCATTTCCCGGCAGCGGCGGATTTCGTTGGCCAGCAGTTCCGGTGTGCGCTGCGTGAGGCCGGTGATGATGCCAAGCCCGCCGGCATTCGACACCGCGGCTGCGAGTTCGGCGAAGCCCACGAAATGCATGCCGCCCTGGATGATCGGGTGCTCGATGCCGAACATTTCGGTGATTCTGGTTTTCATGGTGGTGCGGTCCTTGTTGTCGAAAAGTCATGCAAGGCAGGCAATGTACCGTGCATTGGTGCTGCCGGCCTGTCGCGGGTGGCGGCGCGCGCGCCGATCAGGCGGCCACTGTCTCAAGTCCTGGCCGGTGCGGCGAGTGCCGCGAGTTCATGCAGCACTTCATCGGTGTGCTGGCCGAGCGTCGGCGGTGCGCGCACCGGCCGCCCGGCCGCCACTGCGCGCCAGGGCATGCCGGCGATCGGGATCTGCCGGCCGGAGCCTGGCGGATACTCGATGTCGATCAGCATGCGGCGATCGGCGACCTGTGGGTGGGCGAGGATCTCGGGCAATGTGTTGATGGTCTCGGCCGGGATGCCGAGCGCATCGAAGGCGGCGATCCAGTGGGCCGCATCGTGCTTCTGCAGTATCAGTTCCAGCGCCGGCACCAGGGTGGCGCGATTCTGGTTGCGCAGCGGTTGCGTCGCGTAGTCGGGATTGGCGGCAAGTTCCGCGCATTCCGGCAGGCGGCACAGGCTGGTCCAGGATTTCTCGTTGGTCACCGCGATCACGATTTCGCGGTCGGCAGTATGGAAACTTTCATAGGGCCCCATCAGCGGATGGGCATTGCCCCAGCGCTTCGGGGTGGCCTTGGGGTCGGCGGCCATGCCGAGCGCCGCCACCGTCTGGCCGAGCAGGGCGACCATGCCGTCGAGCATGCCGATGTCGAGATAGCGGCCGGCGCCGGTGCGCGAGCGCTCGGTCAGGGCCGCCATTACCGAGATCGCCGCCGACAGGCCGCCCATCACGTCGGCCACCGGCGCTGCCGCCTTGACCGGACGGCCGTCGGGTTCACCGGTCTGCGACATCAGCCCGCTGACCGCCTGCACCATCAGGTCGACCGCGGGACGCAGCGCCATCGGGCCGGTCTGCCCGTAGCCGCTGATCGAGCAGTACACGATGTCGGGGCGTACCTTGCAGATGGCGGCATAGTCGAGGCCGAAGCGGGTCATGGTGCCGGGCCGGAAATTCTCGACGAACACGTCACAGGTCCGTGCCAGTGCCAGGCAGGTGTCGCGCCCGGCTTCGGTATGCAGGTCAAGTGCCACCGAACGCTTGTTGCGGTTGAAGCCGAGCAGGGTTGGCCCGGCGTCGCCGGCAAACGGCGGCCCCCAGTAGCGGGTCTCGTCGCCGACGCCGGGCATTTCAAGCTTGATCACGTCGGCACCGAGGTCGCCCAGCACCATGGTGCACAGCGGCCCGGCGAGTGCGCGGGTGGCGTCCAGCACGCGGACGCCGGCCAGGGCGCCGGCGCTCACTTGCCGGCCACCATGAATACCGGCAGCAGGTATCCCTGCTCAAGCACGCGGAAATCGACCTGCACCGGGGCATCGATTTCGATTGGCCCTGGCGCGGCGATCAGGCGCGACAACAGATGCACGCCTTCCTCCAGCGCGACGACACCGACGGTGTACGGTACCGAGGCTGCGAACACCGGCGCCGGCGCGCGATGAATCTCGGAAAAACTGTAGACCCGGCCGCGCCCGCAGGCGACCTTCCAGCCCAGCGCATCGCTGCCACAGCCGGTGCAGACAATCCGCTTCGGGTGAAACACGTGCTTGCAGGCGGCACACCATTTCAGCCGCAATTCGTGCCTTTCGATTCCGGCCCAGTAACCGGCGGTCTCCGGCGATGGCTGGTAGAGGCCGATGAAGTTGTCGCCGGCGGTAAGCGGCACGCCCTGCGACCAGTCGGGCGCGGATTGCGGATCGGCATTCATTGCGCTGCCTCCTTGGATACGATCACCACCGAGTGGCAGGCCAGCGGCCCGCCATGGCCATGCACTAGTCCGATGCCGGCGTTGGGCACCTGGCGACCTTCGGCACGGCCCCAGAGTTGATCGACAGTCTCGTGCAGGTTGTAAAGTCCCTGGGCCACCTGCCCGAACGACAGGTAGCCGCCCATGGTGTTGAACGGCAAGCCGCCGTCGTAATCGATGCCGCCGCCCTCGACGAAAGCACCGCCCTCGCCGGGCGCGCAAAAGCCGAGTTCCTCCAGCATCATCAGGTTGGCAAAAGAAAACGGCGCCGAACTCTGCACCACATCGATGTCTTGCGGCTTGAGGCCGGCCATCGCGTACGCCTGGCGCGCGGCGACCTGGGCGCCGGTGCGGATCAGGTCGGGGCCGGCTTCGAGCGGCGCATAGCCCCAGCCGCCCATGCGCTCGCCGACCCATTCGTGGGTGCTGCATTGGCCGAACCCGGCCATGAGCGTCGGCCGCTCGTGGCGCCCGCGCGCCAGGTCACTGCGGGTCAGCACCATCGCGGTGGCGATGCCGCCGGGGTACCACACCGCGCAATCGAGCATGCGCAGCGGTGTTGCAACCATGCGCGAGGCCAGCACATCGGCGACCGTGATCGGCCCCTTGTGACGCATCGCCGCGTAGGGATGGTCAAGTGCCCAGCGCCGGTTCTCGACCGCGACCCGGGCCGACATCGCCGGCGTGATGCCGTATTCGTGCATGTAGCGGCAGGCGAACTGCGCGTACAGGGACGGGGTCGACACGCCGTAGGGCGCCTCGAACTGCAGGTCACCTTCCCAGGCGGCATTCGACCCGACCTGGTCCATCCAGATGCCGCTGGCTTCATTGGTCACGCACAGGGCATAGTCGATGACCCCGGCATCGAGCGCCAGGGCCGCCAGTTGCAGCGTGCCCAGCGCGCCGCCGCCATGCGCGGTGACCTCGGAATTGAAGGTCGGACCGATCTTCAGTTCATTGAGAAGCGCCTGGTTGTACTGCAGCACCATGTAGGCCTGCGGCGTGCGCCCGGTGAACAGGGCACCGACCTCCTTGCGCGCAATGCCGGCATTGCGCATCGCCTGCACCGCCGCGACCGCGCCCAGTTGCAGCGGGGTCTTGCGCTCGGCATCGCCCTTGTGCGCCATTGCGCGGCCGATGCCGACAATCGCGGTGCTGCTTCCCAACTTTGTCGGCATCTTGTGTTCCTTTTCCGGTTTCGTGGGTAGTCCGGCTTCGGCGTCAATCGGCCTTGGCGCCCGACAATTCGACCAGCTTTCGAAATCGTTCGATCTCGGAGCGCGTGAAACGCCCGAGTTCGTCAGGTGCCGCCAGATAGACATCGGTCCCGGTGGCAGAAAGCTTGCGCACGATCTCCGGGTCGGTCAGGGTGCGCTCGAAGGCGGCGTACAAGGTATCGACCACCGGGCGCGGCGTGCCCGCCGGCGCATAGATCGCGAACCAGGCCGAGACCACGAATCCCGGAAAGCCCGATTCGACCATGGTCGGCGTTTGCGGCAGATAGGCCGAACGTTGCGGCCCGGCGGTGGCCAGCACGGTGAGCTTGCCGGCCTGGATCTGCGACTGCAGTGCGATATACGGGTAGAACATCATGCTGACTTCGCCGCTGACCAGGTCGGTCAAGGCCTGGGCGCCGCTCTTGTAGGGCACATGCGCGATCCTGAGGCCAGTCTCGGCGTTGAGCAGTTCGCCAGTCAGGTGCGCCGAGGTGCCGCTGCCGGTGGAGGCGAAGTTCAGCTTGCCCTTGCGCGCATTGGCATAGGCGATGAACTCGGCCACCGTCTTCACCGGAACGGTTGCGTTGGTCACCAGGATCATCGCCTGCGCACCCAGGCGTGCGACCGGCGTGAAGCTGGCGATCGGGTCGTAGGGCAGCTTGCTGTACAGGCTTTTGTTGATGGCGTGGGTCTGGCCGCCGCCCAGGGTCAGGGTATAGCCATCCGGCGGCGCCTTGGCGACGATTTCGGTGCCGATGATGCCACCGCCGCCGGGCCGGTTGTCGACCACCACCGGTTGGCCAAGCAGTTCGGCAAGCCTGGGGGTGAGCTGACGCGCGAAGATATCGGTGGCCGTTGCCGCCCCCTGTGGCACCACCAGGCGGATCGGGCGGTCCGGATAGGTCTGCGCCGATACGATCGGTGCGCATGCGAAGAGGGAAAGTCCAATCGCACCAGCGCCGCGCCAACCCATCATGATGTCCCTCCGGTTTGTTGTCCGTCTTGTGTTTTCCTGACGGTCTACCGGAATATTACATGTGCAGCACACCCCGGCGGGATTGCCCTTGTGGATTTCCCGATAATATTCGCCACTCGGCGGATGCGATGACTGATTGCGGGCAGCACGGCATTCGGCGCGGTCCGTGATCCAAGGCGATTCGCCGGTTGCCGCCAGTCGGTACAGCCGCGCATTGCACCTACAACCGCAAGGTATTGTCCGGAGGAGATTCGATGAAACTGCTTGCCCGCGCCGGGTTCGCACTGCTGCTGTGTGCCGCACCGCTGTTGGTTCAGGCGCAAGGCTTCCCGACCAAGCCGATCCGCATCGTGGTGCCGGCCGTCGCCGGCAGCGCGGTCGATGTCAATGCGCGGCGCATTGCCCCGGGCCTGTCCGAGGCGCTCGGGCAGTCGGTGATCGTCGAGAACCGGGCCGGCGCCAATAGCGCGATCGGCGCGCGCGAGGTGGCGCGGGCGGCGCCCGATGGCCACACCCTGCTGCATGGCAACGTCAACAATTCGCTCAACGACCTGCTGTCCTCCGACAACTGCTGCCGCCTGAACGAAGCCTTGATTCCGGTGGTCAAGCTATTCTCCACGCCGCTGGTGATGGTGGTGCATCCGTCGGTAGCGGCGGTCAATCTGAAGGAGTACCTGGCACTGGGAAAATCACAGCCGCAACTGCTGACCTTCGCCTCCGGCGGTATCGGTGCGATTACCCAATTGCTTGGGGAAAAGATCAAGAGCGCTGCAGCAATCAGCGTGCGCGAGGTGCCGTACAAGTCGATCGGCGCGGAAATGCCCGACTTGCTGGCGGGCCATGTGATGACCGCCTATCTGTCGCCGGTGGTGGTGGCGCAACATATCAAGAGCGGAAAGCTGCGCGCGCTGGGGGTTGCGGGTCCGCGCAGGATTTCCACCATAGCCGAGGTACCGACTCTCGCCGAAGCCGGGCTGCCGGGTGTCGAGGCGGCCGGCTGGAACGGGCTGTTCGCGCCGGCCGGCACGCCGCCGGCCATCGTGCGTCGCCTGCACCAGGAAACCGTCAAGGTGCTGGCATCGGCGCCGATCAGGGCCGATTCCCAGATCCTGGGCTACGAGATCGCAGGCGACGGGCCGGAAGAGTTCGGCGCCTTTGTGCGCGAGGAGATCGCCAAGTGGGGCAGGGTGATCAAGGAATCGAACATCAAGATGGAATGAATGCCTTCTGCAGTGGGTGGCGCATGCTGAAGGTGCCGCATGGTTCGCCTGCTGCCCGACGATGCGCGTGATGTTGCAACCATCGCGGTCAATCGACTACAACAAGCTTTGCCGGAGACCACGTCTAATGACGCTAAACACAGCCTTGGTGGCAATCGTCACGATGCTCGCGTTCAGCGGCGCGGCACACGGCCAGACCTATCCGAACAAGAGCATTCGCATCATCGTTCCAGCCGCGCCGGGCGATAGCTGCGATGTGCTGGCGCGCCTGGTGGCGCCGAAAATGAGCGAACGGCTAGGCCAGGCGCTGGTGATCGAGAACCGCGCCGGTTCCAGCGGTCAGCTTGGATTGACGCTGTTGAAACAGGCGGCGCCGGACGGCTACACGCTGGCCTGCGGACAGGGCGGCAACATGGTGATCGTGCCGCTGGCCTACGAAAAAGTGGCTTACGACACCAACAAGGACTTCGCGCCGGTGGCCGTGATGGCCTCCAATTTCCTGGCCCTGGTGGTCAATCCGAATGTGCCGTTCAAGACCACTGCCGACCTGATCAACTATGCCCGTGCCAATCCGGGGCGGGTGACCTTCGGCACCACCGGGGAGGGCGCGTTCCTGCACTTCGCCACCGAGTTGTTGCGTATCCAGGGCGGATTCACTTACCTGCATGTCCCGTACAAGAGTTCGGCCCTGATCACCACTGAAATCCTCGGCGGCCAGATCAATGCGACACTCAGTTCCTTCATTTCGCTGCAACCGCTGGTTGCCTCGGGGCGCTTGCGCATGCTGGGCGTCGCCCGCGCCACCCGCTCACCGAGCTACCCGAATGTGCCGACAATCGCCGAGACGGTTCCGGGATTCACCTCGGGCGGCTGGTTCGGGCTGATCGCACCGGCCGGAACGCCAAAAGAGATCGTTGCGCTGCTCAACCGCGAAACCAACCTTGCGCTGGCCAATCCGAGTGTGCGCGAGCAGATGAATTCCTACGGTCTTGAAATTCATACCGAGTCGCCGGAGTTTTTCGCCGACATGATCCGCAGCGACTTCGCAAAATGGGGCAAGCTTGCCAGGGATATCGGGTTCAAACCGATCTGAGGCAAACGAAGTCGGACCAAGCGGGCAAGCCCGAACAACAGACAACCACGGTCTTTCGACCAATCTTCAGGAGCATGGCATGGCACAGGCAGTCGTTCGCGGGGTTCGCATCAACTACGAAGTGATCGGTGAGCATGGGCCCTGGCTCGCTCTGGTGACCGGCGGCCGACGCGGCTACCAGGAATTCGTGTCGCTCGGCAAGAAGATCGCGGCCAATGGCTTTCGTGTCCTGCTGCATGACCGCCGCAATACCGGCGCATCGGAAATCGTGATCGACGGCGAGGAAGGCGAGGAGGAAATCTGGGCCGATGACCTGATCGTCCTGCTCGGGCAACTCGGCGCCTTGCCGGCCTTCATCGGCGGTGGCTCGTCCGGCGCGCGCATTTCAATGCTGGTCTATCTGCGCCATCCGCAGCAGGTGCGCGGCCTGTTGCTGATGCGTGTGACCGGCGGCGAGTTCGCTGCCGGCCGCCTGCCGGAGATGTATTACGGGCAGTTCATTCGCGCCGCGCAGACCGGCGGCATGGCTGCGGTGTGCGCGACCGAGCAGGTGCGCGAGCGCATCGCCGCCAATCCGCAAAACGAGGCGCGACTGATGGCCATGGCGCCAGAACAGTACGTCAAGGTGATGTCGCATTGGCGCGATCTGTTCACCAGCGGCCCGAAGGTGCCGCTGATGGGCAT
>JANPGJ010000248.1:0-11413 GCA_031423955.1 Burkholderiales bacterium
CATGGCGAAGCGCATTTCGACCAGCTTCTTCTGAATACTGCCCACCACCACTCGATCGCCAACCACGGTCCAATACGTTACCGGTTCTTTCCGCTGCCCCAATGTCGTAATCAGACGCGTCGCCGGAATTGCACCGGTCGGCAACGTGAGAGTGTCCACTAACATTTTCTCGAGCTGAAAACCCTGCGCCGGGTAGCAAACCTCGGGCTTGTGCAGTTGCAATCCGTCGCTCTGGTCACTGCCATAGGCAATCGAAAGCATGATCGCGTAGCCACGTGGATTCACGTAAGTCCTCGTCAGCGTCTGGTTGTAGATCTTGTCAAGCGCCTCTCTGGTCTGCGGGTCAACGATCTGCGTAGAACCGAACGGTGCCTCGCGCCATTCACCAAACTGGCGTGGAATCATGGTCTCAAGATTGATCTTTGGCCCGCCATCGGCCACCTTCACTGTTGGCTTCAAAGCCAGCGCCAGCCCTGAAGCCGCCACCATCGCCGCCAGCAAGATGCCGTTGCGCAGCCAGGCTGTCACTTTCATGCTCCTGCCAGGCGTTGGTTGACCTTGAGCCCGAAGTGCAAGAGGGAATCCACGCCGATGATCAGGAGCAAAGCGCTGAGGAACAAGACCATCCCCGCGAAGCCATGCAAAAAGCCCTGCCCTGCGGCGTCACCGAAGTGGTAAGTGATGAGCGTCAAGGTCATCACGCGGATCACGTTGGCGGTGAATGAAATCGGCACGATCAGAATCGCCAGCGCCACGTTGCGCACCAGCGAGTCGCGCTGCACCAGATTCAGGTACAACAGGCCAAGCGCCTCAAGGGTGAAAAGCGTGTGCAGGCCGGCGCAGGCATCGGCCACCAGCAGCTTGTATTGGCCGATCTGCAGGATCACGCCGCTGCGGGCGATCGGGTAGCCAACATTGAACAGCACCAGTTCGGCCACATACGAGACCGCCATTTTCATCGGCATCGTCACCGCATCGACCAGCGGGCCCGGCAGCGGCACCATGAACAGCATGAAAAACAGCGGGAACCATTGCGCCTTGAGCGCCGCCGGGCCGCGCACCAGCAGCGCGAACGCGGCGAGCAGCCAGATCACCGAACCGATCTCGAAAATCAGGATGTCCTGCGAGCGCCCCACCACATAGAGCAGCAAACCGAAGACAAACAGTGGCCAGCCGATCGCCGATGGCGCGCCGCCCTCGCTCACGCGCATCATCTCCGGCCATTTCCGATAGATCAACCAGCACGAAATCGACAATACGATCGGCCCGTGGGCCTGTTCCTCACTGGTCCAGTGGCCGGTAAACAGGCTGTACAGGCTGGGTATATAGAGCAGCGCCATCCCGGCGATAATCGGCAGCCAGGGCATGGTCAACTCGGGCCAGCCCTTCGGCTTGCCGGCTTCCCCCATCCCGATCGATTGCAAGCTTGCGCTCATGCCCGATTTCACCAAGATCGTTTCAAACTATCCGCGCCGGGCGGCCGTGCTGCTGCTGGCGGCGATATTGGCCGCGATCTTCATCGCCGGCGCGCAACCGTTCGCAGTCAATTTGATTCCGGCCCCGTGGGACAAGTTCGCCCATGCCGGCATTTTTTTCCTGATCTGTGTGGCCATCGGCGTGGCCACCGGCCTTGCCGGCAGGCGCATGCTGGCCGTCGCGCTGGCCGGCGCGGTGTTGCTGGGCATGCTTGACGAATGGCATCAGGGCTTTCTGCCCGGGCGCAATGCCGGGCTGGATGATCTGGCGGCCGATGTGCTGGGCGCGCTGCTGGGCGCTGCGGTGCTGATGGCGCGCCAGCGCTTGCGGCGGCAGGCGCCTGTTTCCCGCTAGCATCGGCGCCACCAAGTCCCTTCCGGCAAGCCCCGCAATATAGCGGCCGCCATGTTGCGCCTTGATGAATCGGCGATCCCGATCGCCGCGCACGGCGCTGCCAATGGCGTCAGCCTGCGCGACCGGCGGACGCAAGCAACACACAATCGGCGATGTTGCGCTTGTCACGGTATCAGGTGCCGGTGGCAAGCTCAAACGTCGTTCAACGCCGAACCAACCAGTTCCGCTCCGCCCTGCTGCAGGCTGCGCGTGAGTCGGGTCAACTCCGGCGCCGAGGTCATGTTCCTGCGCGCGACGATCAGGGCGGCGCCGGCGCGCGCGGCCACGGTTTGCGCATCCGCATATTCGGCGGCGGCCGGCGTATCGATGATGATGATGTCGAAATTCTTTCCCAGCCCCTGCAGCAATTCGGTGAACCCCGGGCGGCCAAGCAGCTCTTGCGGATTGGGCGGCACCGCGCCGGCCGGCAGTATCGAAAGCCCGAGCAAGGTCGGTACCCGAACCACTGCCTCCGGCCCGGCACGCGCGGCCAGTACGTCAGACAAGCCGCCGCCATTGGCAAGCTTGAACAGCAGGTGCTGGCGCGGGCGGCGCAAGTCGGCATCGATCAGCAAGGTGCGCTCGCCAAGTTGCGAAAACACGATCGCAAGGTTGGCGGCGATGAAGCTGCGGCCGTCACCCTTGCCCGGGCTCACCACCGCCAGCGCCTTGCGGTCGGTCTCGCCATCGAACCAGCGCAGCATCAACTGGCTGCGCAGCGCGCGCAATTGCTCGACCGGCTCGCCAAACGGGCGATAGGCGGCAACCAGTTCCTGCGACAAGCTCTGGTCGCCGGCCGGCAAGTACGGGTAGTCGAATTGCCGCGCCAGGGCGAAACGAATGTCGTCCTCGGTCAACAGCTTCAGTTGCAACGCGGCGTCACCAAAGCGCAGTCCCTGCTCCTTTTGCAGCCGCAGAATCTTTTCCGCATCATCGGTGGAGAGCCTGCCCGAATCGATCAGCAGCGCGCCGATGGAACGGCCGCGTGATACCGGCTTGGCGGGGGTAACGGGGGGCACGGCGCTCATGTGGTAAGCCCTGATTTAATTGTTTGCTGCATGCGCACGCCGGTCGAGCCGAATGCGTGGTTGGCGGACTGGTTCATGTCGATATCAGGCGCCGGCTCGGCGCACCCCGAACATGCCGCTGCGCGGCTTGTCGGCACGCGGAATCTCGGCCAGCAGCGGCAAGCCGATCACCTCCAGCAAGTCTTCGGCGGAACGCACGCGACGATTGCCGAGTTCGCGTATCAATGCCAGACCCACACCCAACAGCGTACCGAGGAACACCGCCACCAGCAAGTTGAGCAGGATGCGCGGCCGCGATGGCTCAAGCGGCTCCGAGGCGGCGTTGAGAATCGAGATGTTGGTCTGGCTCGACAGGCTTTCGAGCCGGGTCTGCGAGGAGCGCACGCTGATCTGCTCGAAATCCCGTTGCGCGGTGTCCACATCACGCTTGAGCACGGTGAGTTCGTCGCGCTGCTTGTTGAGAATCAGCACCTTGGCCTTTTGCGTCGCGATCGAATCCAGCAGTTCCTTTTCCTTCTGCCGGCTGACGCTCAGGGTGGTGCCGATCGAGGTGGTGATCTGCTTTGTCTCGGCCTCCAGCTTGGCACGCAGCGAAGCCAGCTCCGACTCGGTACGCTGTGTTTGCGGATGATTCTTGCCCAGGTTGACATTGCTTTCCTGCAGGCGCGCATCGAGGCGCGCGATATCCGACTTGAGGTTGACGATCACCGGGCTTTGCATCACCTCGGCCAGGGTATCGGTATTGGCGGTCGACTTGCGCTTGCTGTTGCTGTCGGCGGTTTGCGCCTGGATCATGGTCAGTTGCGTCGACAACTCGTTCAACTTGCTGTTTTCATAATCGAGCCGTTCGTCGCTGGCGACGATGCCGCTCTTCTGCTGGTAGCTGGAGAGCGCCTGTTGCGCCGCTTCAAGCTTGTCACGCGCGACCTTGACCTGGCCGACAAACCAGCTTGCGTACTGCCGCGCCGGTTCCACCTTGAGCTCCAGATTGACGTCGATATACGACTGCGCGAACGCATTGGCGACCGCCGCGGCGAATTTCGGGTCGGCGCCGGAAAAGGCGATGTTGATCACATTGCTTTCGCGGGAGGGCTTCACATCAAGCTTTTTCTGCAGCAGTTCGGCCAGCCACACATCGACCCGGCCGCGGCCTTCGGTCGCTTCCCGCCACTGCTCCTTGATCACCGGGCTGTCATCGAGCTTGAGCATTTTCACCACCCGCTGCGAGACCCGGTCACTGTTGATGATGTCGACCTGGGTCGCCATGTAGCCCGGCGTGATGAGTCCCGGCAACACCATGCCGGCCACCGGATCAGGCGACTTGACATCGATCACCACCGCGGTCGCGGCCGTGAACTGCTTGGGGATCACCAGACTCACGCCCAGGGTGGTCAGCACCACCAGCAACAAGGTGAGAATCACGGTCCACTTGCGGGCGCTGAGTATCAGCAAGAACTGTTGAAAGGTCATGTCGGTGTTACCTCATGCGATGGCCGCAGGGCGCCATCAATTGAAAATCAGAAAAGGCTTTCGTTGATCCACAACACATCGTTCGGCAGGATCGGCGCATCCAGGTTTTCCAGCGGCGTCACTTCCGTCGCCCCCGCTGCATTCTTGCGGTGCAGGCGCATGCGGTACTGGCTGCCACGCACGGTCGGCCCACCGCCCTGGGCCAGGGCCTGGCGGATGGTCATGCCGCGTTCGACGCGGTACGAGCCGGGACGCTGCGCCTCGCCATAGATGTAGAACATCGGCATGCGATGCACATAGATGCTGTCGCCGCCGGAGACCACCACGTCATCGGCCTGGCTGTTGCCCAGATACAGCGACGGCAGGTCGATTTCCTTGCGAAACGGCTTGCCGTCGCGAATGCCGGTGATGATCACGATGTCGTCGCCGATCTGGGTGGCGCCGCCGGCGATGGCCAGCATGTCGGTCACCCGGGTATTGAAGGTTTCGAGCGGAAAACGCCCCGGCCGGTTCACCTGCCCCAGCACGCTGACCTGGTTGCCGCGCACCGCCACCAGAATGATGTTGACCTGCGGCTTTTGCACGAAGCCGCCGGTGCGCAGGGCATCGGCGATCTTCTTCTCGGCGGCGGCGATCGACAGCCCGCCCAGCTGCACCGCGCCGATCAGCGGGTAATTGATGGTGCCGGTCTCCGACACCCGCGCCTCGATGGTAAGGTCGGGGTTCTGGAATACCTGCACCCGGATCGCGTCGCCGGCGCCCAGCGCATAGTCGAGGCCGGCCTGGGCGATCGCGAAAGTCGGCAGCAGGACTGCCACAAAAACCAGGAATCGGATCAAGCGGTGGGGCATGGGGTGGTGCTCCTTGGGTACTCGGTTTGCCGTGTTGCCAGGTGCCATTGTCGGTAACGCTGCGCGCGGGCCGCTTATTTCAGCCCGCGCACGCCTTTCTCCATGTTGGCGTCCGGGGTGGCTGCGGGCGCCGCCGGGGTGGCTGCCGGCGCCACCGGCGCGGGTGTGCTGGCGGCAGGCGCGGCTACCGCCGGCGCAGTGGTAGCCGGCGCAGTGGCAGCCGGCGCGGCCGCCTTGCCGGCATCGGCCGCGAAGTCACCGACATAGCTGATCTTGGCCTTTTCCTTGAGCCGCTTCATTTCGGCAGCGGCAGCCTCGCTATGGCGCTGATTGGTCAGGAACTGCTGCACCCGCGGCAGCGCCTGTGCTTCGGTCAATGGCTGCGACTGCGATGCCACCACCCGAATCATGGTGACGGCCTGGGCGGTTTCGATGATGGTGCTCTGCCCATCCTTCAGCGCGTGTATCCGCGGCAGCATCTCCAGCGGAATCTGCTCCGCGGTACGCTGCGCGGCGCCGCCGCCGAACTGGATACTGCGGGCTTTCAGCCAGGCCGCGACCTCCTCCGCGGTCTTGCCTGCCGCCGACATTTCCTTCAGTTGTGCGGTAACGCCGGCGGCGGCCGGCACCACCAGTTCCTGCACCGAGAACACGCGCCGTTCGGCAAACAGGGCCGGGTGCTCGCGGTGATACTTCTTGATCTCTTCTTCGGTCGGCTTGGTGGTGGCGGCAGCCACCTGCTCCAGCAGGGCGCGCGCCAGCACTTCGCGGCGCGCCAGATCGAGCGCCATCACCACATCGGGCTGGCGATCGAGCTTTTTCTCCACGGCTTCGTCCACCGCCACCTGCTGGTCGACCAGACGGTCAAGCGCCGCCTTGCGCAGGGCTGCGGTCTGCTCCGGGGTGGTCGCATTCGCGCCTGACTTGCTCAGCACGTAGTTGATCTGGTGCACCGAGATTTCCTGCGAATTGACCTTGGCGGCCACCTGGGTCGCTGCCTTCTTGTCATCCTTGCTGCAGGCTGTGATACTGGCCACCAAAAGGGTGGCGGCAACGGCGACGCTAAGGGGCTTGAGGTTGAGGTTCATGATGGCGGCCTTGATTTTGGAGTTTGCTTGCATGGATTCGATGGTGCGGCTGATTAAAACGTGAGTTGCGCCGAGACGGTCACCTGGGTGCTCGCGAAGTCTAGCCCGGCCTGGTTGGAGGTACGCTTGTCATTCTGCAGCGACGCGCTCATGGTGACCCAACGGTAGGGCTGCCAATCGGTGCCCAGGTAGAGGGTAAGCAGTTTGTCGCTGCGATCGTTGAACGGCGTTGCGGCCACCGGCCCGAGGAAGGCGCGGCTCGAATAATCCAGCCGTGCGCGTACCACTGCTTTCGGGCTGACTTCCCACACCGGGCCTACCGAAAGGCGGTCGTTGCGGGTATAGCTGCTGGAGGTCTGCACGAAGCTGGCTAGCTCGCGCGACACGCTGCTGACCAGGCGCGTCTTGCCGTTGATGCCCCAGTTGAAACTGGCGTTGCCGACCATGCCGCTGAAATTGCGTTCCGCAAACGCCGGATGCCTGCGCTCCTGATAAGCCAGGCGCACCTCGAGCGAAGACTTGCCGCTGGTCAGCCAGTAGGCGCGGGCTTCGTATTCGGTCTGGTCAAAGCGGTTGTCAAACAGCGAAGCGGCCACCGGTTGCGGCAACTTGAAGTAGGTACCTGCCTGTGCGCGTGCCAGGCCGGAAATGAAACTGCCGGACGGAAACGCGTACTTGGCGCCGAACTCCGCCGCGGTGCTCTTGAAATCCTGCTGTTGCACGAACAAATGCGCGTTCTGGATCTTGCTTTGCGAAGCACCACCGATCAGCCGCCAGACGCCGTCGATTTCGAATTCGGCGTTGAATCGGTTGTTTTCCTCGGTGCGCACGTTGCGCACGAACGCGCGAAAATCGACAAAGCTGTTGAGGGTTTCGCTGCGATCGGCGGTCAGGCTGCCGCGCAAGCGCGGGGTCAGGCTCCAGCGCCATGCCGCGTCGTAGTTGAATGCCGCGAAATTGAGGAACCTGGCGCTTTGGTAGCGGTAGTCGACCAGGCTCGCATTCAGTTCGAAGCGCTGCAGTGAATAGGGTTTGGCAAGGCGTGCGCCGACCGAGGTGACGACGATCTGGTCGGCCGTGCTTGATTTGCCGAGCACCACATTGGGGTCCGCGGTGCCGGACAGGCGAAACAGGTTGCTGTCGTTGACCACCGTCATGCCACCGTTGAAATTGATGGTGTCGAATTCATCGGCCCAGGCACGGGCGGCACTCAACAGCAACAGCAGCGCGACAACCATCGCCAGAAGGTTGTTGTCCACCACCCGCATCAAACCGCCCCGTCCACCAGATGCGGCAGCACCCGCACCGTGGTCTCGCGCAGGCGTGCGGTGGTGTGCCGCAGAAGCATCAGCAGCAGCTTCTGCCCAAGGCGAGGGTGGTCGACCATGATGGCGTTCAGTTTGTCCCGCGTGAGCACCGCGAGGTCGGTCGGCTCGGCCGAGACGCAGCTTGCAAAGCGCGGCTTGCCGTCGATCAGCGACATTTCACCGAGGAACGCACCGGGCCCGACTTCGGCCACCACCTTGGCGTCGCCGCTGGTGGCGAGCTTGACGACATGAACCCGCCCGGTCAACACTATCATCAGGAAATCGCCGGGTTCGCCCTCCTTGATGATGATGGTGTTCGAGGGGGCGCCGAAGCAGGCCAGGTATTCGCACAGTTCGCCGCATTCGCCGACACTGAATCCTTCGAACAAGGCGAGGGGCGAGAGCACCTCGAGAATGTCCTCAAGATAATCCGAAGCCCGCCCCAGGGGCGCAAGGTCGGGCAGCAGCGCTGCGGCGGGCGATTTCATACGGGGAAGACTTCCTGTTTTTCCAGCCTGGCATTGCGGCAGTCCAGGCTCTGCATTGCGAGCGGCCACGCTCGCCGGCGGACCAGATTTCTTCAAGCAGCGAATCTGCCCACGGCAACGCGGCACCCGCGACACAAATATTTTTTGCTGCAGCCCACCAACGTGATTATAAAGATTCAGTGCAGAATTTGCTGAATATTTCAATCTCAACAAAGGGTTGGAACGATTGTTTCACGTTGTTTACAAACCTGAAAACCCGGGAAAAATAGCTTAAGCGGGTATCTCAAAACGCCTCGCCCTTGAACACCACGAACACCGTCTTGATGATGATCTTCAGATCAAGCTGCAGCGACCAGTTGCGCAGGTAGTCGAGGTCGTAGTCGACCCGCGCCTGCATCTTCTCGAGCGTTTCGGTTTCGCCGCGATAGCCGTTGACCTGCGCCCAGCCGGTGATGCCGGGCTTGACCTTGTGGCGCACCATGTAGCCGGTGATCAGCTTGCGGTACATCTCGTTGTGCGCCACCGCATGCGGCCGCGGCCCGACAATGCTCATGCGCCCCTGCAATACATTGACGAATTGCGGCAATTCGTCGATCGAGGTGCGGCGGATGAAGGCGCCGACGCGGGTGACCCGCGGGTCGCTCGGGCGCGCCTGGGTGATCTCCGCGCCGTCTTCGGTGACCCGCATCGAGCGGAACTTGTAGACATAGATTTCCTCGCCATCGAGGCCGTAGCGGCGCTGCTTGAAGATCACCGGGCCGGGCGAACTGAGCTTGACGGCGAGCGCCACCGCCAGCATCAGCGGCGCGATCAGGACCAGGATCAGGAGCGACAGGATCACGTCCGACAGGCGCTTGATGATGCCGTTGCCGCCCTTGAAGGGCGTGTCGCATACCGAAATGACCGGCATTCCGTAGACCTGCGAGGAGCGGCCCTGAATCAGGTCGGTGACGAACATGTCGGGCACGAAATAGATCGAGGCGGTGGTGTCCTTCAAGTCGTTCAACACCTGCAGGATGCGCGGCTGTGAAGCCATCGGCAACGACAGGTAGATTTGCTGCACCCGTTGCTCGCGCGCGTAGCGCGGCAGGTCGGCGAGTTTGCCGAGCAAGGCCAGCTGGCTCAGGCTCTCGAGGCGTGCGGGGGCCCGATCATCGAAAAAGCCGGCCAATTGCAGGCGTGAATAGCGCGCAGCGCCGATCCGCCCTGCCAGCGCCATGCCCTGCTCGTTCATGCCGACGATCACCGCGCGCTGCGGCGGACCTTGCAGCGCCAGGATCCACGGGGCGGCGGCGCGCAAGCTCAGGTGCGCGACGATCTGGCTGGTTGGCGCCACCCACAGCCAGGTGGAGATCGCGGCATCCGAAAACTCGCGGATATAGCGCGTGGCAAGGCCGGTCAGAAGCAGCAGCGCGGCAATCCAGATCCAGTTGAAGGCGACATCGGTGAAAACCTTGCGCAGCGGGTATTGCAGGCGCGAGGTGCCGGGAAAGGTGAGTGAAAACACAATCACCGAAAGAATCAGGTAGGCCGGCGCGAGTTCGCCTTCGAACCAGAACGCCAGGACCCACAGGCTCGCCACCAGCACCGCCGGGTCGAGCATTGCTTCGATCGCACCCAATAGGTCATCGGTGGCGATCTGCGCTGCCGCGCGCCGGGCGGTGTTGCGACTTCCGGACATCATCAGGTCAGCTTGTTCCATTGAGGCTCGCGGTTTCGAATTTGGTCACCGCCTGCATGCGATTGTAAACGGTCAGTTTTTTGAATATGCGCTTGAGGTGATTCTTCACCGTAAAGGCACTGATATCAAGAATCATGCCGATTTCCTGATTGGTCTTGCCGGCTTTCACCCATGTCATGATTTCCATTTCGCGCTCGGACAGGCCATGTTCGAGTGCATCGCACGGATGCCCATTCGGATGCACCGCGTGCGGCAGCTCGTCGGCCGCCGAATTCACGTCATCGGTGCGCAATTGCGGCACCTGGCGCAGGGCGGTGTCGAGATACGGCAGCAAAATCTCCATGGTCGGGCGCGCTACATCTTCTTGCACGCTGTCAGAACTGAACAGCACGTACAGGCAATCATGACGCCCGCGCTCGTCGCAGATGCCATGGATCAGGGCCGATCGCACGTTTTTCAACGCGCCGCCCAGATCGCCGCCAAGGATTGACTGGTCGAAATTGAAACCACCCTCGCCTACCCGCAACACGAATGGCTTGCGACCGAGTTCGATCCAGCGCTTGAACAGGCCCGATAGCATCGGCGACACCGATTCGACGCTTGCGCGCCCGGTGCGCACGCCTGGCAGGGCAGACACGATATCGTGGTCGATCAGGCCGAGCCGGAAGTCGCCCCATGCCGCGATCATGATTTCATGCGGCAGGAAATGCTGCACGTCGCCTTGCAGCCAGAGCAGGAGGTCGAAATGCCGGCGCACCCCGAGCGCCTGCTCGACCAGCGCGAAATAGCGCTTCAGGTCGGCATTCGACAGGGTCGAAAAATGCGGCATCGGAGAATCGGGCCTGTTATCCAACGTTGCCACGCAGCGGGTCGCCGCACGGCGGTTTCGTCGCCACGGGCTCGCTCCGGGCGATGAAACAGAATTTTTCAAAACCACTTTTAGCATATGACCTACGCACCAAACATGACGTTACGCCTGCTTTTTGCAAAACGCGTGATTTGCATCACACATTTACCAACGTTCACGGCTTCGCAGGTGCCTGCGGAGGCTTCCTGCATGTGGTTTTCCAACCGATCCCGCAAGGCTGAACACAAGCTTACCGGGCGTACACCGCCGGGGGAATCATCACAGTAATGCTGAGGCAGATGGTTTTCGGATCATTGGCGAAAAAATCTCATGAAACGCCCACAAGGGATCCACGATTTTCGTGCCCCGATGTGACAAGCGTATTGATGCGCGGGCCGGATACGCGGTCGGTCCGGTGGCGCAATCAAACGAGGGGGCGGGAGCAAGTCGACCGGTGAGCGGCCTGCGCGGCCATGTGCCGCAGCCGATCCCGCAGGACCCGGCGTTCGAGCAATGGAGGCGGGGGCGGGAATCGAACCCACGTAAACGGCTTTGCAGGCCGCTGCATAACCACTTTGCTACCCCGCCGTCGGGACCGGGGGCGAATGCCCCGGTGCCGGATCCGGCACAAACGAAAAAGGAAAGTCGAGAGCGACTTTCCTTTTTTGCTCAAGCGTTACTGAAATCTGGAGCGGGAGAAGAGTCTCGAACTCTCGACCTCAACCTTGGCAAGGTTGCGCTCTACCAACTGAGCTACTCCCGCGTTGTAGAGCTTCGCATTATA
>JANPGJ010000249.1:0-6462 GCA_031423955.1 Burkholderiales bacterium
TGCCTTCATCCTGACCGCCGAGAAGTTGCGCGAGATGGAGCAACGCGACCCGTCATTGGCCAATGGCCTGCACTACGCGATCGTCGCGCTGCTGTCGGAACGCCTGGCAGGGACCAACGGATTGCTGCAGCGGCTGATGAACTAGCCGGGCGCCGCCGCGCCCGCGGCGCGGCGCCACAGCGACGATCCACCCCGATCTGGTCCGACCTAGCGCATCGTCAGTTCAATGTCGCGCAACACCGTGTCGCCCTCGCGCGCGATCTCGTTTTCCAGCAGGGCGCCGCAGCCAGGGCAGAAAAACTGCCGGAAAATCGGCCGCTCGTCGATATAGCGCTGGTAGTCGCCGACATTCGGGTTGGACTGGCGAATGTCGTTGTCCTCGCGCACCGCGTGGTCCTTGTAGTTCTCGCTGATGTGCCCGAGGTCGGTGGCGCACTTGGCGCAACAGGTGTGCAACCCGTCGGCCTCGCGGCGCACCGCCAGATTGTCGGTCAGTTGCACCTTGACTTTGCCGGCAAGCACGCGCGCCCGACCGGACTTGCGGATGCGTGCCGCACGTCGCCCGGCACGCAGCTTCACGGTCGCCTCGACATCGAGACGCTCATCGGCGCTGATCACCACACCATAGATCTCGCGCGCCGCCGCCGCCGACACCGCGCCGTTCTCGATCACGTCCCTGGCCACCCGTTCGGCATCACGCTCGGCCGGATCACCGAACCCGCCGGCCGCCGTCCAGATCACCGAATACACATCGTTGGGCTGCTGCAGGAAATCCTGCTGGCGCAGCTGCAATTCGACCACCTCGCCCTTGACCTCGCTGATGTCGTCGATCAGGTCGCGGTCTTTCAGGCGCTGGAGGATATCGGTGTCGCGCCGGAACTTGTAGACGTTCACGGTGGCGGGGTAGCCGCCCATCATGCCGGTGGAGGTGGGAATCGCGTTGCCCGACGACAGGGTGTCATGGGTCATCGACGCGGTGCGGTGCGGAATGAAGCAGGTCTCGGCCGACAAGCCGCCGCGCCAGCGCCCGGCGCCGCCGGAGTCGATCACTTCCTTGCGATACAGGATCAGCACCGGGAACGACTGCTCGTTGTGCTCGACGTTGGGCAGCCGGCAGATCGGCGTGCGCGACTGGCCGCCGTTGGAAATGCCGTCGCCGGTCGAAAAGGCGCCGATCGCGCCGCCGATCGGGTCGACCAGCAGGTAGCCGTAGCGCTCGCCCCATTGGTCGATGCCGCGGAAGATCGTCGCCGGCCACTGGCTGGTGCCGCCGATGCACATGATGTCTTCGCGCATTTTCGGGTCGGCGAACAGCAGCTTCGACAGCACGTTGTAGGCCGGATAGAGCGAAATCTCCATCGCCTGCACCGGCGCGGTCGAGACCGAAGCCGGAAAGGTCGCGCAGGTGAAAGTGCCGGGCGTCGGGTCGAAGTCGACATGGCGCAGCGCGCCACCGATGGCGAAATACTGGTCCCAGCACAGCAACTGGTTGAGGGCCACCATGATCGCGCCGCGCCAGCCGGAATAGGTGGCATTCATCGCGCCATCCTGCGGCGCCGTGCCGTCATTCTCGAACCTGAGCTTGTTGCCCTTCTTGATCATCGTCAGCATCACCTGATGGGTGCGCCGGTCGCCGGGACGGCAGCATTCGACATAGGTGCGGTCGCGATAGATGCCGTCGGGCAGGCGCTTCAACTTGTCGAGGAAGGCGCGCTCGCTGGTATCGATGATGCGCTTCATCACGCCCTTCACCACTTCCGGACCATAGCGCCTGATCAGGCGCAGGATGCGGTCGCGGGCGGTGATGTTGCCGGCCAACTGGGCGCGGAAATCGAGCGCCACGGCGTCCGGCTTGCGCGAGGCGCGCAGGTAGAGCTCCTCGATGTCGCGGCGGATCTCGTTGCCTTCGATGATTTTCACCGGCGGCATGCAGATGCCTTCCTCATAGGCATTCTCGGCCGAGCCGCAGAATGAGGACGGCGTGATGCCGCCGATGTCGTACTGGTGCAGGCAGTTGGTGACCCAGCAGAACAGTTCGCCCTTCCAGAACACCGGGCAGATCAGCATCACGTCCTGCTGATGGGCGGCGCCGACCCAGGGGTCGTTGGCCAGGAACATGTCGCCGTCGCGGATGCCGGGATTGTCGCTGCGGTATTCGAGGATCCACTTGACCTGGGTGTCGGTGACCCCGGACATATACTGCATGTAGGGGCCGAAGTAGACGAATTCGGCGTCCTCGGTGAGGATCGAGGGATTGAGGTCGAGCGCATACATCGCCACCGGCGAGCCGGATATGCGCTGGATGGTCGCGCCATGCTCCTCGTTCACATGCCACAGCGAATGACGGATCACCTCATAGGTGATCGGGTCGATGGTTTTCTGGAATTTGGTGTGCAGCTTCAACTTCTTGTCGATGTTGAGCTTTTTCGGCGGCACATAGCCATAAGTCTTGCCGTCGAACTTGGTGTCCTTCATTTCGCTGACACGGCGCAGGCGCAAGCCTGGATCGGGTGCGTTCATGATGTGAGCGCCTTTGCAAAAGTGATCTCGAAATTGCCCCAGGCATCGACGAACAGGCTGCGCCCCGGATGCACCACCACGGTGGTCTGCGCGGTTTCCACCACGCAGGGTCCCTTCAACTTGTTGCCGGGCTTGAGCGCGGCGCCGGCGAAGATCGGCGTCTTCACCGCACGCTTCAGATCGTCCCAGTAGACCTCGCGGTTGCCGTTTTTGGCCGACTTCGGGATCAGCGCGGTCAGGCGCGTGGCCTTCGGCAGCTTCGGTCGCGGTGTCGCCGCGCTGGCGCGCACCCGCAGGGTGACGATTTCCAGGCGCGCGCTCTTGAATGAAGCGTTCTTGCCATACAGCTGTTCGTAACGGGTATAGAACTGCTGGCGCAGCGCTTCGAGGCGCGCGCTCTTGAGCCGCGGCTGCGCCAGCATCACTTCAACCTCGTTGATCTGGCCCCGATGGCGCATGTCGAGCGAAAACGAGAACTTGCGGCGGCTGGCCGGAATCCCGTCCTTCTGCATCTGCGCGTCGGCCTTGGCCTGCAGTTCGTCGAGCACCGCGTTGATGCGGGCGGCGTCGAATGGCGAGCCCTGGATATCGACCTGCTCATAGACATGCAGGATGTCGGCCGAGGCCGCGCCGAATGCGCACCAGGTCGAAGCGATTTCGCGCAGGGGCACGATCACCTTCTGCACCCCCAGTTCGGAGCCGAACACCCCGGCATGCACCGGGCCGGCGCCGCCGAAGGCGTAGAGCACGAAATCGCGCGGATCGTAGCCCTTCTCCACCGTCATCTTGCGAATGATGTCGGCCATCTTGTACTCGGCGATCTTGGCGATCCCGCTGGCCGCCTGCATCAGGGTCAGGCCGAGCTTGTCGGCCACGCCCTTGACGGCGGCGACCGACTTGGCGCGGTCTAGCTTCATGCGGCCACCGAGAAAATTGTCGGGGTCGAGATAGCCAAGCACCACATCGGCATCGGTCACCGTCGGCGTGGTATTGCCGCGGCCGTAGCAGGCCGGCCCGGGGTCGGCGCCGGCGCTCTGCGGGCCGACGCGCAGCGATTTCGAGAACGTATCGACCTGCGCCAGGCTGCCGCCGCCGGCGCCGATGGCTTCGATATCGACCTTGGGCAGAAAATACTCGTACTGGATCACGTTCGATATGAATGAATACTCGGGCGCGCCGTTGGCGATGATGCCGACATCGAACGAGGTGCCGCCCATGTCGGTGGTGATGATGTTCGGCGTCCCGATGACTTTGCCGAAATAGACCGAGCCGGTGACCCCGGCCACCGGCCCGGAGTCGAGGGTCAAGAGCGGCGACTCCATCGCCCGCTCGACCGACACCGAACCACCGCCGCACTGCGCGATCTGCAACGGCTGGCTGTAGTGATTGGCCTTCAACTGGTCATTCAGGTTCGACAGGTAGCGCGACATCACCGGCCCGATGTAGGCATTGAGCACGGTGGCGGTGGTGCGTTCGTACTCGCCCCATTTCGGCGCGATGTCGACCGAGCATGAAATGAACACCTCAGGCGCCAGGCGCCGGACGATCTCGCGCACCCGGCGCTCATGGGCGGCATGGCGGAACGACCACAGGAAGCAGATCGCGATCGCCGTGCAGCCATCGGCCAACAGACCCTTGACCGCCGCTTCGGCCTCGGCTTCGTTCAACGGCACCACCACTTCGCCGAAGCAATCGACCCGTTCCGACACCCCTTTGACATAGCGCTTGGGCACGATCGGGTCGGGCTTCTGGCTTTCCGGGAAGTGCACCACCTTGGCGATGTCGCGCGAGTTCACGCCGCGCGAGCCGCGCATGATGTGGATCGCGTCTTCATGTCCCTTGGTGGTGATCAGGCCGACCTTGGCGCCCTTGCGCTGGATCAGCGCGTTGGTGCCCACCGTGGTGCCATGGGTCAGCACCTTGATCTGCTCGCAGAATGTCTGAAACGGCAGTTCGAGCCGCTCGGCGGCCACCGCCATGGCGGCCAGCATGCCTTCGGCGAAGTTGGACGGCGTCGAGGCCGACTTGGTGGCGGTGATGCCGCCCTGGCGATCGAGCACGACACAGTCGGTGAATGTGCCGCCGATGTCGACGCCCACTAGATATGGTCCCACGTTGTCTCCCGATGTCCCTGAAAACGCGTTATATGTCGCTTGAAGTGCCGGCATGCGTCGCTGCCTGAACCGGCGCGCCGCCGGCCAGCCGCAGCGCAAACACTACCTGCACTGCGCGAAGCGGTGCGGCAACGCAAACATGCCCGTTGATTGTAGAAATGCTGCAGCGCGCTTGACCAATACTCTTTCAGGGGCGACAGGCATGCCGGGACGGCATGCCCCCACCGCTACGCGACCGGCACGCGCCGCAGGCACATTCAGCCGGCGTGGTCCGGCATCTCTGCGCTGACCCAGTCACCGCGCTCGATCGCCTGCTGCGCCACCTGGCGCAGCAGGCGCGTCAGTTCCCGCCCCGCGCGCGACAGCGTGCGTTCGCGCGAATAGGCGATCGCCCAGCTCATGCGCAGGTCGGCCACCGGCGCCGCGCTGACCCGGCCGGCCGCCAGCGACTCGTGCAGCGCGCTGTACGGCAACACCGTATAGCCCTCGCCGGCGGTGACCATCTGCAGCATCACCGAGGTGGCGTTGGCCTCCAGCACCGGCGCCAGGGTACGACCAACCCGTGCCAGCGCCGCCTCGACCAGCGCGCGCACCGAGTTCGGCCGCAGCGTCACCATCAACGGCTCCGCCGCGACCCGTTCGATGCTGACCGGGCGTGCCGGCGACAGCCGCGCCTTGCGTGGACCGACCAGGTACATTGCTTCCGACAACAGCGGTTCGTTATGCAATGCCGCCAATGGCTCGTTGGCGGCCAGCACCGCGATATCGATGCGGCCGGCCTGCAGCCCTTCGCTCAGGGTGACGCTGATGCCTTCGGTGAACCGCAGCAACACGCCTGGATGCTCGCGGCGGAAAGCGCGCAGCAGCGGCAGCGTCGCCAGATGCTGCATCGAGGGCGGCATGCCGAACATGAATTCACCGCCCAGTTCCCGCGCCCGCGCCCCGACCTCGTCGCGCACATGCGCGAACTCGGCCAGCAGGTCGGCGGCCCGCCGCTTGAGCAACTGGCCGGCGTCAGTCAGCGCCACGCCGCGCTCGCTGCGCTCGAACAGCGCGACGCCAAGATCGGCCTCGAGCGCGCGCACGCTGCGCGACAGGGCCGGTTGCGCCACATGCAGGACCGCGGCGGCGCGGGTGAAGCTTTTCTGTTCGGCGACTTGCAGGAAATAGTGCAGTTGGCGGATGTTCACCAGACCAGTTTAGCAAGCGTGGTTGGTCGCCACCAATGGGTCGGCGCGCGAGCGTTGACAACCGTTTGCTAGAATCGATTCGACAAAAGCACGAGGAGACGCCACATGCAGTTGCATCGATCCACCGCCGACGCCTTGCCGACCCGCTTTGTGCGGCGCGACCCGGAAAACCGCAGCGTCTGGCGCACCGAATACCTGGGGCCGCCGCCATCGCAGCGCGGCGCCACCATCGAGCACGGCACCGACGACTTCGTGCCCCCGCCCGAGAATTCGCCGCAGTCGTTCCGCATCGAGCAGGATGCCGGCATCGTGGTGCAACCGCATTTCCATTTCGTCAACCAGTTCCAGGTGGTGGTGGCCGGCAGCGCCTCGATCGGGCGCAACCCGGTCACGCCGATCGGCGTGCACTACGCCGGCGCCCATACCGGTTACGGTCCGATCACCGCCGGGCCGGAGGGTGTCACCTACTTCACCCTGCGGGCGCAGTCCGACGGCACCGGCGCCCAATACCTGCCGGCATCGCGCGCACGGATGCAGAAAGTGCCGAAACGCTACATCCTGGCCGAGCCCTGCCCGGCCCTCGATGACGCGGCCCTGGCGGCCCTCGCCGCGCCGCAAACCGTGACCATGCTCGACGA
>JANPGJ010000250.1:0-7189 GCA_031423955.1 Burkholderiales bacterium
CCAGAAGTGCAGTTCGATCAGCTTGACGCTGTACATCTCCTTCTGGCCGAACAGTTTCGGGATCAGGAAGTAGATCGAGCCCATCGCCACCAGGCCGACCCAGCCGAGCGCACCCGAGTGCACGTGACCGACGGTCCAGTCGGTGTAGTGCGACAGCGCATTGACGGTCTTGATCGACATCATCGGGCCTTCAAAGGTGCTCATGCCGTAGAAGGACAGCGAGACGATCAGGAACTTGAGGATGGGGTCGGAGCGCAGCTTGTGCCATGCGCCCGAGAGGGTCATGATGCCGTTGATCATGCCGCCCCAGGAGGGCGCCAGCAGCACCAGCGAGAAGATCATGCCGATCGACTGCGCCCAGTCGGGCAGCGCGGTGTAGTGCAGGTGATGCGGGCCGGCCCACATGTAGGTGAAGATCAGGGCCCAGAAGTGCACGATCGACAGCCGGTAGGAATACACCGGGCGCTCGGCCTGCTTCGGAATGAAGTAGTACATCATGCCGAGGAAGCCGGCGGTGAGGAAGAAGCCGACCGCGTTGTGGCCGTACCACCACTGCACCATCGCGTCCTGCACCCCGGCGTAGGCCGAGTAGGACTTCCAGAAGCTCACCGGGATGGCCGCGCTGTTGACGATGTGCAGCAGGGCCACGGTCAGGATGAAGGCGCCGAAAAACCAGTTGGCGACATAGATATGCGAGACCGTGCGTTTGGCGATGGTGCCGAAGAACACGATCGCATAGGACACCCACACCACCGCGATCAGGATGTCGATCGGCCATTCGAGCTCGGCGTATTCCTTGCCCTGGGTCATGCCCAGCGGCAGGGAAATCGCCGCCAGCACGATCACCAGGGTCCAGCCCCAGAAGGTGAAGCCGGCCAGTTTCGGCAGGAACAGGGTGGCATGGCAGGTACGCTGCACTACATAGTAAGAGGTAGCGAACAGGGCGGAGCCGCCGAAGGCGAAGATCACCGCATTGGTATGCAGCGGCCGCAGGCGCCCGTAGGAAAGCCACGGCAGATCGAAGTTGAGTTCCGGGAACGCAAGCTGGGCGGCGATGATCACCCCGACCAGCATGCCGACAATGCCCCAGATCACTGTCATCACCGCGAACTGCCGGACCACCCGGTAGTTGTACGCTTGTTGTGCCATTGCATCCCCGTTCATGTTCGACCCTTGGTTACTTTAGTGGGCGCTGCAACACGCCTTTTGATCCGTATCAAGCCGGACCACATTGCGCCCGCGATTTCCCGATCAGCAACTCACTCATCGTCTTCCAGCACCTTGCGGCCGGGACGGTCGAGATCGTCGAACTGCCCGTTTTGCAGGGACCACCAGAACAAGCCGCCGATCAGGAGCACAAGGACCACCGACAACGGCACCAGCAGGTAGAGGATTTCCATGCCTTCAACCGGCCGCGGCGTGAGCGGTCATTGGCGCCGGCAGCGCAGCCGCCCGCGACTGCGCCGGCGCGCGTGGCGCAACACGCAGCGAATTGAGTACCACCACAAGCGAACTGGCCGCCATGCCGATGCCTGCCATCCACGGCGTGAGCATGCCGGTGGCGGCCAGCGGTATCGCCACCAGGTTGTAGAGCGCCGCCCAGGCGATGTTCTGCCTGACGATGTGCATCGCTTTTCTGGCCGTGGCCAGCGCGTGGACCAGATCGGCCGGCCGGCCTGACATCAGCACCATGTCGGCACGCGTCTGTGCCAGTGGTGCGCCGCTGCCCATGGCCACCGACACATGCGCCAGCGCCAGCACCGGCGCATCGTTGATGCCGTCGCCCACCATCGCCACGGTGGCGCCGGCAGCTTGCAGATCGGCCACGAAACGGTGCTTGGCCGCCGGCGCCATCGCGCCGTGCACGTCGGAAATACCCAGCGTCGTCGCCGCGCCGGTCACCGCCGCCAGCCGGTCGCCGCTGGCCAGCGATACCTTCGATCCCTGCGCCTTGAGCGCCGCGATGAGATCGGCGGCGCCCGGTCGCACGCCGTCGCCGATCATGAAAAGCGCCAGCCAGCCGCTTTCGTTTGCCAGTGCCGCCAGGCTCAAGCCTTGCGCCTGCGCCAGGCTTTCGGCCGGCATTGGCAGGCCATGCAGGCCGCCTGCGAATTCAAGGCTGCCGATGCGATGCCTGACCCCGTCGACCAGGGCCTCGACGCCGCTGCCGGCGATCTCGCGGGCGGCGCTGATTTCGCCCGAACGCAGGCGCGCGACATGCGGCGCGGCTTCCATCGCCAACGCTTGCGCTAGCGGATGCACGGCAACGCTCTCCATGCGCCCGGCCAGGGCAAGCACACGACTGCGGTCAAGCGCGCCCAGCAGCACGATCTCCTCGACCCGCATGCGCCCGGTCGTAAGCGTGCCGGTCTTGTCGAACACGAAGTGGCTGGCGCGCGCCAGCGCTTCGAGCGCGTGCGCGCGCGTCACCAGCACACCGCGCCGGGCCAGGTTGCCGATGGCGGAGGAGAACGCCACCGGCGCGGCCAGTGACAGGGCACACGGGCAGGTCACGATCAGCACCGCAACGGCGGCCGGCAGCGCGCGCGCCGGGTCGATCAGCGCCCAGGCAAGCGCAGTAGCCGCCGCCAGCGCCAGAATGGCCCAGAGAAAGGTGGCGGCATGGCGATCGACCACCAGGTTGAGCCAAGGCTTGGCAGCAGCGGCGCTTTCGACCAGGCGCACCAGATGCGCCAGTTGCGAATCCCCCGCCGCAGCGCTCACCCGCACCACCAGCGGCGCGCCCAGATTGATGGCGCCGCCGGTCACCGTCGCGCCCGGGGCTTTGGCAACCGGTCGCGATTCACCGCTGATCAGCGCTTCGTCATTCAGGCTCACCCCATCCACGACGACGCCATCGGCGGGCGCGGCGCAACCGGCACGCACCAGTACCAGGTCGCCGGGCGCAAGGCTTGCGGCATCGACCTCGCGGCTGGCCTGCGATCGCGGCCAGTCCGGCAGCAGCAATGCGCGCGCCGGTTGCAGACGGGCCAGTTCGTCGACCGCCGCGCCGGCGCGCGTGCGCGCCAGCATTTCGAGGTAACGCCCGCCCAACAGGAAAAAAACGAACATCGACACCGAGTCGAAGTACACCGGCCCGCGTGCCGCGCCGACGCCTGCCATCGGCAGCACTGTGGCCCAGGCGCTGGCGCCGAAGGTGACCATGAGGCCGAGTGCGGCCGGCACGTCCATGCCGATGCGCCGTTGCATCAGGTTGCGCCACGCGCCGGCCAGGATCGGCGTGGCCGCATACGCCATCACCGGCACGGTGAGCACCAGGTTGGCGATGCGCAGCAACTGCTCGATGTCGGGCGCCATGTCGCCAACGCCCGCCAGGTAGGCCGGGGTCGCGTACATCATCACCTGCATCATCGCAAAGCCCGCCACGAACAGGCGCCACAGCGCCATGCGCCGTTCGCGCGAGCGTTCGATCGAGGCCAATGCGGCCGACACCGGCCAGGCGCGATAGCCGGCGCGCGCGATCGCGGCGGTGATGTCAGACAAAGCAACGCCGCCATCGCGCCAGCGCACCCGCGCGCGATGGCTGACCAGACCGACATCGATGGACTCAACGCCGGCGATTTCGCCCACGCGCATTTCGATCAGTTGCACGCAACTGGCACAGTGAATGCCCTCGACGGCCAGCACCGCTTCCGAAGTGCGTGCCGCGGCACCACTGGTGGCGGCGGGAATGGCGACCTCAGGCATTGCGATCGAGGTAGTAATCGCCAACGCCGTTGGCAATCAGCATTTCGGCGGCGGCTGAGCAACTTGCGCAGCACAAGGGGCGCGGTTTGCCTTCGAAGTCGACCCAGTCGGCCACCGGCGTGGGCAGGGGCAGGCCGCAATGAAAGCAGGTGCCCGACAAGGGTTTGTCGCTGACCGGCGCAGGTGCAGGCCCGCTTGTCTGCAGGCCGCTGCGAAACCACCCAAAACCAGACATCATGGAAACTTTCGAGAAGCCGTGCGGGATGAGGAACGGAGGCCCTGGTCCGATTGCGGCCGCTGGGCCGACCCGTGCCCGGCTCGAACCCCTGCCGTCGCTTCCTCAATACGCTTGCCGCATCGTAGCGACGCTCCGTGTGTGCGATTTGACCCAGATCAAGCGATGATGCGAAGGTTCGGCAAACATTCGCGCACCCCTGCCCACGCCAGAACCTTAAAAGCGAAGGGTTTTCCGCCTGTCAAACTGAGCCCTGCCATGCCCCGCAATCACTACCTTGAACCCTTGTTCGCCCCGCGCAGCGTGGCGGTGGTCGGCGCCGGCACGCGCGCCGGATCGCTGGCGGCCGCGGTTTTCCACAACCTCAGGAACAGCGGTTTCAAGGGGCCGGTCCATCCGGTCAACCCGAAACACAGCGCGATCGATGGTGTGCCCTGTGTCGACCGCCTCTACCGGCTCGCCGAAGCAGTCGACCTGGCGGTGATCGTGACGCCGGCGCCAGCGGTGCCGCAGGTGCTCAAGGATGCGGCGCGCGCCGGCATCGGGCATGCGCTGGTGCTGTCGGCCGGGTTCGGCGAGGCCGGTGAGGCCGGCCGCGCGCTCGAAGCCGAGATCGCGACAATCGCGCATGCGGCGCGCATTCGCCTGGTCGGGCCCAACTGCCTGGGCCTGATGCGCCCGGGCATCGGTTTCAATGCCACCTTCGCCCGCACCGGCGCCAGCGCCGGCCATATCGCCCTGGTCGCACAATCCGGCGCGGTGTGCGCGGCCCTGACCGATTGGGCCTGGTCGGCCGGCATCGGCTTTTCCAGCGTGATATCGCTGGGCGCCGCCACCGACTTGGACTTCGGCGAGATTCTCGACTATCTGCTGCACGACGAGGCCACCCATAGCATCCTCATGTATGTCGAGGGGATTCACGATGCCCGTGCCTTCATTGGCGGCCTGCGCGCCGCGGCCCGCACCAAACCGGTGGTGCTGCAAAAGGTCGGGCGCCACAGCGGCGGCTCGCGCGCCGCCATGAGCCATACCGGCGCCATGGTCGGCAACGATGCGGTGTTCGCGGCCGCCCTGCGGCGCTGCGGAGTGGTACGCGCGCGCACCTACATGGAGCTTTTCTCGGCGGCGCGCCTGCTGGCCGCCGGCCGGCTGCCCACCGGCAACCGGCTGGCGGTGCTGACCAACGGCGGCGGCCCCGGCGTGATGGCCGCCGACTGCGCCGCCGACTACCGGATTGAATTGGCCAAACTCGCGGCACCCACCGTCGCCGCGCTGGACGGCGCGCTGCCGCCGCACTGGTCGCACGGCAATCCGGTCGACATCATCGGCGACGCCACTGCCGGGCGCTTCGCCGCCGCTCTGGCGCCGCTCCTGGCCGACCCCGGGGTCGACGGCGTGCTGACCCTGTTCTGCCCGCAAATCGTCTCCACCGCCGACGATACCGCACGCGCCATCGTCGAGCTGGCGCGCCACTCCGCCAAGCCGGTCCTTACCGCATGGCTGGGCGAGGCCGCCGTACAGGCGGGCCGCGCGGTGGTCGAGGCGGCCGGCATGCCGGCATTTCAGTCACCGGAATCCGGGGTGATCGGCTTTTCCGGAATGGCCGAATACTGGCGCGCACAACAGTTGCTGCTGGAGACGCCGCCGCCGCTGACCGAAAACGCCACGCACGACCTGGAACGCGCCAATGCGCTGGCCGCACGGGTGGCCGCCGGCGGGCGCAGCCTGATGACCGAGCCCGAGTCAAAGGAGTTGCTGGCCTGCTTCGGCATCCCGGTGCCGCAGACCCTGATCGCCGCGACGCTCGATGAAGCGCTGGCGGCAGCCAAGCGCCTGGGCTACCCGCTGGCGCTGAAAATCCTCTCCCCGGACATCGCGCACAAGAGCGATGTCAATGGCGTGGTTCTCAATCTGCGCGGGCGAGCCGAGTTGAAGCGGGAATTCTTGCGGCTGCTGGCGCGCGTGCAGCGCGCGCTGCCGCAGGCGCGGATCAACGGCGTGGCACTGCAGCCGATGGTGGACAAGCGTTTCGGGCGCGAACTGATGATCGGTGTGGCGCGCGACTCGGTGTTCGGCCAGGTGTTGAGTTTCGGCGCCGGCGGGGTGGCGGTGGAATTGCTCAAGGACAACGCGATCGGCCTGCCGCCGCTCAATATGCGCCTGGCCGAAGACTTGATCGAGCGCACCCGCATCGCGCGCCTGCTGGGCCCCTATCGGCAGATTCCGGCCGCCGACCGGGCGGCGATCATCGACGTCCTGTTGCGCGTGTCCGACATGGCGTGCGCCTGCCCGTGGCTCAAGGAACTCGACATCAACCCGCTCACAGTCGACCAGAACGGCGCCAGCGCGCTTGACGCCCGCGTGGTGATCGACGCGGCGCGACTGGCCGGTGCGGTCGACCCGAACGCGCCGCACCGCCGCTACGCGCACCTGGCGATCCACCCCTATCCGAGCGCGCTTGAAACCGGCGCGACTCTGCGCGACGGCACCGGCATCCGGCTGCGCCCGATCCGCCCCGAAGACGCGCGGATGGAACTGGCGTTCATGGAAGCGCTGTCCGACCATTCACGCTACATGCGGTTTTTCAATGCCGCCAGGACCATGGCGCCGCGCCTTCTGGCACGCATGACGCAGATCGACTACGAGCGTGAAATGGCCCTCCTCGCCATGGTCGGCGCGGCGATGGTCGGCGTGGCACGCTATTCGCCGCTGCCCGACGGCCTGAGCTGCGAGTTTGCCGTGGTCGTCGCCGACCAATGGCATGGGCGCGGCATCGCCAGTCTCCTGATGCGTCATTTGATCGCCGCCGCGCGCGATTCCGGCTATCGCCGCATGACCGGTACGGTGCTTGGCAACAACCATGACATGCACAGGCTGATGACGCATCTGGGCTTTGCATCCAGCCCGGTCATTGACGACCCGACAGTGGCCGAGTTCGCGCTCGAACTGGCATGAATCGGCCGCCTGCGGCGACAACTATCCTGACATCCACCAGCACTGCCGCAGCCGATCGGGGCAACCCAAGCGGAAATGCCTTACCCTAGGGGCTTGAATCCAATCATGAACGAGAGAACCGCCCTATGGCCAAGCCAAACTATGCGTTTGCGAAGCGTCAGAGAGACCTCGCCAAGAAGCAGAAAAAGGACGAGAATAAAATGAAGAAAACCGCCGGAGAAGGCGGGCCGCCGGATGAAGAAGGCGTGGCAGGCACCGAGGGCGTGGCGGCTGATGCGCCAGTGCCGGGCG
>JANPGJ010000251.1:0-4770 GCA_031423955.1 Burkholderiales bacterium
ACCACCACGCCAACCTTGCTGCCACGCGTGCCTGCCGGCTATCGTGCCGGCGGCATCCGGTGGTCGTGCGCGATCAGCCCCGCTTCAAGCGGCGTTCGCCAGCCTGTTCCAGGTATCAACCACTGTGTCCGGATTCAACCCGAGGGCGGTGATGCCTTCGTCGCGCAACCAGAGCGCCAGGTCAGGATAGTCGGATGGTCCCTGGCCACAAATGCCGACATACTTGCCGGCCTTCTTGCAGGCGACAATCGCCATGTGCAGCATCGCCTTGACCGCCGGGTCGCGCTCGTCGAACGAGGCTGCCACCAGGCCGGAATCACGGTCCAGTCCCAGGGTGAGCTGCGTGAGGTCGTTGGAGCCGATCGAGAAACCGTCGAAGTACTCGAGATATTGCGCGGCCAGGATCACGTTGGTCGGCAGTTCGCACATCATGATCAGGCGCAGACCGGCGGTGCCGTCCGGCGCCGCGCCCTGGCCGCGGCGCAAGCCGTGGCTGGCCAACAGATCGATCACCTTGGCGCATTCGGTCAGGGTGCGCACGAACGGAATCATGATCTCGACGTTGGTGAAGCCCATGACGTCGCGCACCCGCTTCATCGCCTCGCATTCCATGCGGAAGCATTCGGCGAAATCCGGCGCGATGTAACGCGCGGCGCCGCGGAACCCGAGCATCGGATTCTCTTCATCCGGCTCGTAGAGGTTGCCGCCCATCAATTTCTTGTATTCGTTGGACTTGAAGTCCGACAGGCGCACGATCACCGGCTTGGGCCAGAACGCGGCGGCGATGGTGGACACGCCCTCGGCCAGCTTTTCGACGAAAAATTCGCGCGGGTTGGCATAGCCGCGGGCCAGTGAATCGATCGCCCGCCGCAGGTCGTCCGGTACATTCGGATGGTCGAGGATGGCGCGCGGGTGCGCCGCGATGTAGCTGTTGATGATGAATTCAAGCCGCGCCAGCGCCACGCCGTCGTTCGGAAGCTGGCAGAAATCGAAGGCCAGTTGCGGATTGCCGACGATCATGCCGATCTTCACCGGGATCTTCGGCATCACGCCGCGCTTGACTTCCGAAATCTCGGTCTCCATCCGCCCCGCATAGATGTTGCCGGTATCGCCCTCGGCACACGACACGGTGACGTCCATGTCGTCATGCAGCACCTCGGTGGCGTTGCCGCAGCCGACCACCGCCGGAATTCCGAGCTCCCGGGCGATGATCGCGGCATGACAGGTACGACCGCCCCGATTGGTGACGATCGCCGAGGCGCGCTGCATCACCGGTTCCCAGTTGGGGTCGGTCATGTCGGTGACCAGGATATCGCCATCCTGCACCAGGTCCATTTCGGTGGCGTCGGCCACCAGGCGGACGCGGCCGATGCCGATCTTCTGGCCGATCGCACGGCCGGTGGCCAGCACCCGTCCCTGCCCCTTCAACGCGAAACGCTGCTGGCTGTCATTCTTCTCCTGCGACTTCACCGTTTCCGGGCGCGCCTGCAGAATGTAGAGTTTGCCGTCACCGCCATCCCTGCCCCACTCGATATCCATCGGCCGGCCGTAGTGGTTCTCGATGATCACCGCGTACCTGGCCAATTCGAGCACATCGGCATCGGACAGCGAAAAGCGGTCGCGCTCGGCATGGCTCACGTCGACCGTCACGGTCGACTTGCCGGCTTCGGCCGTGGTGCCGAAGATCATCTTCGACAGCTTCGAGCCGATGGCGCGACGGATCAGTGCCGGCCGGCCGGCGTTGAGCAGCGGCTTGTGCACATAGAACTCGTCCGGGTTGACCGAACCCTGCACCACCGATTCGCCCAACCCATACGACGACGTGATGAAGACAACGTCACGAAACCCGGACTCGGTGTCGAGCGTGAACATGACGCCGGCCGCGCCGGAGTCCGAGCGCACCATGCGCTGCACGCCGGCCGACAATGCCACCTCGGCATGGGTAAACCCCTTGTGGACCCGATAGGAGATGGCGCGGTCGTTGTAAAGCGACGCAAATACCTCCTTCATCGCAACCAGGATATTGTCGATGCCGACGATGTTGAGGAAGGTCTCCTGCTGGCCGGCGAACGAAGCATCCGGCAGGTCCTCGGCGGTAGCCGAGGAGCGCACCGCCACCGAGATGCCGGTGACGCCGGCTTGCGCCTCCATTTGCGCGAAAGCAGTCTTGATGGCGGCATCGAGCGCCGGCGGGAACGGGGTTTCGACGATCCAGCGGCGGATTTCGCGGCCGGCCTCGCCCAGGGCCTTGACGTCGGCCACGTCAAGCGTGGATAGGCGGGTGGCGATGCGCACGGCGAGGCCGTCGTGCTCGAGAAAATCGCGAAAAGCCTGCGCTGTGGTGGCGAAGCCGCCAGGTACCCGCACCCCGGTACCGGTCAACTGACTGATCATTTCGCCCAGGGATGCATTTTTTCCACCGACACGGCCGACATCGCTGTTGCGCAGATTTTCAAATGCGATGACGTAATCTTCGGAACCGGCTTGCGCCATGTAAAACCCCTTTGGAATGACAGCGAAATCGCCACAAATTGTACTCGGTCAGGTCACCCGACGCCGCGCCGCGCCCGATTGGTTTACCCTGTAATCCCCGGCCTTTTCAGGCGACCAGCCGATGCCCAATTCAGACGCTCCTACCCGCAATGTGTTCTATATCTCGGACGGCACCGGCATCACCGCCGAGACCCTCGGGCAGTCGCTCCTGACCCAGTTTGAAGGGCTGCCGACCCAGGCCACCCGCATGCCGTTCATCGATTCGGTGGAAAAGGCACGCCAATGCGTCCTGAAAATCAACGCGGCCCACGCCGCCAATGGCGTGCGGCCAATCGTCTTCAATACCCTGGTCAACAACGAGACCAGTCAGGTAATCAACCGTTCCACCGCTCTGGTCCTGGACCTGTTCCAGACGTTCATCAAGCCGATGGAGGCCGAACTGGGCTTGAAATCGACCCACACCATCGGCCGCTCGCACAGCGCGACGCAGAACCAGCAGGAGTACACCAACCGCATCGAGGCGATCAACTTCAGCCTTGCGCACGACGACGGCCAGACCGACAAGAATCTGGCCGACGCCGATGTCATCCTGATCGGCGTCTCGCGCAGCGGCAAGACCCCGACCTCGCTGTACCTGGCGCTCACCTTCGGACTGCGCTGCGCGAACTACCCGCTGATCCCGGAGGATTTCGAGCGCAACACCCTGCCGGCCACCCTCGCCCCCTACAAGGGCAAGCTGTTCGGCCTGACCATCCAGCCCGAACGATTGGCGGAAATCCGCAACGAGCGACGTCCGAACAGCAAATATTCATCGTTGTCGAACTGCCGCTACGAAGTCAGCGCCGCCGAAGCCCTGATGCGGCGCGAAAGCATCCGCTGGCTGTCATCGACCACCAAATCAATCGAGGAGATCGCCACCAACGTGATGCAGGAAATCAAGCTCGAACGACGGGTATTCTGACCCTTTGGCCGCTATGCCCAGGCTTTCAGGGCTTGGGTTTTGGCGCCGGCGTGCCGGCAAGCTCCGCCGCGAACGGCGGATAGAGTTGCCTGAGCGCGACAACTGCACGTTCGAGTGCGGCGGCGTCCCCAGTCCGCTTGGCCAAGAGGCCCAGCGCGTACCACGCGAATATGTCGCGGCGGTCGATTTCGAGCGCCCGGTCATAAGCCCGCAAGGCCTCGCGCTCGCGACCGGCGGCAAGATGCTGTTCGCCACTCAATATCCAGGCCAGCGTCGATGCCGGATCGGTCTGCAAGGCGCGTTCGATCGCGCGCGCGGCGCCACGGCTGTCGCCCAGGCGGGCCAGGGTCACGGCATACATGTTCCAGCCGCCCACCTCCTCGGGCAGGAGCCGGGTGGCGGTGGCGAAGCAGTCGCGCGCGGTGTCCAGTTCACCAGCCTGGAAATGCCCGTAACCCGCCAGATGCCACCACTCGCCGCGCTCCGGTTCACGCTGCAGTTTGAGTCTGGCCAGGGTTGACAGGCCGAGCCAGTCGCGCGCCTTGATCAGCGGCAACGCCTCGTCGAACTCGCTGCGAAAATTATATTGCCGCATCGCGCTGGCGAGCAATTCCGGCCCGCTGCCAAGTACCACCGAGGTGGCCACCGCGGCGCATCCGGCGCACGCGCAGGCCAGCGCCAGGCTGGCGAAAAATCGTTGCGCGACTGCTCTCATGCGGCCCCCTTTGAACGTGAAGCGCGCTGCCGCACCGACTCGAACATGCAGATGGCAGCGGCGGCCGCCACGTTGAGCGATTCGCCGCCCCCTGGCATCGGTATGCCGACGCGATGGGTGGCATGCTGCAGCAAGCCGGGGGCGACCCCGGCCCCTTCGTTGCCGAACAGCCAGGCCTGCGGCCGGCCAAGATCGAGGTCCCACAGAAGCGATGCGCGGTGCGAAGTGGTGGCCAGGAGCGGCACTGTAAGCCTGGCGATCACCATTTCGAGTTCAACGCCTTCGACGATCGTCAATCCGAAGTGCGCGCCCTGCCCGGCGCGCAACACCTTGGGCGACCAGGCATATACCGTCCGGGGCGAGCACACTACCTGCCGCACGCCTGCTGCCGCCGCGCTACGCAGCATGCTGCCCATGTTGCCCGGGTCCTGCACATGCTCCAGCAGCAGGCAATCCCCTGAAACCCTTGGTGGGAGCGCCTCTCGGGGCGTTTTCACCGCGGCGACGATGCCGGCGCCGTGTTCGACCACGCTGACTGCCTCGAACAGGGCGTCGGGCAATTGCACCACCTCGCCGCTGCACGCCTTGACCGCCCGCGCAA
>JANPGJ010000252.1:0-7201 GCA_031423955.1 Burkholderiales bacterium
AGAAGAAACCGCTGAAAGTCTTCAACTTCCGCTATTGCCGTTGCGCGATGTGGTTGTATTCCCGCACATGGTGATTCCGCTGTTTGTCGGTCGTCCGAAGTCGATCAAGGCACTCGAACTGGCAATGGAAGCCGGCAAGAGCATCATGCTGGTGGCCCAGCGATCGGCGGCCAAGGACGAACCCGAGGCAAGCGATATGTACGCGGTCGGTTGCGCCGCCAATATCCTGCAAATGCTGAAACTACCCGACGGGACCGTAAAGGTGCTGGTGGAGGGCGTCCAGCGCGCGCGCATCGGTGCCGTCGAGGACCTGCGGACCCACTTTGCTTGCGATGCCAGTAGCGTATCGGCCGAGTTCGAGTCGACGCCGGAAATCGAAGCCCTGCGGCGCGCGATCGTTCAGCAATTTGACCAATACGTCAAACTCAACAAGAAGATCCCTCCGGAAATTCTGACTTCGCTGGGTGGCATCGATGACGCCGGTCGTCTTGCCGACACCATCGCCGCCCATTTGCCGCTCAAACTTGAACAAAAGCAGGAAATTCTGGAAATGTTCGACGTCCAGAAGCGCCTCGAACATCTGCTTTCGGCGCTGGAAGGCGAGCTGGACATTCTCCAGGTGGAAAAGCGGATTCGTGGCCGCGTCAAGCGCCAGATGGAGAAATCCCAGCGCGAGTATTACCTGAACGAGCAAGTCAAGGCGATTCAGAAGGAGCTAGGCGAAGGCGAGGAGGGCGCTGACCTTGAGGAGATGGAAAAGCGCATCAAGAAGGCGCAGATGCCCAAGGATGCCCGCAAAAAGGCCGAAGCCGAGTTCAAGAAGCTAAAATTGATGTCGCCAATGTCCGCCGAAGCGACGGTCATTCGCAACTACATTGACACGTTGTGCAATTTGCCGTGGAAAAAGAAAAGTCGCGTAAACAATGACTTATCCAACGCAGATCAAGTACTGAATGAAGATCACTACGGACTCGAAAAGGTCAAGGAACGGATCCTGGAATATCTTGCGGTGCAGCAACGGGTAGACCGCGTGAAGGCGCCGATCCTTTGTCTGGTAGGACCTCCGGGCGTCGGCAAGACCTCGCTGGGGCAGTCGATTGCGCGGGCCACCAACCGCAAGTTTGTGCGCATGGCCTTGGGTGGTGTACGGGATGAAGCCGAAATTCGCGGCCACCGCCGCACCTATATCGGTTCGATGCCAGGCAAGATTCTGCAGAACATGACCAAGGTCGGGGTCAAGAACCCTTTGTTCCTCCTTGACGAGATCGACAAGATGGGCATGGACTTCCGCGGTGATCCGTCATCCGCCCTGCTTGAAGTCCTTGATCCGGAACAGAACCATACATTCGCCGACCACTATGTCGAGGTTGATTACGACTTGTCGGAGGTCATGTTCGTCGCCACTGCGAACACGATGAATATTCCGGCACCATTGCAGGATCGAATGGAAGTCATCCGCCTTTCGGGTTACACCGAGGACGAAAAGATCAGCATTGCGCAGAAATACCTCCTGCCCAAGCAAATCAAGAACAACGGACTCAAGCAGACCGAGATCAGCGTGGCGGAGAGTGCAATTCGCGATATCGTCCGCTACTACACACGCGAAGCCGGGGTGAGGGCGCTTGAGCGCGAGATCTCCAAGATTTGCCGCAAGGTCGTCAAGACACTGCTGCTCAACAAGGGGCCGGTCAAGAAAATGGCCATTACGGCCAAAAATCTCGACAAGTACCTCGGCGTGCAGCGATTCACGTTTGGCATCGCCGAGAAGGAAAACCAGGTCGGGCAGGTCACGGGCCTTGCCTGGACCGAAGTCGGTGGAGAGTTGCTGACGGTGGAAACGGTTGCCGTGCCGGGCAAAGGCAATATCACGCGAACCGGTACCCTGGGTGACGTGATGAAAGAGTCAATCGAGGCTGCGCGTTCGGTGGTTCGCAAGCGTTCCAGGCAATTGGGAATCAATCCTGACTTTTACGAGAAGACCGATTTGCACATTCACCTTCCGGAAGGTGCAACGCCAAAGGACGGCCCGAGTGCGGGAATCGCCATTACGACCGCGCTTGTCTCGGTCCTGACCGGGATTCCAGTGCGCGCTGATGTCGCGATGACCGGCGAAATCACCTTGCGCGGCGAAGTACTTGCGATCGGCGGTCTCAAGGAGAAGTTGCTGGCGGCACACCGCGGCGGCATCAAGACGGTGCTGATTCCCGAGGACAACGTCAAGGACCTGCCGGAAATTCCGGACAACATCAAGAACCGCCTGGAAATCATCCCGGTCAAGTGGATCGACAAAGTCCTCGATTTGGCGCTGGAGCGCAAACCCGTTGCATTGCCCGATGAGCCGGTGGCCGTGGCGCCGGTTGCGGGCAGTACCGTCGCGGTGGAGCCGGCGGTAAAGCACTAGCCACGGTCTGACTGCGCGCGTCTGACAGGCCGGTAGACAAAGAGTTGAGATGAAGATCCAGTTTGCATCGGATCTTCATCTTGAGTTCCTGGAGCGACGCTATCCTGATTTCCGGGCAATAGAGGCGACCGACGCCGATGTCCTGATCCTGGCAGGGGACATTCACCAGCGCAGTCGCGCCATGCATGCATTTGCGGAATGGCCGTGTCCGGTGCTTCTGCTGCATGGGAATCATGAACTCTACGGCACCATCGCCGAAGATACGTTGGCCGACTTGGCTGCCGCTGGTACCGTCGGCAACGTGACGTACCTGGAGCAGAAAAGCGTCACCGTTGCTGGTGTCCGCTTCCTTGGGTGCTGCCTGTGGACCGACTACGCACTCGATGGCGACCCGTCATTGTCGATGCAACTCGCCGAGCAGGCACTGATGGATCATCAGGTGATTCGCACCAGGCGTGGCAGGTTTTCGCCACAAGATGCGCTTGCGATGCACGATCAGGCGCGAGTCTGGCTGACAGCAGAACTCGAAAAGCCATTTGCCGGGCCTACCGTGGTGTGTACGCATCATGGACCACATGCCGGATCGATCCATCCGCAGTATCAGGGCAATCCGCACAATCCTGCGTTCATCAGCGACTTGTCTGAACTTTTGGGCATGGCCGACCTTTGGATCCACGGCCACGTCCACAACAGCTTCGACTACCGCGTGGGCGCCACCAGGGTGGTGGCCAACCCGCGCGGCTATGCACTCAACCTGCGCAGCGCCACCAGTCTGGACGAACTGCGTTGGGAAAATCCTGATTTCGATAGCCGGCGATGCATAACGATTTGAATAGCGTTTCGGTCACGCGTAGCAACGGCTTTTTGAACCTAACGGCTGCGCTTTTTCCGGCGTAGCTGTCCGTTGCAGCATTTTTCAATGCCAATATATAATTTAACATAATATACATTCTACATTATTTTTATTCATCCTTCGGCACGCGCCCATCGAATTTTCTACTTGAGTTTTGCCTTGATCAGCGCCGCGATATTCGTATTGCCACCGCGCATAGCCCAATCGTAAGCTGTTTCGCCGAGATCATTCTTGAGGCTCGCATCAGCGCCTTCCTCAAGCAGCAATCTCACCGTATCGATATGTCCACCTCGGGTGGCCATCATGAGTGAAGTTAATCCATTGGATGGGGATGAATCTATATATGCATGATTTTCAAGAAGTAATCTGACAATCCCAGCATGCCCGTTGGTGGCGGCATACAGCAAGGCCGTCCATCCTGGCTGGTTGATCTGCGCCTCTTTGGACAGCAGGAATTCGACTGTGCTGCGATGTCCGCCGAGCGCGGCCAGCATGATCGGGGTTTCACCATTCTTGTTGCGGCGGTCGATATCAGCACCGGCCGCCACCAGCACCTGCGCGACTTCGAGCGCACCGTCGCGCGATGCGATATGCAGGACGGTCTGACCGGCGGTGTCGGTTGTGTTGGCATCGACGCCGCGCCTGAGCAGTTGCCTGACTTCGCGGGAATCGCCGGTCTTGACGGCATTGAGAAAGTCGTCATAGGCGGCGCCGAGGACGGGGGACGACAGGAAGAAACCCAGCAGGCAGGCAAATGCAAGGGATCGGCGCTTGCTCAACCCGGGCTCCCTGCCAGTTCGGCCGCCCGTGGAAAGAGCCTGAAGAAATTCGCAGTGGTACTTGCTTCGACATCAGCAACGTCGATTCCACGCAAACGCGCGATTTCCTCGGCCACGTGCGGCACAAACCCGGGTTCATTCATACGGCCGCGGTGCGGTACGGGGGCGAGATAGGGGGCATCGGTTTCGATCAGGATTCGTTCCAGAGGAAGCGCCCGCGCAACCTCCTTGAGCGCTTTTGCATTCTTGAAAGTCACAATGCCGGAAAAGGAAATGTAGAAATTCATTGCGATCGCGGCAATAGCCACCTCCAGTGACTCGGTAAAGCAGTGCATCACCCCGCCTGCCGCAGCCGCGCCCTCCCCGCGCATGATCTCGAGGGTGTCGCGCGCGGCATCACGGGTGTGAATGATCAGCGGCAGGCCGGCGGCGCATGCGGCGCGAATATGAACCTTGAAGCGCTCCCGCTGCCATTCAAGGTCACCTTTGAGACGAAAGTAATCGAGCCCGGTCTCGCCGATCGCCACCACACGCGGATGGCGGGCGAGTTCCAGCAGTTGGGCAACGTCAGGTTCCGCGACACCCTCGTAGTCCGGATGCACCCCGACCGACGCGAAAACGTTGGCTTGCCGGGCGACGTCAAGCACGCTTTGCAATTCTTCCAGATTGACAGCGACGCACAAGGCATGGCTGACGCGGTTGCGCGCCATCAGGTCAAGTATTTCCGGCAGGCGCGCGCGCAGTTCCGGGAAATTGATATGGCAATGCGAATCGACGTACATGTCAATCAACGCCCTCCGCGAACAGGCGGCGCGGCTCTCAAAGGGTGTGGGTGGGGCGGGCTGAGCCGAGCGCGTTGCCGAGCAGGTTCTCGATCTTGCGGCGGGCTGACTGGCCGCTCTCATCGGCCGAAAACTGCACACCGATGCCCTGCTGCTTGTTGCCCTGCGCGCCCGGCGGAGTGACCCAGGCGACGGTCCCGGCGACCGGCAATTTCGCCGGGTCATCCATCAGGGAAAGCAGCATGTACACCTGATCCCCAAGACGGTAGTTGCGGCTGGTCGGAATGAAAATGCCACCGTTGCGCAGGTGCGGCATGAATGCCGCGTACAGCGCCGACTTTTCCTTGATGTTCAAGGACAGCATGCTCGGTCGCGCAACACCGGCCTTAGCAGGCTTTTCGGATTCTGCCATTCAGCTTCCAGACGCGGCCAGCCGCGCGTAATCGATCAGCAATTCTTCGGCAAAAAGGCGCGAATTCAAAGGGTGGTCCGCCACGCGGCGCATTTGCATGAGTCGGCGGTAGTACTTGTGAAGATCCCGCGCTTGCATTTTCGAAGCAAGACCTTCGATCACAATCGCAGAGCGTGGATGATAGCGCACATCCTGCCGGCTTTTGCTCAACGCCAGGTCCGCGACCCAGCGCGCGAGCCACGAGACAAGATTGGCCGGTCCTGCCTTCTCGCATTTCTCCGCAAGTGCCACCGGATCGATCGCACGGCTGCCACCAAGTGCGGCGAGCAGGATTTCGCGGTAGTCGGCGGCCGGATCCGGCGTTGCAGCGGCAAGGGGTGAGCCGCCGGATTCGGCCAATGCGTTCAGCGGGTCTGCCACGCCTTGTGCCTTGAGCCACGCCAGCATCGATGTTGCTTCGGGCCGCGCGATCAGCAGTTTTGCGCAGCGACTGCGAACGGTCGGCAAGACATCGTTGAGCCGGCTGGTCACCAACAGGAACAAGGTATCGGCTGGCGGCTCCTCCAAGGTCTTCAGCAGCGCGTTGCCGGCGTCTGTGGTCAAGGCATCGGCCGGGTAGACCAGCACGACACGTCGTCCGGCGCGATGGGTTCCCACGTTGAAAAAGCCGTCGAGGCCGCGAATCTGGGCGATCTTGATCACTTTCGATGGCGCGCTCTTGGTCTTGGCGGCACCAGGCTCGGCAGGCGCTTCGTCGCCCCCCTCGCCGGATTGCGCGGATTCCGGCTGCAATATCTCAGGCAAAACTGCACGAAAGTCCGGGTGATTGCCGTCCTTGAACCAGCGGCATGCGCCGCATTCGCCGCACGGCTCGCCACCGATAGCCGGGTTCTCGCACAGCAGGGCGAGCGAGAAATACTCGCCCAACTCGCGTTTGCCAATTCCTGGTGGGCCAGACACGAGAATGGCATGCGGTAGGCGCGTGCGCATGCCATTCAATTGCATCCAGCCAACGTCAAGCCAAGGAAATATTAATTCTTTCATACACTTGAAACGATTTTTTCAAGCAATTCATCAATATCTTCCGACCCCAATGATGCGTCAATGATGCGAAATCGCATGGGTTCCGCAGCCGCGATGTCGCGATAGCGCTGGCGAACACGGGCATGAAAATCGCCTGCCTCGATCTCGAAACGATCGAGTGCACGCTCGCTCGAGATGCGCTCGCGCGCGGTTTCATGGGAAAGATCGAACAGCACCGTCAGGTCAGGATTGGTGGCCGGGTGCACCCAGCGCGCCAGTACCTCGATTTTACCGGCGTCCACTCCCCTGCCGCCACCCTGATACGCCCGCGTTGCATCGGTGAAACGGTCACTGAGTACCCAGGCGCCGCGCTGCAACGCCGGTTCGATCACCAACGCAACGTGCTCGCGCCGCGCGGCGAACATCAACAGCGTTTCGGTTTCCAGATGCATCGGTTCGGTCAGCAACATCTCCCGCAGGCGCTCGCCAAGCGGGGTGCCGCCCGGTTCCCGCGTCACCACGACCTCAAGGCCGCGAGCGCGCAAGCGGGTGGCGGTCGAACTTATGTGGGTCGACTTGCCGGCACCGTCGATGCCTTCGAAACTGATGAAGCGGCCCCGATTCAAGTCACACCATGAAGATTTATGGTCATGATTTTGTTAAATAATTCGTGTTGACGACAACTCAGCCGCCGCGCCGCTGATACTTGTTCACGGCGCGATTATGAGCCTCGAGTGTCGCCGAGAATTCATGCGTACCATCGCCTTTGGCGACATAGAAGTCCGCATCGGTGCGTGCCGGGTTGAGCGCCGCCTGCAGTGCCGCAAGTCCAGGCAGCGCAATCGGCGTCGGTGGCTACCCGGCACGGGTATAGGTGTTGTATGGGCCGTCCTGCTGCAGGTCTCGTTTACGCAAATTGCCATCGAAGCTGCTGCCCATGCCATAGATCAC
>JANPGJ010000253.1:0-4131 GCA_031423955.1 Burkholderiales bacterium
GTCACCACGAACGCATGGACGGCAAGGGCTATCCGAAGGGCTTGAAACGCGGCGAAATGAGCGTGCAGGCACGTGTCATGGGGATCGCCGACATATTCGAGGCGCTCACCGCGCGAGATCGACCCTATAAAAAGGGAAAGACCCTCACCGAATCACTCGAAATTCTCGGCAAGTTCAAGCTCAACGGCCACATCGACCCTGATCTGTTCGACGTGTTCATCCGCGAAAAGGTCTACCTGAAATACGCTGAACAATTCATGAATCCGGAACAGATCGACGATGTCGACCTGAGCCGGATTCCCGGCATTTCAGTCTGATTCGAAAGCGTCGTGCCTGACGCACTCATTCCACGGCAGGGGTGCGGGTGGCGTATACCTGGCGGCTACTGTGCCGCTGGCGGAGCGGGGCGTCGCGTGATATAGACAATCAGCGCTTCGGTGGCGACTTCAACGAATTTTTCGTTGTAGCCCATTTCCTTGAGTTCCCACTGAAACGTGTTCCCCAGGGAGGCTTTCTTGAACATGCCCAGCTTCTTGTCATCCTTGAATTGCGCTGCCTTTTCGCATACATCCTCAATGATGGTGGTCAACCGCTTCGGGCTGACCATGCGTTTTGGATCGTTGGCCAAGGCGGGCGGAAAGCGTTTTGCAATCTCTTGTGCGAGCGACTTGGCGAAATCGGCAAGTTCTTTGCCGCCGAAAATATTCAGAGCCATATCAAGACACCGGTTGCAGCTATCAATGGGCGAATGATAACTCCAATTTCACAGTTTCTGCCTCCCAACGGTTGAGCGTGATGTTCGCCGGAATCTTCAAGCGGCTGCTCGCTGTCACCGGCACGCGGCGTTCGCCGTTGGTGTCGCCTCAACAGGCGCTGGAAGAGGTACGCGCGCTGGCGTCACAGGGCCTGATTTCAGCTGCCGAGATCCAACTGGAAACATTGGCAGAGCGATTTCCCCAGGATGCTGAAGTTCGCAACGAGCTTGGAATACTCAAGTATGTACAGGGCGACTTTTCCGGCGCTGAAACGGCATTCGCCGGCGCGATCGCGATTGCGCCGAACTATGCATCGGCGCTGGCCAATCTTGGATTGAGCCTTCAGGCGCGGGGATTGTTCGAACAGGCGGCGGCGAAGTTCGAGGCGGTGCTTGAGATCGCGCCTGGCAATGTCGAGGCAAGTTTCAATCTCGCGATCGCATGTGCCGCGCTCGGCAACCGACGCCGCGCTGTCGCGCTTTGCAACAGCATGATCGCGGCGGATCCGGATGAACCATCAACCCACCTGATCCTGGGCGAATGTCTGCTTGCGCTGGAAGAGTACGAAGCTGGATGGCGCGAATACGAGTGGCGCCTGCGGGTGCCGGAGTATGCCCCGTATTTCCGCAACTACCCTCAACCGCTGTGGGACGGACGCGAACTGCCCGGCGGCACGCTGCTGGTTTGGGCCGAACAAGGTTACGGTGACACCATTCAGTTCATGCGACTCGGGCGCCTGGTGGCTGAACGCATGCCATCGATGCGGGTTGTCCTTGAGGTACCAACGCCGCTTGCAACGCTGGCGCGGATTTCGTTCGCCGACTGCCCGAACCTCACGGTTGCCGAATCTGGCCAGCCACTGCCGGCTTTTTCCCTTCATCGATCGATCATGAGCCTGGCGCACTTGCTGCAACAGTCACTCGATAGAGATCCGGTACATGGTCCCTATCTGCGAGCCGAGCCGCAGGCGGCTGCGCGATGGGCCAGGCGGGTGACCGAGCAGGCAGATACCAGGCTGAAGGTCGGACTGGTTTGGGCCGGGAATAGTCGTCAACAACTCGATGCTCCGGGGCAAGCGGCCGACATCCGCCGCAGCATCGGTGCGCAACTGCTAGCCGGTGTACTGAGAGTGTCCGAGTGTGCGTTCTTCAACCTGCAGGTTGGCGCACGATCAGGCGAGATGGCGGCACTGGGCTACGCGCTGGTCGACTTCACCGCGGAACTCGCCGATTTCGCTGATACCGCCGCGCTTGTCGCCGGGCTTGACCTGGTAATAACGGTTGACACCGCCGTCGTTCACCTCGCCGGGGCGCTTGGCAAACCGGTCTGGATGCTTTCCCGCTTCGATTGCTGCTGGCGTTGGGGTGCGCGCCGTACGGAAGTGCCGTGGTATCCCACGCTTCGAGCGTTTTACCAGCCTGCGCCGGGCGTCTGGGGGCCGGTGGTGGAAGAGGTGCGGCGGGCGCTGGCGGCATTGGCCGAACAGCGCGCCATGAGCGGCTGATCCGGCCTGCCGGCGCTTCATTCGCGCCGATTACTGCGCGCATAACCGCGTCTTATGGGATTCGCGGTTGCTTTAATAGTCCGCGCCTCGCACAATCGGCAACAGGTATTCGTCGAATTAAGCCATAGTTACTCACTTCACCGAAAATGCGCGCCCCACCACTGGATTTGCGGCTGCTGGAAGTCTTCGAGGCCATCTTCATTGAAAAGAGCCTGACCAACGCCGCCCTCAAGCTGGCGATGACTCAACCCGCGGTCAGCCAGTCGTTGACCAAAATGCGCGCGCATTTCGGCGACCAGTTGTTCGTCCGTACGGTAGCCGGCATGGAACCCACGCCGAGGTCCAAGGAACTATTCGCCTCGGTGTCGGTGATCCTCAGGGAAGCACGCGAATCCCTGGTGGCGCGGCCGGCGTTCGACCCCAAGATGTCCGAGCGCGAGTTCGCCATAGCAACCACCGATCTGGGCGCCGCTGCGCTGATCCCGCAATTGATTCAGGCGGCGCGCGAGCGCGCGCCGCTGGCGCGTATCGTGAGTGTCAATGCCGATGGCCGCGAGTTGGCTGACGAGATGACCGCCGGCGACATTTCCCTTGCGATCGGCAACTTCCCGGTGCTTCAGGCCGGCATTTACCAGCAGGGTCTGTATCAGGAAACCTACGTCTTGCTCGCGAGCCGCGAGCGCGCCGCGCTCGGTTGCGTCACGGTTGAGGATTTTCGCGAAGCGCACCACGTGATCGTCAGTGCCGGCAACTCCGGCCACTTTCACAGCGAAATCGAAAAGCGCCTGATCACCATGATTCCGCACGACCATATCGTTGCTACCGTCTCGAGTTTTCTGGTCGCCCCCCTGGTGGCCCGCGGAACCGACCTGTTGTTGACGGTGCCGCGCCGGGTGGCCGGCATCTACGCGCCGCTGCTGGGTCTGGAAGAAATGCCGCTGCCACTGGAATTGCCGGATTATCCGATCACCCAGTACTGGCATGCCCGTTTCCATCATGATCCGGGCATCGTCTGGCTGCGCAACCTGGTTTTCGAGCTGTTTTCCGATCGGGAAACCAGGCAACCCGAAGCACAGGCAGCGGCGCGGCCTGCCCAGCGAATCGCATGACGGCGCCGCTATACGCACGGCCATCGCGACTTGGCGATGCGCTCGCGATTCTCGGTGGCGGCGGTTATTCCGTCCTGGCCGGGGGCACCGATTTTTACCCGGCGCGGGTTGGCAAGCCGGTGGAGGTCAACGTGCTCGACATCACGCGACTGGCCGAACTGCGCGGTATCGACTTCAAGTCCGGCGAACTGCGCATTGGTGCGACCGCCACCTGGAGCGACCTGCTTGCCGCCGATCTGCCACCGCTGTTTGACGGTCTCAAGGCGGCGGCGCGCGAAGTTGGCGGCCTGCAGATCCAGAACGCAGGCACGGTGGTCGGCAACCTGTGCAATGCCTCGCCGGCAGCCGATGGCGTGCCACCCCTGCTGGCGCTGGGCGCCGAGCTTGAACTCGCATCCACCGTTGGAACGCGGCGTGTTCGCCTGCAGGATTTCGTGCTTGGCAATCGAAAAACCTTGCGCAATCCGCATGAATTGGTGGTCGCGGTGCACGTACCGGGCTGGCCTGCGAATGCGCGCTGCAGCTTTCTCAAACTTGGCCACCGCAAGTATCTGGTGATCTCGATCGTCATGGTGGCAGCCTGCATCGCGGTGGATGAAACGCGGCGCATCACGCGCTGCGGCCTGGCGGTGGGGGCCTGTTCGGCGGCAGCCAAACGACTGGGTGTTCTCGAAGCGAGCCTGATCGGCATGCGGGCGGCTGATGCGATAGCGAGCGTACTACCGGAGCACCTGGCAGAACTGGCGCCGATCGACGATGTGCG
>JANPGJ010000254.1:0-5827 GCA_031423955.1 Burkholderiales bacterium
TCGCCGCCGAACGGCGAGTACATCAGCCCGATCGGCCGCACGTTGAGGCTTTTTTCAAGATAGCGGATCGGTTCGGCCAACTGCAGGCGCAACAGCCGCACCAGCCCTTTGGCGTGCGCGGCCTGGGCCGCCGCCGGTTCATCGAACAGTTCGACGTTGACCCGCTCTCCGGTATCAACCAGGGCCGGGTAGCCAATCAGCGGGCCAACCTCGATCAACTCCTCGAGCGTGCCGAAGTCCCAGGCAATGCGATCGGCATGCAGGATGCGGCCTGCAGCCGCCGTTGGCGCGCCGGCAGCGGCCTTGCCGGCGGGCCCCGCGGTCATGCCGGGCGGCGCGAGGCGCGCACCGGCGGCGCTGGCAAAGCTGGCGCTGGCCTGCGCCGCATGGGCGGCGCGCAACTGCGCCAGGTTGCGCCCCATGTCGAGTTGCCGGCCATGTTCGTCGACCAGCTTGAAGTTCATCACCAGATGCGCCGGCAGGGTTTCGAGCTTGAAGGCATCTTGCGCCACGGCGACGCCGGTCTTGTCGCGAATAGTGCGCGCCAGCGCCAGCAAGAGCGGGCCCTGGGCGGCCTGGTCGGCGGCGCGTGCTTGCGCGAAATTGGCGGCGAATTCCGGCAGCGGCACGCAGCCGCGGCGCAACTTCTGCGGCAGCGACTTCAGCAAGGCCAGGGTTTTCTCCTTGAGCATGCCCGGCACCAGCCATTCGCAGCGGTCGGGGTCGAGCTGATTGAGCGAGGCCAGCGGCACGGTGGCGGTGACACCGTCGCGCGCAGCGCCGGGTTCGAAGTGGTAGCTCAAGGCGAACTCCAGCGGGCTGGCCGACAGCCGGCTGCGCTTCGGGAACAGGTCGGTGGTGATGCCGGCGGCCTCGTGCCGCATCAGGTCGTCGCGCTTGAGGAACAGCAGCTTCGCCTGCGCGCGCTCGGCGCCCGCGCGCCAGATCTCGAAGCTGGCGCCATCGACCACCTGCGCCGGAATCAGCGCATCATAGAAGGCGAAAATCAGCTCCTCGTCGACCAGCACGTCCGGGCGGCGCGACTTGTGTTCCAGTTCCTCGATCTCGCGCACCAGCCGCTGGTTGTGGGCGAAAAACGCCGCGCGGGTCTCGAATTCGCCGGCTACCAGGCCTTGTCGAATGAACAGTTCGCGCGCATGGCGCGGATCGACTTTCGCATACTCGATGCGGCGCTGGGTGTAGATCGGGATGCCGTGCAGGGTGCCGCGTTCGAGCGCGATCGCCCGCGCCGCGTTCTTCTCCCAGCGCGGGTCGTGCGAGGAGCGCTTGAGCAAATGCGCCCCTGCCTCCTCGATCCACTTCGGATCGATGTTGGCCAGGGTGCGCGCATACAGGCGGGTGGTTTCGACCAGCTCGGCGGCCATCACCCATTTGCCCGCCTTGCGACCGAGGGCGGAGCCGGGATGCGGATAAAAGCGGATGCCGCGCGCGCCCAGGTAGTACGCCTCGGCATCGCTCTTCAAGCCGATGTTGCCGAGCAAGCCGGTCAACAGCGCGCGGTGGATCTGGTCATGCGTGGCCGGCTTTTCGCTGACATACCATTCCAGCTCGCCCACCAACTGCGTGAGCTGTGAATGCACGTCGCGCCACTCGCGCATGCGCCGCACCGACAGGAAATTCTTCTGGCAAGCGGCGGCCAGCTTGCGATTGGTCAGCTCGTCCCGGGCTTCCTCGAAAAATGCCCACAGCTTGAGGAAGCCGCCGAAATCCGACTTCTCGTCCTTGAAGCGTGCATGCGCCTGATCAGCCGCCGCCTGCCGTTCCAGCGGTCGGTCGCGCGGGTCCTGCACCGACAGGGCCGACGCGATCACCAGCACCTCGGCCAGCGCCTGGCGGTCACGCCCGCCGAGGATCATGCGGCCGATGCGCGGGTCGAGCGGCAGGCGTGACAGTTCCGACCCGGTGCGCGTGATGCGGTTGTCCTCACCCAGGGCGCCGAGTTCTTGCAGCAACTGGTAACCGTCGGCGATCGCCTTCGCCGGCGGCGCCTCGAGAAAAGGGAAGTCCTCGATGTCGGCCAGCCCGAGCGACTTCATGCGCAGGATCACCGAGGCCAGGGACGAGCGCAGGATTTCCGGATCGGTGTATTTCGGGCGTGCCGCGTATTCGTCCTCGCCAAACAGGCGAATGCAGATGCCGGCGGCCACCCGGCCGCAGCGGCCGGCGCGCTGGTTGGCCGCCGCCTGCGACACGTTTTCCACCTGCAACTGCTCGACCTTGTTGCGATAGCTGTAGCGCTTGACGCGCGCCAGGCCGCTGTCGATCACGAAGCGGATGCCGGGCACGGTCAGCGAGGTCTCCGCCACGTTGGTGGCCAGCACCACGCGCCGCACCGGCCCGTCGGCGCGAAAGATGCGCTCCTGGTCCTGTGGCGACAGGCGCGCGAACAGCGGCAGGATTTCCAGCGTGGCACGGGTCGCCGTGGCATGCCGGGTCAGGAGCTCGGCGGTATCGCGAATCTCGCGCTCGCCGGGCAGGAAAATCAGGATGTCGCCGCGACCGGCGCTGGCGCATTCATCGACCGCGTCGACGATCGCATCTTCAATGTCGCGCTCGTCATCCGCATCCATGTCGGGGTGACGCACCGGGCGATAGCGGATCTCGACCGGATACAGACGGCCCGACACCTCGATCACCGGCGCCGGGCCGCGCGCTGATTCGAAGTGGCGCGCGAAGCGGTCGGCATCGATGGTGGCCGAGGTCACGATGATTTTCAGATCGGGTCGCCGCGGCAGCAGTTGCTTCAGGTAGCCGAGCAGGAAATCGATGTTCAGCGACCGCTCGTGCGCCTCATCGATGATCAGCGTGTCGTAGGCCTTGAGATCGGGGTCGCCCTGGGTCTCGGCCAGCAGGATGCCGTCGGTCATCAGCTTGATGTAGGCGTCGCGGCTCGATTTTTCGGTGAAGCGGATCTTGTAGCCGACGGCCGCCCCCAGTTCGGTCTGCAGTTCCTGGGCGATGCGCGCGGCGGTCGCGCGGGCGGCGATGCGCCGCGGTTGCGTATGGCCGATCAGGCCGTGAATGCCGCGTCCGAGTTCCAGGCAGATCTTCGGCAACTGGGTGGTCTTGCCGGAGCCGGTTTCACCACACACGATGACCACCTGGTGCGCGCCGATGGCAGATGCGATGTCGGCGCGCCGGGCGGAGACCGGCAGTTCCTCGGGAAAGCTGATGACTGGCAGGCGGGCGCGGCGCGCGGCGACCTGCTGGAGGGTAAGCGGCATAGGGCGCGGATTCTAGCGGAGGCACGGCGACAGCGGCCACAACAGGCGGGAGCGGCAGCCGCGCAATCGCGGGCGCAAATGCCGGTGTGTGATCCGGGTGACCCGCCGCGGCCGGAAATTTTGCATTTTCCAAAACCGGACTGGCAGGGTGCGCCGTATAGAATGCCGCTACCCTTTTCGCCGCCCGCCTCTTTTTCGCCGCCCGATCCCATGCGCCCGAACCAGACTGCCGATTTCGTTACATGGTTCCGCTCGGCGGCACCATGGCTGCACGCATTTCGCGGCAAGACCTTCGTCATCGCCTTCGGCGGCGAGATCGTCGAATCCGGCCAGGTCGAATCGCTGACCCAGGACATCAACCTGCTGACCTCGATCGGCATCCGGGTGGTGATCGTGAGCGGCTCGCGGCCGCAGATCAATGCCGCACTGGCCGCGCGCGGCCTGACGACCGAGTTCCAGAAAGGCCTGCGCATCACCCATCCGCGGGCGATGGACTGCGTCAAGGAAGCCGTCGGCCGCCTGCGCATCGAGTTCGAGCAGCGTTTCTCGTTCGGGCTGCCGAATACGCCGATGGCGCAGTCCGAGGGCGTGCGCCTGATGAGCGGCAGCCTGATCACCGCGCAACCGGTGGGCGTGATCGACGGCATCGATTTCCAGTTTTCCGGCAGCGTGCGCGACATCGATGCCGAGACCGTGCACCATGCGCTCAACAACGGCGACATCGTGCTGCTCACGCCGATCGGCTATTCGCCGACCGGCGAGGCGTTCAACCTGATGATGGAAGACGTCGCGGCCAGCGTGGCGATCGCGCTGGATGCGGAGAAACTCATTTTCCTGATCGATGCACCCGGCCTGCCGCCCTTGCCCGGCGCCAAGACCAAGCGCGCGCGCGCGCAAGAGATCTCGCGTGAGCTCGCGGCGGCCGAGGCCGAGAAGCTGTTCAAGGCAGCAGCGCAATCGCCCGAGCTCTCCGGCATGAGCGACGACACCATGCGCGCGCTGGATGCCGCGGTCCGCGCGTCCAAGGGCGGGGTGGCGCGCACCCACCTGATTCCGCGTGAAACCGACGGTGCGCTGTTGATGGAACTGTTCTCCTACGGCGGCATCGGCAGCATGATCACCGAAGCCGGGCTGGAGAATTTTCGCGACGCCACCATCGATGATGTCGGCGGCGTGCTCAAGCTGATCGAGCCACTGGAAGCCGACGGCACGCTGGTGCGCCGCGGGCGCGAAAAGCTGGAAGCAGAGATCGGCCAATTCTCGGTGATCGACCATGACGGCGTGATCGCCGGCTGCGCGGCGCTGTATCCGTTCGCGCGCGAATCGGCGGCAGAAATGGCCTGTTTCGTGGTCTCGCCGGCCTATCGCGGCCACAACTACGGTGAACGATTGCTCTCGCGCATGGAGTCGAAGGCGCGCCAGATGCGCGTCAAGAACCTGTTCGTGCTGACCACCCGTACCGCCCACTGGTTCATCGAGCACGGCTTCGTGGAAAGTTCGCTCGACAATCTGCCGGAAGGCAAGCAGAAGCTCTACAACTTCCAGCGGCTGTCGAAAATCTTCATCAAGCGGCTTTAGTCGCGCGACCCGGAGGTGTCGGCCGGGCGACTCCGCCTGATGCCGGCCGCACCGATGCGCGCCAGCCCGGCGTGGCCAGCCCATCACATCAACCGACCCTGCGCGTACCGCCCGAACCGGCGTTTGCCCGGGCCGCCGGCGACGCTATGCGCAGCGCAGGCCGACACCGTAAAATGCGGCATTCGATTCTTGACAGTGGAGTAGCAACAATGGCTCGCATGGTGCAATGCATAAAGCTCGGGCGCGAAGCCGAAGGTCTGGATTTTCCGCCCTATCCGGGTGAACTGGGTGCCCGCGTCTGGCAAAACATCTCGAAGGAAGGCTGGGCGCTGTGGCTCAAGCACCAGACGATGCTGATCAACGAGAACCGCTTGTCAGGCGCCGATCCGCGGGCGCGCAAATACCTGATGGAACAGGCGCAGAAGTTCCTGTTCGAAGGCGGCGCCGATGGCGCCTCCGGCTACGTGCCACCGGCGCCATAAGGCGGCCTGACGGTTCCTCGATGTGACGGTCGGGCGCCGGCCGCGATCGGCAGCGCCGCTATCGACGCGGCAGGAGCATGCGCACACCGTCCGGTGTGCCCAGCAGTAGCACATCGGCACCGCGGCGGGCGAACAGCCCGACCGTGACGACGCCGGCCCACTGGTTGATGCTGGTCTCGAGCGCTACCGGATCATCAATTGAAAGATCGGCCACGTCGAGAATCTGGTTGCCGTTGTCGGTGACAAAACCGGCGCGCAGCGTCGGCTTGCCGCCGATCGCCTGCAAGGCCCTGGCAACCTGCGCGCGCGCCATCGGAATCACCTCGACCGGCAACGGATATTTGCCCAGAACCGGCACCAGCTTGGATTGATCGGCAATGCAAACAAACGATTTTGCGACCGCCGCCACAATCTTCTCGCGCGTCAGCGCGCCACCGCCGCCCTTGATCATCGCGAGACCGGCATCGACTTCGTCGGCGCCGTCGACATACACCGGAATGTCGTCGATCTGGTTCAAGTCGA
>JANPGJ010000255.1:0-44790 GCA_031423955.1 Burkholderiales bacterium
CGGCGCATTTGCGGAGCGCATGAAGTTCTCGGCGGTACTGTGGTTCATGGTGTTGTGGTTCACCTTCTCCTACCTGCCGATGGCGCACATGGTGTGGTTCTGGGACGGCCCCGATGCGATCAAGGATGACGCCACGCTCAAGGCTGTGACTGAAGCCGCGGGTTGGCTGTGGGCCAAGGGCGCGCTCGACTTCGCCGGCGGCACGGTGGTGCACATCAACGCCGGGATCGCCGGTCTGGTGGCGGCATTCGTGGTTGGCAAGCGGGTCGGTTACGGCCGCGAAGCGATGACGCCGCACAGCCTGACGCTTACCATGGTCGGTGCCTGTCTGCTGTGGGTGGGTTGGTTCGGTTTCAACGTCGGCTCCAATCTTGAAGCCAACGGCACCGCCTCGCTCGCCTTTGTCAACACCCTGATCGCAACGGCAACGGCAACGCTGGCCTGGCTGTTCTTCGAGAACATGCTCAAGGGCAAGCCGTCGATGCTGGGCGCCGCTTCGGGTGCGGTGGCCGGTCTGGTGGCCATCACGCCAGCCTGCGGTTTTGTCGGCATCAAGGGGGCGATGGTGATCGGCGCGGTTGCCGGCGCATTGTGCCTGTGGGGCGTGACGGGTCTGAAGAAGATGCTTGGTGCCGACGATGCGCTGGATGTGTTCGGCGTGCACGGCGTCGGCGGCATCTGGGGTGCAATCGCCACCGGTATCTTCGCATCGCCTTCGTTGGGCGGCGCCGGGATCTGCAACTACGTCAGCAACAAGTGTGGCGAAGCGGCGGACTTCCCCGGTATCGGCGCCCAGGTCTGGATTCAGGCGCAGGCAGTGATCACCGCGGTGATTGTGTCCGCAGTGGTGTCCTTGATCGCACTGAAGATCATCGACATGGTGATCGGTTTGCGGGTGGCCGAGGATGCCGAGCGCGAGGGGCTGGACGTGACCTCGCACGGCGAGACGGCGTATCACATGTAGGAGGGCGCCTAAAAGTACAAACCTACTTTTAGGCGGTCTGGTTGGTCATGAATCGCCGGCGAAGCCGGTCGATTCATGAGATTGAACGACAAGGGAAAAGCGCTCCGAAAGGGGCGTTTTTTTCTTGTGCGCTTGCAGAATCCGTGTTCATCCGCATGTAGTGGCGAATTCGTTACAATCGCCGCCTTGCGCCCGTCCCGGGCGTTGTTCTCGGCACGGAGATTCTCTATGGTGGTGCCGCATCTGAAGACCGCGCTGGTCGGCCCGATGGCCGCGGTTGAACGCAAGATCCTCGACAGCGCCACGCGCATCGAGCGCTGGTTTCGCATGGAATGGCTGGAGCACACACCGCCGTTCTATTCGTCGGTGGACTTGCGCAATTCCGGGTTCAAGATCGCACCGGTGGATACCAATCTCTATCCCGGCGGCTTCAACAATCTGTCGCGTGAAATGCAGCCGCTGGCGGTGCAGGCGGCCGCTTCGGCGATCGAGAAATACTGCGCCGACGCCAGCAATCTGCTGCTGATCCCGGAAAACCATACCCGCAATCTGTTCTACTTGCAGAATGTCCTGCGCCTGCAGACCATTCTCAAGCAGACCGGGCTCAATGTGCGGCTGGGTACGCTCAATCCCGAGATCACCCAGCCGACGCCGTTTTCATTGCCGGATGGCACCTCGCTGATCGTAGAACCGCTGGTGCGGCGCGGCAAGCGGCTTGGCCTGGCCGACTTCGATCCCTGCGCGATCCTGCTCAACAACGACTTGTCGGCCGGCATCCCCGAGATCCTCAAGGGCCTCGACGAGCAGATCCTGTTGCCGCCGTTGCACGCGGGCTGGGCGGTACGCCGCAAGTCGCAGCACTTCAGGGCCTACGACCAGGTGGTGGCGAAGTTCGCCGCCGAGATCGATATCGATCCATGGCTGGTCAATCCCTATTTTGGCGTCTGTGGGTCGATCAATTTTCATGAGCGCACCGGCGAAGAGTGTCTCAAGTCGAACGTCGAGTCGATCATTCCGCGAATTCGAGCCAAGTATGCCGAGTACGGCATCACCGATGAGCCTTTCGTCATCGTCAAGGCGGACGCCGGCACCTATGGCATGGGCATCATGAGCGTCAAGTCGGCGGATGAAGTGGTCGGCCTGAACCGCAAGCAACGCAACAAGATGTCGGTGGTCAAGGAAGGCCTTGAAGTCAGCGAAGTGATCATCCAGGAAGGCGTGCACACCATCGAGAAGGTCGGCGGCGCCAACGCCGAGCCGGTGGTCTACATGATCGATCGCTTTGTCGTCGGCAGCTTTTACCGCGTCAACACGCTGCGCAGCGCGACCGAAAACCTGAATGCGCCGGGCGCCCACTTCGAAACCCTGGGCATGGATTCGGCCGGCGCTACCCCGGACCCCGGCGACGATCCGGCGACCGACCACAACCGCTTCTATACCTATGGCGTGATCGCCCGCCTGGCGGCGCTGGCGGCTTCGTATGAGCTCGAACAAACCGCACCGGGGGCCTGAACACCGTGCGCCTACTGTTCGTTGCCGACCCGCTCGACGATTTCAAGACCTACAAGGATTCGACCTTCGCAATGATGGTCGAGGCGGCTGCCCGCGGTCACCAGTTGCACGCCTGCCTGCAAAGTGATCTGCTGCTGGAGGCAGGCGTCGTTCATGCCTGGACTATGAAGATCGACCTGACGCCGCAGGCCGACCACTGGTACGCGGCCGGCGAACCGGCGCGCGAGGCCTTGTCGGCATTTGACGCGACAGTGATGCGCAAGGACCCGCCCTTCGACATGGAGTATTTTTACTCTACGCATCTGCTCGGCCGCGCTGCGGCGAGTGGTGCGCGCGTGTTCAACGATCCGCGTGCCTTGCGCGACCATAACGAAAAGCTGGCGATCGCCGAGTTTCCACAGTTCACCGCGCCGACCCTTGTCACCCGGCGCGAGGACGAATTGCGCGCCTTTGTGGCTCACCACGATCAGGCGGTATTCAAGCCGCTCGACGGCATGGGCGGCACCGGGATTTTTCGGGTCAGTCGCGCCGAGCCGAATCTTTCGGTGATCATCGAGACGCTGACAGTCAATGGCGCGCAGACCATCATGGCGCAGAAGTATCTGCCGGCCATTGTCGATGGCGACAAGCGTGTGCTGGTGATCGCCGGCCGCCCGGTACCCTATTGCCTGGCGCGCATTCCGAAAGCAGGCGAGACGCGCGGCAACCTGGCCGCCGGGGGGACCGGCGTGGCGCGCGAACTCAGTGCGCGCGACCGGCAGATCGCGGAGGCCCTCGGGCCGACCCTTGCGGCGCGCGGCTTGCTGTTGGTAGGCCTTGACGTGATTGGTGACAATCTCACCGAAATCAACGTGACCAGCCCGACCTGCTTTCAGGAGATCACCGCGCAGACCGGGTTCAACGTGGCGGGAATGTTCATCGACGCCGTCGAGGCGGCTGTCGCTGCCACCTGACGCAGCGGCGCGGCATGGCAATGTCATGCCGATGCCTGATCCTTTGCCGTATATTCGGGTTTTCCGATAGCGGCCCTGATTTCAATGGTTGGCGTGCTCCTGATTACCCATGGTGCCACCGGCGCGGCGTTGCTGGCGGCGGCTGCCCATGTACTGGGAACGCCGCAGGCCAATGTGCGCGCCATCGCGGTCGATGCGTCGGATGACGCGGCTGCGCTTCTGGCCGGTGCGCAGCGTGATGTCGCCGCCATTGATGACGGCGCCGGCGTGCTTGTCTTCACCGATATTTACGGCGCCACCCCTTCAAACATCGGGGCGCGCCTGCTCGAACCCGGGCATGTCGAAGCGGTGGCCGGCGTCAACCTGCCGATGCTGGTGCGGGCCCTGGCCTACCGGGCGCTGCCGCTGGAACAGGTTCTTGTGCGCGCGATCGAGGCGGGCACAAGAGGTCAGATCAATATCAAGGAGGATGCTTGCCATGCCGCAGCGGGAGGAAGTTGAAATCATCAACCAGCTTGGCCTGCACGCGCGGGCGTCAGCCAAACTGACCCAGCTGGCGGCGCAATTCAGGAGCGAGGTATGGGTCAGCCGCAATGGCCGGCGGGTCAACGGCAAGAGCATCATGGGAGTGATGATGCTTGCCGCAGGCGTCGGTTCGAAAGTCGAGATTGAAACGGCGGGAGAAGACGAGGCCGGCGCGATGGCGGCTTTGAAGCAGATGATTGCCGACAAGTTCGGCGAAGGCAAATAGGGCCGGCAATCCGTCGTCGGCCCGTTCCAGGCATGTCCATCGCGACCCCTTTTCCCCCACCCTGAGACCCGGGCCAACATGTCGTTCACCCTGCAGGGCATCGGCGTATCAGGTGGCATTGCGATCGGCCGCGCCCACCTGGTCACGCCGGTCGCGCTCGACGTCTCGCACTATCTGGTCGCCCCGGCGCAGGTTGCCGCCGAGGGCGCACGCTTCGAGCGTGCGGTCGCCGCCGTGCAGATGGAACTCAAGGACCTGCATGCCAGCCTGTCGCATTCGTCGCCAGGCGAGATGGGCGCCTTTCTCGACCTGCACTCGATGATTCTTGCCGATCCGATGCTCTCGAAGGAGCCGCTGCGCATCATCGAAGAACGCCGTTGCAACGCCGAATGGGCGCTGATCCAGCAAATGGATGCGTTGGTCGCGCAATTCGACCAGATCGAGGACGAATACCTGCGCGAACGCAGGAATGATGTCGTGCAGGTGGCCGAACGGGTGCTCAAATCTCTGCTCGGCGCCGATACCGGCATCCATTCGGCGCTCAGCCGAACGCAAAAGCTCAAGGCCCTGCAGTCGCAGGAAAGCGAAATGGTGGTGGTCTCCCATGATCTGTCGCCGGCCGACATGCTGTTGTTCAAGCAGCACCGGTTCGCAGGCTTCGTCACCGATGTCGGCGGCGTCACTTCGCATACCGCGATCCTCGCACGCAGCCTGGCCTTGCCGGCGGTGGTGGCCCTGCACCATGCGCGCGAACTGGTCGAGGAAGACGACTGGCTGATCCTCGACGGCACCGCCGGCGTCCTGATCGTCGCGCCCGACGCGGCGGTGCTGGCCGAATACAAGTTGAAGCGCCGTGCGCTGCAAGTCGAGCGTCGGCAGTTGATGCGCCTGGCCGGTGCGCCGGCCGCAACCCTCGATGGTGCGCCGGTCGAACTGCATGCGAATATCGAGTTGCCGGACGACGTCAAGGCGGCCAACGACGCCGGCGCCACCGGGGTCGGCTTGTTTCGCACCGAGTTCCTGTTCATGAACCGCAAGCAGTCGCCCGGCGAGGACGAGCAGTTCGAAGCCTACCGCAGCGTGGTGACGGCGATGAACGGCCACCCGGTCACCATCCGCACGCTCGACATCGGTGCCGACAAGCAGGTCGACACCGATGCCGGGCATGACGGTGTCGCGCTCAACCCGGCGCTCGGCCTGCGCGCGATCCGCTACTGCCTGGCCGAGCCGCAAATATTCATGGCACAGCTGCGCGCGATCCTGCGCGCGTCGCACTACGGCCCGGTCAAGATCCTGTTGCCGATGATCGCGCACTGGCACGAGATCGAACAGTCGCTGGCCCTGATCGACCAGGCCCGGGCGCAACTCGACGCCGCTGACATCCCCTACGACCCGACCGTGGCGGTGGGAGGCATGATCGAAATTCCGGCAGCTGCCCTGTCGATCGGATTGTTCGTCAAGAAGCTCGATTACCTGTCGATCGGCACCAACGACCTGATCCAGTACACGCTTGCCATCGATCGCGCCGATGACCAGGTGGCGAGCCTGTACGACCCCTTGCATCCGGCCGTGCTCTACCTGGTGGCCAACACCATACGGGTGGCCAACAAGGCCGGCGTGCCGGTGGCGGTGTGCGGTGAAATGGCGGGTGAAGTGGCGATGACGCGCCTGCTTCTCGGCATGGGACTGCGCCAGTTTTCGATGCATCCGGCGCAGTTGCTGGCGGTCAAGCAACGGGTGCTGCAAAGCAGCCTTCCGGAAGTTGAAGCGCTGGTCAAGCGCATGTTGCGCACAGAAGAGCCGGAGCGCTTGCGTGAAATGCTGGCGCAGCTCAATGCTTAGGGAAATCACCCGTGTAGTGCAAAGCGATCCGCAGGTGACCAAGCGTTGGTTCGAAAGCGATTTTTTTGATCTTTACCTGTGGTACCAGGGCGACGAACCGGTCCACATGCAGCTCTGCTACAACCGCAATCGCAATGACGAGAGCGCGATCAGCTGGAAAGCCGGTGCCGGCCTGTTTCACGACGGCGTGGATGCGGTTTCGCGCAGCGAAACGCCGCTGCTCGAAGCCGGTGGCGCGTTCGATGCCGAGCGGGTCAATGCGCGCTTTCTCAGGGAATCGGCCGGACTGCCGATCGGGGTGCGCAAGTTCGTGCTGGCCAGATTGCACGAGTTCGCGCTGCACGGGACGGTCAAGCGCGGGCCCGCGCGGCGGCTGCAAGTGCGCCGCGAACAATGGCAGAAGCGCGCGGCAGGCAACGGGTAGTACAATGGAAACAGAGCGCCGATTTGATCATCGGATTGCGGGCGCTATATAAATCCGGCTAAAGAGGTGCATGGACTACCGAAGGAAATCCAGCAACCCGATTAGCCGCCACGGCAATCGGGTTTTTTTTCGGGAGCGGTTCTTGGATTCGCAATCGGTCGGCATCGTCAGTCCGCAAGTCGCGCGCTTCGACACGCCCTTCGTATTTCGCAGCGGCAGGTCGATTCCGCACTTCGAACTGGTCTACGAGACCTATGGTCAACTCAATGCCGCGCGCTCCAACGCGGTGCTGGTGTGCCACGCGCTCAACGCTTCGCATCACGTCGCCGGCGTCTACGCCGACGACCCGGGCAATCCCGGCTGGTGGGACAACATGGTCGGGCCCGGCAAGCCGCTCGACACCAATCGCTTTTTCGTCATCGGCGTCAACAACCTGGGCGGTTGCTTCGGTTCGACCGGTCCGCGCCACCCGAATCCGGAAACCGGCCGCCGCTATGGCGCCGACTTTCCGGTGGTTACCGTCGAGGATTGGGTCAACGCACAGGCGCGGCTGGCCGATCGACTCGGAATCACGCGCTTCGCCGCCGTCATGGGCGGCTCGCTCGGCGCAATGCAGGCGATGCAATGGGCGATCGCCTATCCGGCACGGGTCGCCAATGCGCTGGTGGTGGCGGCGGCGCCGCGGCTGTCGGCACAGAACATCGCATTCAACGAAGTGGCACGGCAGGCGATCATCACCGATCCCGATTTTCACGGCGGGCATTTCTACGAGCATGACGTGGTGCCCGAACGGGGTCTCAGGGTGGCGCGCATGATCGGCCACATCACCTATCTGTCGGATGACGTGATGGCCGAGAAATTCGGCCGCGAGTTGCGCGACGGCTTGCAGTTCGGCTACGGCACGGAATTCCAGATCGAGTCCTATCTGCGCCATCAGGGCGAGAAATTTTCCGCGTATTTCGACGCCAACACGTATCTGTTGATCACCAAGGCGCTCGACTATTTCGATCCGGCCGCCGCCGTGGGCGGTGACCTGGCCGCGGCCTTGAAACCAGCCTCGGCAGTCAAATTCCTGGTCGTGTCGTTCACCACTGACTGGCGCTTTTCACCGGCGCGCTCGCGCGAGATCGTCGACGCCCTGACCGCCAACCGCGCGCAGGTCTCGTATGCCGAGATCGACGCGCCGCATGGGCACGATGAATTCCTGCTCGACGACGCGCGCTATCACGCGCTGGCCCGCAGCTTTTTCGATTCGATCGCGGAGAGGGCATGAGCGTATTGACCAACGGCAACCGGGCGCTGCGTTCCGACTTCACCATCATCGCCGGCATGGTCCGTCCCGGCAGCCGCGTGCTCGATCTCGGCTGTGGTGACGGCAGCCTGATGAAATTCCTGGCTCGCGCCCGCGGGGTCGAAGGCTATGGCATCGAGATCGACGACGGCAACGTGCTGGCGGCGCTGAAAAACGGCATCAATGTCCTGCAAGGCAATCTCGAACGCGGCCTGCGCAGTTTCGCCGATGCATCGTTCGATACCGTGCTGCTCTCGCAAACCCTGCAGGCGATGCACAACATCGAAGCCCTGATGGCGGAAATGGTGCGGGTCGGGCGTGAGGCGATCGTCTCGTTTCCGAATTTCCGTTATGAGCCGCATTTCCGCCAGCTTGAGGCCGGCCGCATGCCGGTGTCCGATGCCCTGCCGTATCAATGGCACAACACGCCCAATGTGCACCTGTGCACGCTCGACGATTTCGAGAGCCTGTGCAGGCAACTCGGCCTGGTGATCGTCGAACGTGTCGCCATGGCCCACGGCCGGCCGGTGACAACGGCGCCCAACATCAACGGCGAACTTGCGATTTACCGCGTCAGGGCGGCAAAAGCGACGATGACGCCCGGCGCCGCCGGCATTCCGTAGCCGGTTACGGCTGCGCCGCGATCGCATCGATCATCCGGCGCTGGGTCCAGAGCAGAAACAAGCCAGGCAAGGCGATCACGAAAGTGGCAACGAAGAACGTGGCCCAGCCGAAATCGGCCACCATCAACCCCGAAAGCGGGCCCGCTAGATAGGTGCGGCCGACCGCCGCAAGGGCCGACAGCAGGGCGAACTGGGTGGCCGAGTAACGCACCCGGCACAAGGTCATCAGGAAGGCGACGAATGCCGCGGTCCCCATGCCGCCACAGAGGTTTTCCAGACCGACCACCGACGCCATCAACGCATAGGATTTCGGTGTCACCGCCAGCACCCAGAAGCCGAGATTGGTCACCGCCTGCAGCACGCCGAACAGCATCAGCGCGCCGTACAGCGACAGCCTGGACATCAGCGCTCCACCGGCCAGCGCGCCGACGATCGTAGCTACCAGGCCGAGAATCTTGTTGATCGCGCCGACCTCGGTGGCCGAGAAGCCGACACCACGAATCAGGAACGCCGTGCTCAGGCTGCCGGCGAAGGCGTCACCCAGCTTGTACAGAACGATCAGCGCCAATGCCAGCAGCGCGCCGTTGCGTGAAAAAAAATCCTTCAGCGGCCCGATCACTGCCTCGTCCAGCGTGCGTGGCGGCGGCTCGGAATGGCTGGGATCGGCGGCGACATAGGTGGCGACCATCCCGATGGTCATCAGGGCCGCCATCAGCCAATAGGTGGCACGCCAGCCGATGTAGCTGTCGGCGAGCACCAGGGCGAGGCCGCCGGACACCAGCATCGCCAGGCGGTAGCCGAGCACCGAGACCGCGGCGCCGGCGCCGCGTTCGTCGGCCTTCAACAAATCGGTGCGGTAGGCGTCGAATGCGATGTCCTGCGATGCCGAGAAGAAGGCCACCACCACAGCCATCGCTGCCAGCGCAAGTATCGAATCCCTGGGCGACAGGCTGCCCATCGCGGCAATCCCGGCCATCAGCAGCAACTGCGAGACCAGCATCCAGCCGCGTCGCCGACCCAGGAACGGCGGCACGAAGCGGTCCATCAGCGGCGCCCACAGGAACTTGAGTGTGTAGGCCGAGCCGGCGAGCGTCAGAAAGCTGATGGTCCTGATGTCCAGGCCTTCGACCGTGGCCCAGGCTTGCAGCGTGCCCGAGGTCAGGGCCAGCGGCAGGCCCGAGGAAAAGCCGAGCAGCAGCAGGAGCGCAACCCGGCGTTGGGCATAGACAGCGGCGAAGTCGCGAAAATTCATCGGGCGCGAGTCTAGCAGCCTGCCGGATCGCGGACGGCGGTGGCAATCGCGGTGCGATCTGGCCGCTTTTCAGTCGTGCAGCCAGCGCGTGTCGCGCGCGAGCTTCGTCAGCGCTGCAAAGCCTTCGACGCCCTGCGCGCGAGCGCGGGAGAACCCGATCTGCGCCAGTTGCGCAGTGGCGAACGCATCGCCCAACGCGCTGTGGCGCGCCGGCACTTCGATGCCGAATCGCAGCAGCCAATGATCCAGCGGCTGATTCGGTTTGGCATCGAACAGAACCGGCAGAATGGCCGCCAGGTCGAGCCAGGGCAGGCGCAGGCGCAGGCCCAGATGCCAATCGATGCAGCGCTTGGTGAAAGCCTCGTCGAACGGCGCCTGGTAGGCGATCAGTGGCGACTTGCCGCAGAATTCAAGAAGCCGCATCAATGCCTGTGGCGGCTCTTCACCTTCGAGTTGGGTGGCTTCGCCGATGCCGTGAATCACGATGTTTTCACGGCTGCTGACCTGGTCCTGACGCAAGACCGTATCGAAGCTGTCGGCAAGCGCGATGCGCAGGCCCGCCAGACCCACAGCGCCGACCGCAAGCAGACGGTCGCTGCGCGAATCGAGGCCGCTGGTCTCGCAGTCGAGGACGACATAACGCGAAGCGCCGAAGCTCGCGTCAGCAGGCGGGGCCGGCCTTGCCTGCCATCCGGCGATGCGTTGTTTGAGCGCCGGGTCCGGGTCCGACTTGCGAGTCAACCAGTGATTGAACATTCTTACAAGGCGTAATCGAGCTTGAGGCGGCTTTGCAGTTTGCGCGCCTGCCGAAATGCTTCCTTGAGAATGCGCCGGTCAAGCTCGTTGAGGGTGGCCAGCCGGATTTCGTTTGGCGGGCCGCCGTCCTCAAGGGATTCAAACTGGCGTTGCAGGCGCAGGGTCTGAACGAAGTGGAATGCGTCGATCATGGCCTCGGCTTCAGCGGGTACACCGTGGTGTGCGGCGGCCAGGGACAGGCGCTGCGTGGTCCGGGTGGCGTTGATGCCGCCGGTCAGGGCCAGCACCCTGGCGGCATCGATGAACGGCCGCGCCCCCTGCCCCTTGAGGTCTACCGTGCCGGCCGCCGACAGTTCCCCAAAAATGTTCAGCGGCGGGGTGTTGCCCAGCGCATTTTCCGCCAGCATGCGCACAAACGCCGGACGTTGCGCAGCCTCGTCGGTCAGCCATTGGCGCAGCGTGTCCGCCAGCGCAGGGTTGCCGCGGAGGGCGCGGAAATCGAAGAAGATCGCGGCGTTGAGCAGCGCATCGGGACCGGGATTGCGGAGCCAGTCGGCGAAACGCTCCTGCCATTCCGCAAGGCTCAGGCACCACTTCGGATTGCCCGCCATGATGTCGCCCTTGCACAAGGGGAAGCCGAGTCGGGCAAGCAATTGATTGACCTGTGCGGCGAAACCCAGCAGCCGGGCCCGGCCGGCATTGGCGCTCTGATCCGGTGCCGGTGTGAAAATCAGGCCGTTGTCCTGGTCCGTGCTGATGGTTTGCTCCATCCGCCCTTCGCTGCCCAATGCGATCCAGCAGAACTCGCCTTGGACGATGCCAGCGGCGCTGGCTGCCAGATCGATCGCGCGCGCTACCAGGCGGTCGTTCAAGGCGACGATCAGTTGCGTCAACTGCTCCACCGCCATTCCTTGGGCCAGCAGGTTTTTCGCCAGGCTTCGTATGTTGGCGGCGGCGGCGGCGAGCGCCTCCACTCCGGTGGCCTGATTGATGGCGCGACCGACTTCCCGCATGCCCATGCGCTGCAGCGAAAACAGGTCGCGCTCCGACACCACGCCCACCAATGTTCCGCCGCGGGTCACCGGGAGGTGGCGTATCGTGTGCCGCGCCATCAGCAGGGCGGCATCAAAGGCGCTGGCGCTTTCATCGATGGTGTGCGGCTCGCCGGTCATGGCCGATGCCAGTGGTGCGTCGAGCGACCGGCCTTCAAGGGCAATTCGATCGACCACATCGCGTTCGGTCAGGATGCCGACCACCCGGTTGTCCGCGTCCACTGCGACCACCGATCCGATGCGCCTATCACGCATGGTCAGGAGCACCGTACGCAGCGGCGCCTGGGGTGCGCAGGTTACCGGCTCGCGGCGCGGCAGCGTCGACAACAGACTGCTCATGTTGTGCTGGGCGTGGGCTTCCTCGATGGCCAGGGTGCGGGTCTGGCGTCGCGACTCCTGCAGCAGATGGGCGATTCGCCGCGTGCAGTAGGCGGCGAATGGTGCACTCTCGGCGATCAGCTGGTCGAAAATCGCCTTGTCGAATTCGTAGCAGAAGGTGTCGCCACAGGCGACATAGTCGTTGACCACCGGCCGCCCTTCGACCAGGGCGCCCAGCGGGAACGACTCGCCTGCATGCAAGGCGGCGCCATGCGTGGCGCCGGGCAGTGCGCTGCTGACTTCACCGCGCTGGATCACGAAGTAGAGGCTAGGGGCACCGTCGGAGGCGCCGAGCAAGCGGGCGCCATGCGGGAAATAGTTGACTGTCGCGTGTGCAGCCATCGACTCGAGATGGCGCTCATCCATCTGCGCGAACGGCGCATGCCGGCGCAGAAAGTCGCCGACGCTGCGCGCCAGCAATGGCGGAATTGCGGGGGCGGAATGCATCGGCGCATCCTAGCGCGGGCGCTGGCGGCGTGCTTGATCGGGATCAAGACGGCGCGCTGATCGGCGCTGGTGCCGGCGACGCGGAACGCTACAATCACCTGTCTCCTGTCTGTGTAAGGCCGCACATCATGATGAGTGCCGAGCAAAATGATTTGATGTGCCGCGTCGGCCCCGGCACGCCGGCGGGCACGCTGTTGCGCCAGTATTGGCAGCCGGTCGCGTTGAGCGAGGAACTGGCGGGCGGCCGGCCGTTGCGGGCGGTGCGCCTGATGGGCCAGGATTACGTGCTGTTCCGCGACCAGTCCGGCAAGCTTGGCATGCTCGACCGCGATTGCCCGCATCGCGGCGCCGATCTGGCCTTCGGCAGGCTTGAAGACGGCGGCCTGCGCTGTGTGTTCCATGGCTGGCTGTTCGACCCGGCCGGCAAGTGCCTGGATACGCCGGCCGAACCGGCCGCCAGCAAACTGCGCGAGCGGGTGCGTCAAGGCGCCTATCCGGTCGTCGAACAGGGCGGGGTGATCTTCGCCTACGTCGGCAGCGGTGCGCCGCCGGCGTTTCCGGCATTCGACTGCTTCGTCGCGCCGGCCAGCCATAGCTTCGCGTTCAAGGGTTTGTTCGAGTGCAACTGGCTGCAGGCGCTTGAAGTCGGGATCGATCCGGCGCATGCGTCCTATCTGCACCGGTTCTTCGAAGACGAGGATCCGAAGCAAGGCTACGGGCGTCAGTTCCGCGGTGTATCAGCCGATTCCGACTGGCCGATGACCCGGCTGATGCGCGAATTCGGGCGACCGGAGATTCTGGTGGACGGCGTCGACCATGGGCTGCGTCTGACGGCGCTGCGCCATATCGATGACGTGCGCACCCACGTGCGGGTGACCAACCTGGTGTTCCCGCAAGCCTTCGTGATCCCGATGAGCGAGGAGATGACGATCACGCAATGGCATGTGCCGGTCGACGATACCCATTGCTACTGGGTCGCGATCTTCACCAGTTTCGGTGCGCCGGTCGATCAGGCGCAGATGCGCGCGCAGCGACTGGCCACCTATGCGCTGCCGGACTACACCCCGCGCCTGAATCGAGCCAACAATTACGGTTTTGACGCGGCCGAGCAGAACGCGCAAACCTACACCGGGATGGGCCTGGACATCAACATCCATGACCAGTGGGCGGTCGAGGGTCAGGGACCGATCCAGGATCGCACCCGCGAACACCTGGGCACCAGCGATCGCGCCATCATGCGCTACCGTCGCTTGCTGCTCGAGGCGATCGACCGGCAGCGTGCCGGCGACAGCCTGCCGATGCGGCCGGACGCGACGGCCGCGGCGCGATTGCGCGGGCCGGTCACGGTCGACGGTATCGCGCGGGACATGCCGTGGAGCCAGTACTGGATCGAGGCAGACCGCGCCAAGCGGCGTGGCGCGGCATGGTGCGCGAACAGCGATCCCGCCGCGCTCGCGGTGCCGGAGGCGCCGGCGCACGAGGCGGCGACGTGAGTTTCGTCGCCCGTCACGGCTTGTGGGGCGACGACCAGCGCGCCGCCGCGCGCGAGATGGCGGCTGCCTTGCGGGGCGGCAGCATCGAGGTCGTGCGCTTCGTGTTCCCCGACCAGCATGGCGTGACGCGCGGCAAGACACTGGTCGCCGCCGAGGCGCTGGCGATGCTTGAGGAAGGCGTGTCGGTCACCTCGACCCTGCTGTTCAAGGATTCCGCGCATCGCACCGCCTACCCGATATTCAGCGCCGGCAGCGGCCATGGTATTCCCGAAATGCAGGGCGCGGCGGACATCCGCATCGTGCCGGATCCGTGCACCTTTCGTGTACTGCCATGGGCGCCGGCCAGTGGCTGGGTGCTGTGCGATCCGTATTTTCATGACGGTCGCCCATTGCCGTTTGGCACCCGCCACGTCCTGGCGCGCGCGGTGCATGCCCTGAAGCAGCGTGGCTACGGTTTTCTCGCCGGACTGGAGGTGGAGTTCCATGTTTTTCGAACCACCGAGCCGCGCATGGCGCTGGCCGACGCCGGCCAGCCTGGCACGCCGCCCGATGTCGAATTGCTGTCTCACGGCTACCAGTACCTGACTGAATTGCGCTATGACCTGGTTGAGCCGGTGATCGAAATGCTGCGCAAGACCGTGCAGGCGCTCGGCCTGCCGCTGCGTTCGCTGGAAGTCGAGTACGGCCCGAGCCAGTTCGAATTCACCTTCGGGCCGCAATCCGGCCTGGCCAACGCCGACGCAATGGTGCTGTTTCGCAACGCGGTCAAGCAGGTGTGCCGGCGCGCGGGTTACCACGCCACCTTCATGTGCCGCCCGGCGATGCCAAACATTTTCTCCAGCGGCTGGCACCTGCATCAGTCGCTGATTGACCTGGTAAGCGGCGCCAATGCCTTCGCCGCCGCTGCCGGTGCGGTCACACCGTTGTCTGGTGCCGGCATGCACTGGCTCGGCGGATTGCTGGCCCATGCCCGCGGCGCGACCGCCTTGTCGACGCCGACCATCAATGGCTATCGGCGCTTCCGCCCGAACTCGCTGGCGCCCGACCGCGTGCTGTGGGGCAGCGACAATCGGGCGGCGATGTTGCGGGTGATGAGTAACAGTGGCGCGGCTTCAAGGATCGAGAATCGCGTCGGCGAACCGGCGGCCAATCCTTACCTGTATTTCGCGTCCCAAATATTGTCCGGCATCGATGGTCTTGAACGACGGCTCGATCCCGGGCCGTCGGCCGATGCGCCCTACGAGACGGTGGCGCCGGCGCTGCCGCGTTCCTTGCGCGAGGCACTCGCCGCATTGCGTGAAGACACCTGTCTGCGCGCCGGGCTGGGCGACGATTTCGTCGACTATTTCTGTCGCATCAAGGAAGCCGAACTCGCGCGTTTCGACCTTGAGGTCACCGACTGGGAGCAGCGCGAGTATTTCGAGATGTTTTAAGGGGCCGGCAAAAGTGAACCCCTGCTTTTGCCGGGGCTTATTTGCGTGCAATCGCCGGCGGAGCCGGACGATTGCACGGCAGACAAATGCCACGAAAAACCAACGCGCTTCCGTGCGCTGCGCACATAGTTGAATGGTCAAGATCACCTTTATCGAGCCTGGCGGTTCGGCACGTACTGTCGAGGCGGCGCTTGGCACTTCGGCGATGGAAGCTGCCTTGTTCAACAACGTCCGGGGCATTGCTGCCGAGTGCGGCGGGCTTTGTTCGTGCGCTACTTGCCACGTGTTTGTCGACCCTGCGTGGGTCGGCCGCCTGGCGCCGGCCGAGGCCGACGAACTGGCGCTGCTTGACTTCACGGCGGCCGAACGGAAGCCGGCCAGCAGGCTGGCCTGTCAGTTGCGGCTTGATGCGGGTCTGGACGGGCTGCTGCTGCACCTGCCGGCGACCCAGTTCTGAGTGCCGCGCGCAGGCCGGAAGGCGCTTGAATTCGGCATCTTCCGGCCCTATCTTGTGGCTATACTCTGCACCTCGTTCGCATCTCCCTTGGCGGGGCCTACGCTCAAGTCATGAACAAACTCTTGCACACCGCAGCAGTCCTGATCGCCCTGGCGCTGCCGGCGGTCGCGCGCGATGAAGCGCAGAAGGAAGGGGTGAATGTCGGCAAGACTTCGGCCTTTGCCAAACTGGTGCCGGCCGAGCAGGTCGAGCGCGGCGCCGCGCAGCAGTATCAGCAGATGCTGCAGCAGGCGGCACAGCAAAAGGGTCTGGCGCCGGCCGATCATCCGCAAGTCCGGCGTTTGCGCGTGATCGCCGAGCGAATTCTGCCCCATACCGGCAAGTGGAATCCACGTGCCGCGCAGTGGAAATGGGAAGTCAACCTGCTTGGCAGCAAGCAGATCAACGCGTTCTGCATGCCTGGCGGCAAAATCGCCTTCTATGTCGGCATTCTCGATACCCTCAAGCTGACCGACGATGAAGTGGCGATGGTCATGGGGCACGAGATCGCGCATGCCTTGCGCGAACACGCGCGCGAACGGATGGGCAAATCGGCGGCCACCAATATCGGCGCCAACGTGCTTTCCAGCGTGCTGGGCCTGGGCAATGTGGGCAATGCGGTGCTGGGCCAGTCGGCCGGCCTCCTGACCCTCAAATTCTCGCGCGACGACGAGACCGAAGCCGACACCGTCGGCCTGGAACTGGCGGCGCGCGCCGGTTACGATCCGCGCGCGGGCATCACCCTGTGGCGCAAGATGCAACAGGCGAGCAAAGGGGCGCCGCCGCAGTGGTTCTCGACCCATCCGGCGTCCGACACCCGGATCAAGGAAATCGAGAAGCATTTGCCCGAGGTGATGCCGCTGTATTTGCGGGCCAGCGGCAAAAAGTCCTGATCCCGGGTGGCGCTCCGGCAGCGGGCTTAGTCGGCGCTTGGCCGACAGCACCGACGATCGCACTTATTGAGAATTGCATAATTCATGACAAAAACATGCCTCTGGCGAGGCTGTCATGTTTTTGGGAACGATCAATCATCGCGGTTGCGGGATATCGCCCACGATTGCCGCGCTATTCACGCAATCGTCCGCGCTGCCGGCCGCTTATCGTTCACCGGTGTATGTGACCCGGTACCAGGTGAACAATGTCGCGGCTCGACGATGATCTCGACCGCCTGCTGAAGCAGGCGAAAACGCGGCCGGACGATCCGGCCTTGCTGGCCCGGCTCGGCGCGACCTACGAACAGCGCAACGAATTCATCGATGCGCTGGGCTGCTACAGCCGCCTGGTTGCCGCCAATCCGCGCAACCTCGACGCCTGGGCGCGCCAGGGCTTTTGCTTCATGCGCCTGTTCAAGCTCAAGCCGGCAATCGAGACCTTTGATTTCGTCCTGCAAATGGACGCCCGCCATCTCGATGCCATTTACGGCAAGTCGATCTGTCTCGAAACCATGGGTTCGCACGAGGCCGCCATCGCATTGATGGAGCAGGCGATCGCCATCGCGCCCGACAATCCGAACACCTATCCGTTTCGCGCCTACCTGCTGGGCACCTATGGCGGCGATCCGGCGAAAACCCTGGCCGCCTTTCGCGATTGGGGCAAGCGCTTCGCCGACCCGCTGACGCGCGCCGCGCCCGCCTTGCAGCTCGACCGCACGCCCGGCCGCAAGCTGCGCGTGGGCTATGTATCGGCTGATCTGCGCGACCATGCGGTGGCCTATTTCGTCGAGCCGGTGTTTGCCTGTCACGACCGGAAAAAGTTCGACGTCTGCGTGTTTGCCACCGGCCCGGCCGACCATGTGACCGCACGCATCAGGCGCAATGTCGACCAATGGTTCGATGTCACCGCGATGACCGACGAGCAACTAGCCGGGTTGATCCGGCGCCAGAAGATCGACATCCTGATCGACCTGTCTGGTCACACCATGGGCAACCGCCTGCTCGCCTTCGCGCGCCGGCCGGCGCCGGTGCAGGCGACCTGGCTCGGCTTCATGTACACCACCGGGATGGCGGCGATGGACTACCGCATCACCGATGCTTCGATGGATCCGCCCGGCAAGACCGAGGGCGGGCATTGCGAGAGCCTGTTCCGCATGCGCGGCATGGCCTGCTACCAGCCGCCGCCCGATACACCCCTGGCCTTGCGCCCGCCGATGGAAGAGGGCGGGCGACCGACCTTCGCCTCGCTCAACAACCTGAAAAAAGTCACCGACCAGATGCTGCGGCTGTGGCGCCGGGTGCTGGACCGGGTGCCGGATTCGATCCTGATCCTGATCGGCTATGAACGCACGCAGGAAGAGGCGGTCGAACAGCAGCGCGAGCGTCTGCTGGCGGCCGGCCTGCCGCTGGACCGCATTTGCCTGTTGCCACGCCTGGCGCTCGATGGCTTCATGCAACTCGGCCTGAAGGCCGACATCGCGCTTGACACGTTCCCGATTTCCGGCGGCACCACCACCATGCATTCCCTGTGGATGGGGCTGCCGGTGGTCACCGTGGCCGGCGACCAGGCATTCGAATCGGCGACCGCGTCGACCCTGCGCGGCCTGCAGCTGGACGAACTGATCGCGGCCGACGAAGATGCCTATGTGGAGCTTGCCGCGGCGCTGGCGAACGATCCGCGGCGGCTGGCGGCATTCCGCTCCGACATCCGCGACCGCATGGGTCGTCTGCCCCTGATGAACCACCAGTTGTTCGTCAGCGATCTCGAGGCGAGCTACCGCCTGATGTGGCTCAATCATGTGTGCGGCGAGAAGCGCTACCTGTGGTCGACCGGCGATGTGGCGGCCGCGATTGCAGCCTGCGAGGAAACGCTTGCAGTGCCGGCCTGACGGCGACCTATAATCCGTCGCCTGACGGCAGCGCGGCGAGCGCTGCCGCTGACAACCTGCAGCTGTTGCGGACGCGGTCGATCGGGCATTGCATCATCCATGACAAAGACTTGCCTGCGGCGGGGCTGTCATGTTTTTGGCAACGATCGAAAATCGGATCGCGCCGGTGATCTGGTGCCAGTGGCAGGTATGCCGGCCGGACCAGCGGCTGCGGGACCAATAGCCGGAGCCACAGCATGACCATTTCAAACAACAGCACCCCCCCTGCCCGGCAGCTGCGCCTGGCAATCGCCGGCTTCGCTGCCATTCTGCTGGCGGGACCTGCGATCGCCCAGGCACCATCGGTGTTCCCGTCCAAGCCGATCCTGCTCTCGGTCGGATTCGCGCCTGGCGGCGGCACCGACATCACCGCCCGCCTGCTGGCGAAAAAACTGTCGGAACAACTGGGGCAGCCGGTCAACGTCGACAACAAGCCGGGCGCTGGCGGCAATCTCGCCGCCGAACTGGCTACCCGCGGGCCGGTGGATGGCCACTTCATCCACCTGTCGGCGATCGGACCGCTGACGGTGGCGCCGCACCTGACCAAAAAGCTCGGCTACGACCCGCGGCGTGATTTTGTGCCGATCTCGATGGCGGTGGCGTTTCCCAATGTGCTGGTGGTCAATCCGGCGCAACCGATGCGCAGCCTCGATGAGTACGTGAAGTTCGCGCGCACCAGGGCCGGCGCGATCGCCTACGGCACTTCGGGCATAGGCAGCACGGGGCACTTGAGCGGCGCATTGTTCGAAGTGATCGCCAAGGTCGACCTGACCCACGTGCCATACAAAGGCGGCGGCCCGGCGATGGCCGACCTGCTGGGCAACCAGGTTCAATCCTCATTCGCGTCGGCGCCGTCAGCGGTCGCGCAGATCAAGGCCGGCAAGATCCGCGCGCTGGCGGTGACCGGGTCGAAGCGCAGCGAAACCCTGCCCGACATTCCGACCATCGGCGAGAGCTTTCCCGGCTATGACGTCAGCAACTGGTATGCCTTCGTGGCGCCGGCGAAGATGTCGCGTGAACTGGCGGAGCGCTGGAACCGCGAGATTGTCCGTGCCTTGAACGACCCGCAGGTTCGCGAGCAGATCAGGGAGCACGGCATGGATGCGGTGCCGTCGACGCAGAAGGAACTGGGCGAACGCATGGAGCGCGAATACGTGTTGTGGGAACGCATCGTCAAGCAGGCGGGGATCACGGCAGACTGAGTCGCCAAAAGTGAACCCCTACTTTCGGCGAGCTTGAATCGCGTTGAATCGCCGGCTAAGCCGGACGATTCAACGACTGAACTGCTACGTAAAGGCGGCCTTTGGCGGCTGCCAACGGCCAGGTGGCGAACATCAGGTTGCCACGCGCACCACGATCTTGCCTACCTGGGCGTTGCTTTCCATGGCGTCGCGGGCGGCCGGCAATTGGTCGAAATCGAACACCTGATCGATCACCGGCTTGATCGAGCCGCTGGCGTACGCCGGCCAGATGTCGCGCATGAAGCCGGCCACGGTTTCGGCACGCTCGGCCACCGGGCGCAGCTTGTTCGACACGCCAAACACGCGCAGGCGCCTGGCATGCACCGCGTCCAAGTCGATCTCGGCCTTCAGGGTGTTGTCGACATAGCCGACGATGCCGAGTCGGCCGCGGTACGCCAGCGCCGCCAGCGCGTCGGGAAACGCGGTGCCGCCTACGTTGTTGATCGCCATCTTCACTCCCTGGTTGGCGGTGATGCGCATGACCTCGGCGGCAAAGCCCGGGCCGCGGGCGACGATGCCGGCATCCAGGCCCATGGCCTTCAGGCGATCAAGCTTGGCGGCCGAGCCGGAGGTGCCGATGACCCCGGCTTTCAGGTACTTTGCGATCTGCATCGCCGCCACCCCGACACCGGACGAGATGCCGGTGACCAGTACCCAGTCGCCGGCGCCGATTTCACCTTCCGGCACCACCATGTCATAGGCCACCCATTGCGCCAGCGAGGCGCCGGCTGCCTCTTCCCAGGTGAGCGAAGGCGGCTTGGGCATGGTTTCGCCTTCGGCGATCACCGAGTACTCGGCAAAGCCGGTCATGGTGCGACCCATCACCGGGTCGCCTACCTTGAATTTGCGTACCGCGCCGCCGACGGCGATGACTTCCCCCGCCCCTTCGAGCCCGGCCGACTTCGCCTTGCCCGGCGTATGCAGGCCGTGGCCGCGAATGAATTCGCCGCGGTTCAGGCCCGCGGCCTTGATGCGGATGAGTACCTCGCCGGCAGCCGGTTCCGGGGTTGGCGCGTCGCGCATTTCGAGAGTGCCGGTGCCGCCTTCGATCCACCACGATTTCATCTGGTCTCCGTTTCGGGTTCAAACATTTGGAAAGCGCGCATCTTCGCGCAAATCGGACTGGAAAGCGAGACAAGTCGGCGAATTTCGCGGGAGCGCCGGATTACAATTGAGGCTCGGACAGATCGCATTCCGCCGGCGTCAAGGCCGGCGGCGCCGCACAGCATTTCGCAGCATTCAAACGCAGGCATTTCATTCGAGGATTCCATGACCGTCACCACCGAAGAACGTCCCGGCCAGCTTACCCACCACAGGGAAGGCCGGGTCGGCTATGTCGTGTTCGACAACCAGCGCAAATTCAATGCTGTCAATTTCGACATGTGGACCGCGGTGCCGAAAGTCATCGCCGAATTTGTCGCCGACCCCGAAGTGCGGGTGATCGTCATCACCGGCGCCGGCGACCGTGCATTCATTTCCGGCGCCGACATCTCGCAGTTCGACAAGCAGCGCACCGGCAGCGCCAACGACGACTACAACAAGGCGGTCGACGGCGGCTATTCGGCGGTGCTCGATTGCCCCAAACCGACAGTGGCCAAGATTCGCGGCATCTGCATGGGCGGCGGCCTCGGGTTGGCGCTCAACTGCGACATTCGCATCATCGCCGACGACGCCAAGATCCGCATGCCGGCGGCGCGCCTCGGGCTGGGCTACCAGTATCCCGGGCTCAAGCGCTTCACCGAGGTTCTGGGACCGGCCAATACCGCCGACCTGTTTTTCAGCGCGCGTATTTTCGGCGCCGCCGATGCGCTCACCATGGGTCTTGCCAAGCAGGTGGTGCCGGCTGCCGAACTCGACGCGGTGGTGACTGCATACGTCAACCAGATCGCCGAGAATGCACCCCTGACGGTGGCTGCTGCCAAGCGGGCCCTGCTGGAAATTCGCAAGGACGCCGATCAGCGCGACATCGCGCTGGTCGAGCGAATGGTCAAGGCCTGCTTCGCCAGCGAGGACTACAACGAAGGCCGCAAGGCGTTTGCCGAGAAACGCACGCCCGATTTCAAGGGGCGTTGAAGCGCGAAGCGGTTTTGCACATGTGCAGCGTTGCAAGACCGGTTTCCCGACGTGGCGGGGCAGATCTGCTGAATGGGTGCGCGACGCGCATGCGCTCGGAATCAAGGTCGCAGCCAGGCGCTGCTGGTGATCGAACCTGGTCGTGGTGCACCGTCAAGCCCGACTAAGGCGGTCGGCCAGTCCTTCCAGTGCTGCGCCGCACTCGACTTGTAACTTCAGTGACAAAAGCGCGTCGGCGCGTGTGCGCCCGAGATTGATCGCGGCGATCGGTTTTCCTGCCACGTGTGCGGCTTCGCATAGCCGGTAGCCCGAGCGCACCATCACGGTGGAGCCGATGATCAGCAATGCATCCGCGACCTCGATCGCCGCCAGCGCAGCGCGCGCGCGCGCCAGCGGCACGCTGTCGCCATAAAACACCACATCGGGCTTGAGCATGCCGCCGCAGTTGGTGCAGGACGTGAGCTCAAAGTCGTGGAAGTCGGCGTCGAGATCGGCGTCGCCATCCGGGGCGACACTCGCCGATGCGTCGAGAAAGCCCGGGTTGGCGGCCACCAGCGATGACTGGAGCCACTCGCGCGCGTGAGCGGCGTCGCAGACCATGCATTTGACGTCGCGCAGGCGGCCATGAAGTTCGAGCACGCTGGCGCTGCCGGCCGCTGTATGCAGGCCGTCGACGTTTTGCGTGATCAGGTGTGCCAGGCGGCCCTGCTGCTCAAGCCTTGCCAGTTCCATATGTGCCGCGTTCGGCTTGGCTGCGCGCATCATCGGCCAGCCCAGCATGCTGCGTGCCCAATAGCGTTTACGCACTGCCAGGTCGCCAATGAATTCCTGGTGTGTCACCGGCGGCTTGCGCTGCCAGTTGCCAAAGGCGTCGCGGTAACCGGGAATCCCGGAAGCGGTACTGATGCCGGCGCCGGTCAAGACGACAAGGCGTGCGCTTGCACTCAGGAATGCAAGCAGCCTTTGCATTTCATCACTCGCAACCGGCAATCCGGACCGCATCGGCATAGCTTTGTATTCTAAGAAAATTCGCGCTCGGGAATTGTAGGGTAAGGCGATAGACAGGCATTCCAGAGAGAGAATCATGCCGACATTTTCCAAGCTTACAGACAAGGGCCAAAACAACAATTCCGGAGACTATTCGTGCGGCGCATATGGTCATTCCGGGTGACCTTATCGCTTGGGAATTGGGCAGCGACGGCGGCGCTACATACAGCTACATACGGTATGCCGGCTGCTGCCGATCGATATCGATTACCTGCATGCGGTCAAAGGGTCATCGGGTGCGTATCGGTCAAATGCGGATCAAGCCCGGCCAAGTGCCAAAATCGCTTTACAAAATGACCAACTAGCTAAACAATATGCATGTAGATGACCATTTATGATGCGCCCGTCATGAAAACAGCTTCCGTTGCCCATGCCAAGTCACACTTGTCGGCACTCATTGATCAGGTTGGTACAGGCGACGAAGTCGTGATCACCCGTCGCGGCAAGCCGGTCGCAAGGCTGGTGGCTGAGGCACCGGCGGATGGTTTCGGCTGGCCTGAATTGGCGCGATGGGTCAGTGGGGCGCCAGTGGCCGGTATGACAGTGGCCCAGATGCGGGAAGAAGAGTTGCTGTGATTTACCTCGATACTTCGGTGCTGGGTGCGATGTTCTTTCGCGAGCCCGGCGCTGCGGCCTTGTTCGCGCGGCTCGAAAGCGTCCGCAAGGAAGTGTTGTTGATTTCCGCCTGGAGCTTGACCGAAATGGCCAGCGTGGCCGGCATCAAACGGCGCAGCGGGGCACTTGATGACGACACCTGCCGGGAGGCGCTCGGACACTTTCAACGCTTCGCGTCGACACACCTGCGTACCACCGAAGTCGAACCGGCGGACTTCCGTACCGCTGCGGTGCTGATCGAATCGCCTGCGGGTCGCGGCGCGTTGCGTGCGGGCGATGCATTGCATGTGGCTATCGCGCGCCGGCTGCAGGCGCGAATGGCAAGTCTTGACCGGCGTTTGGCAAACGCGACCGAGGCGCTGGGCGTGCCCGGATTTGAGTTGGTTTAGTCGCGGTTCGCCCTGGTAGATAGCGTCAATTCGCGCTCCCGTTGCGGTGCCCGAGGTGTCGTTGACTCCGCTTGCAACGCTGCGAGAACGCAACTCGCGTTCTTTTTATACGGGGGGCGGAGTCTTTTAACGCGCCTTGCCGGTGATTGGCGCCTTCGGCAGGCGACTTTCGCCGGGTTCGAGCACAAACGTCTGTTCGAGCGACCACCACACCGCGGCGCCTTCCGGCGCCTGCGCGCCGCCCTCGTGGCGCACATAGTTGCCGATCAGCGCACGGGTCACGCCGAACTGCGAATCGGTTTCCAGATACGGATCGTCGGCCACGTAGATTTGCGACGCCATGGTCTTGAAACCGGCCTTGAAAATCAGGAAGTGCAGGTGTGCCGGGCGCATGTTGTGGCGGCCCTGGGCGCGCAACAAGGCGCCGCCCGGGCCGTCGGTCGGCACCGGGTAACCGGATGGCTTGACGCTGTGAAACGAAAAGCCGCCGTCGGCGTCGGTGCTGAGCCTGCCACGCAGGTTCCAGTCAGCCTGGGTCGGATCCTGGTTTTCGTACAGTCCGACCGTCGAGGAATGCCATACATCGACCTCGGCGCTGGCGATCGCCTTGCCGGCCTCGTCCAGCACCCGGCCACGGACGACGATCGGTTCGCCCGGCGTCGCCGAGCGCAGCAACGAACCGCCGTTGGCCACACGCGGCGCGTCGGCGCGCCAGAACGGTCCCAGATTGTTGGCCTGGGTCGGTCGCGTCCCAAGCGCGCCGTTGTTGAGCAGCGCGACCAGGTTGGACACGCCGAGCGCGCCGCTGGTCAGCATCACTTCGTTGTGGCTCGGCGTGGTGCGCTGGCCAAGTTCGACCAGGATGCCGACCGCGGCTTGAAACTCGCGCTCGGTCAGGCGCACGTCGCGGATGAAGCCGTGCAGGTGGGTCACCAGCGAAGTGAGAATCTCCTTGGTGCGCGGGTCGGCCGTGCGATGCATTTCGGCGAGCACCGCGGTGGTGACGTCTTGCTGGGTTTCGATGATCATGGTGCCGGATTTTCCTGTGTACTCTGGGGATATATGCAACTGCTGGCGGCGGTGCCGGCCTTGGGCCGCGCAAACCCGGTTCGACGCGGGTTTGCGCCACGATGGCCCTGGCCGCGCGGCGCATCGAACCGCAATGTCGGCCTGCGGGACTGCAGTCAGCGAGGGCTGTCATCGTACCCTTTAGTGGATTGCATCGTACGCGGCGGCCGCCAAGCGTAGGTCGGGTTCCGCCGCGCCGACACGTTGACCCGCGAAATTAATTGACCAACCGGTCGGTTTATTATAAATTCAGGATTCCCAAGATGGCGGGAGCACCCATGTACACCCAGGCAATGGACCTTCCCGGCGGCCCGAAAGCGCTGCCGGCAGTTTCTGCCGACGAGGCCGCGTTCAACGCACGCATCGCCGACGACCGCAAGGTCGAACCGCGCGACTGGATGCCCGAGGCCTATCGCAAGACCCTGCTGCGGCAGATTTCCCAGCACGCGCACAGCGAGGTCGTCGGCATGCTGCCGGAAGGCAGCTGGATCACCCGTGCGCCGTCGCTCAAGCGCAAGGCGATCCTGATGGCCAAGGTGCAGGATGAAGGCGGTCACGGCCTGTACCTGTACGCGGCGGCGGAAACGCTCGGCAGTTCGCGCGACCAGATGGTCGATGCACTGCATAGCGGCCGCGCCAAGTATTCCTCGATCTTCAACTATCCGACCCTGACCTGGGCCGACATGGGCGCGATCGGCTGGCTGGTGGATGGTGCGGCGATCATGAACCAGATTCCGCTGTGCCGCTGCTCCTACGGCCCCTATGCGCGCGCGATGATCCGCATTTGCAAGGAAGAGTCGTTTCATCAGCGCCAGGGCTTTGACATCATGTTGTCGCTGTGCCGCGGCACGCCGGCGCAAAAGGCGATGGCGCAGGACGCGCTCGACCGCTGGTGGTGGCCGGTGGTGCAGATGTTCGGCCCGCCCGATGGCGAGTCGGTGCACGGCGGCCAATCCTCGGCCTGGGGCATCAAGCGCATTTCCAACGACGACCTGCGGCAGAAGTTCATCGACGCCACCGTGCCGCAGGCCGAGTTGCTGGGGCTCGCAATCCCCGATCCCGACCTCAAGTGGAATGCCGCGACCGGGCACTACGACATCGGCGCCATCGACTGGGACGAGTTCTGGCGCGTGGTCGGTGGCGACGGCCCATGCAATCGCGAGCGCCTGGCCACCCGGGTGGCGGCGCATGAGGCCGGCGCCTGGGTGCGGGCGGCGGCCCTGGCCTACGCCGCCAAATCGCAAGCGCGCGAACAGCGCGCGGCTTGAGGGAGGCGCGATGAAGGAATTTTCGGCCACCGTGGTCTGGCAACGCCAGGACCAGGCGTTCATCGGCGGGCGCTACAGCCGCGCCCATCACTGGCATTTCGATGGCGGCGCGATCGTTCCCGCCTCCAGTTCACCGCTGTCGGTGCCGCTCCCCTATTCGGACGCCGAAGCGGTCGATCCGGAAGAGGCGTTCGTGGCGGCGCTGTCGTCGTGCCACATGCTGTTCTTCCTGGGGTTTGCCGCCAAGCGGCACTGGATTGTCGACAGCTACACCGACGAAGCCGTGGGCTTCATGGAAAAGAACGCGCGCGGCAAGATGGCGATGACCCGGGTGGTGCTGCGGCCGGCCATCGTGTTCGCCGGCGAGGTGCCGGCGCAAACCGACATCGACGATCTGCACCGCGAATCGCATGAAGAGTGTTACATCGCCAATTCGGTGAGCTGTGAAGTAGTGATCGAGCCGCAGCTGGATTGAACTGCCGGTGGCCGGCCGCGTTGCAGCCATCCACCGCGACCTGGCTGATTGAAAAACATTGATCGTTTCCAGAAACATGACAGCCTGGCCAGAAGCATGTTGCTGTCATGAATGCAATTCCCAATCGATTCCAACGGAAGAGACCTCATGAACGAAACACAATGGCCCTTGTGGGAAGTTTTCATCCGCAGCAAGCAGGGCCTCGATCACCGGCATGTCGGCAGCCTGCACGCGACCGATGCCACGCAGGCGGTGCAAATGGCACGCGATGTCTACACGCGGCGCATGGAAGGGGTGTCGATCTGGGTCGTGCCTTCGGACCTGATCACCGCCAGCGACCCGGATGCCAAGGCCGACATGTTCGACCCGATGGCCGACAAGGTGTACCGCCATCCGACCTTCTACAAGCTGCCCAAGGAAGTCGAGCACATGTAGGAGCGGGCCGCAAGCGCGCCGATCGCGGCCGCTGCTTCACCCCGACCGCTCTTCAGTGCCTGCCATCCACACCTTTTCCGCCATGAACCCGCATATCGACTACCTGCTGCGCCTGGGCGACTCGTCATTGGTGCTTGGCCAACGCCTGTCCGAATTGAACGGCCACGGCCCGATTCTCGAGGAAGACATCGCGATGACCAACATCGCGCTGGACCTCATCGGACAGGCCCGCATGTTGCTTACCCATGCCGGCAAGCTGGAAGGCGCCGGACGCGATGAAGATGCGCTCGCCTACTTTCGCGGCGCGCGCGAGTTCCGCAATTTCACCCTGTGCGAGTTGCCCAACAGCGGCATCGAAAAGGGTCGCGGCCAGGGCGCCTGCTATGCCTTCACCGTGGTGCGCAACCTGCTGTACTTTGCCTGGCAGGCGCAGTTGTGGGCGGCACTGGCGAAATCGGGCGATGTCGAACTGGCGGCGATCGCCGCCAAGTCGGCCAAGGAAACCACTTATCACCTGCGGCATGCCAGCGACTGGGTGATTCGCTTCGGCGATGGCACCGAAGAGAGCCACGCCCGCTCGCAACGGGCTGTCGACCAGTTGCTGCCCTACACCTACGAGTTGTTCAGCAGTGACCCGATCGAGGCCGCGGTGGTCGCGCAAGGCATCGGCGCACGCGGCGCCGATCTGAAGGAGGGGTTCGACCTGCTGACCGCGTCGGTCTTCGCGGAAGCAAGTCTGGCGCTGCCGCCGGCGTCGGTGTTCCGGAGCACAGGCAAGAGCGGATTGCACAGCGAGCACCTCGATTTTCTGCTCGGCGAAATGCAGTGCCTGGCGCGCGAGCATCCGGGGGCGCAGTGGTGAGCGCTATCGTGAGCGACGACATGACTACGGCCGGCCGCGGAACGATCGAGCGAATTCTGGAAATATTGGCGACCGTGCCGGACCCGGAGATTCCGGTGATTTCGGTGCTTGACCTGGGGCTTGTGCGCGCCGTCAGCGAAACGCCCGAGGGCTTCGAGATCAGCATTACCCCGACCTATGCCGCCTGCCCGGCCACCGAGGTGATTGCGCACGACATCCGCGCAGCACTCGAGATTGCCGGCATCAGCGCGCGCCTGGTCACGCGCCTGTCGCCGCCGTGGACCACTGACTGGATCACGCCCGCCGGCCGGGCCAAACTCAGGGAATTCGGCATCGCCCCGCCCGGGCCGGCCGATCATGCCGCCGCGCAAGTGCTGCGTTTCAGCCCGCGTCGCGCACCAGTGCCGCCGCCGGCCTGCCCGCATTGCGGCTCGCTGCACACCGGGCTTCTGTCGCAGTTCGCATCCACCGCCTGCAAAGCCCTGTATCGCTGCCTGGATTGCCGCGAACCATTCGATTACTTCAAGCCGCTATGACGACGCCGACCTTCCACCGACTGACCATTCGCGAGGTGCGGCGCGAAACCGCGGACGCGATCTCGGTGCTGTTCACGGTGCCGCCGGCGCTGCGCGACGCCTATGCGTTCACCCAGGGCCAGTTCATCACCCTCAAGGCCACAGTTGACGGCGAGGAACTGCGCCGTTCGTACTCGCTGTGTTGCGCGCTGTCGGACTACGCACGCAATGGCGAATTGCGGGTCGGCATCAAGCGCATCGAGGGCGGGCGCTTTTCCTCACATGCCGAGCGCGACTTGCATAGCGGCATGGCGCTCGACGTGATGACGCCGGACGGCCGCTTCTTCACGCCGCTCGCGGCGCACCAGCGCAAGCACTATGTGGCGTTTGCCGGCGGCAGCGGCATCACGCCGGTGCTTTCGATCATCAAGAGCGTGCTGGAGGTGGAAAGCGCCAGCCGCTTCTCGCTGGTATACGGCAACCGCGCCGTCGGCGCCATCATGTTCGCCGAGGAACTCGAAGAGCTCAAGAACCGCTATCTTGGCCGCCTCGCCCTGTATCATGTCTTGAGCGACGAGCCGCAGGAGGTCGACCTGTTCAACGGCCTCCTGGACGCGCGCAAGTGCGCGCGGTTTCTCGACACCCTGATCCCGCCCTCGACCATCGACGAGGCCTTCATCTGCGGTCCGGCGCCGATGATGGACGCGGCCGAATCCGCGCTCATCGCCGCCGGCGTCGAGCGCGCACGCATCCACGTCGAACGCTTTGGCACGCCGCTGCCGCAGGCCGGCCCGCGCAAGAGCCCGGCGGCGAATGTCGCGCGCGCCGAAGTGCGGTTGATCCAGCATGGCAAGGCGCGCCAGTTGCAGGTGCCGTTCGAGGGCGAGGCGGTGCTTGACGCCGGGCTTGCCGCCGGGCTTGACCTGCCGTTTGCCTGCAAGGCCGGCGTGTGCTGCACCTGCCGCGCCCGCGTGCTGGAAGGCGAAGTACGGATGGAGCGCAACTTTTCGCTTGAAGCGCACGAAACCGCGCGCGGCTATGTGTTGACCTGTCAGGCGCACCCGGTGTCGGCCAGGGTCGTGATTTCCTACGACGAACGCTAGAAGACGCCTGCCAATTGGCCCGTACCCAGTCCGCCGACTACGAGTCGCAGCGTCTCAGGATTCTCGACAGCGCCGCTGAAGCCTTCGCTGCCTCCGGCTACGCCTCGTGCAGCATGGCCGATGTCGCGCGCATGGGCGGCGCCTCGAAGGCGCGCCTGTATCACTACTACGAAAGCAAGGAAGCGATCCTCTACGATCTGCTCGATCGCCACACCCGGGGCCTGATGGATATCGCAACCCGGGTGCGCGACCGCGCCGTGCGCGAGCGGCTCGCGCCGCGCGCCGAGCTTGAGCTGTTGATCGCCGGCTTTCTCGACGCCTACCGCACCGCACGCACGCGGCATGTGGCGCTGTTGAACGATGTCAAGTTCCTGGGCGATACGCAGCGCGCAAGCATCGTCGCACGCGAACGCGCGGTGGTCGGCGCCTTCGCCGATGCGCTGGCGCGCGCGTTCCCCGAGCGGGTCACCGCGGTCAACCGGCGCGCGGTGACCATGATGCTGATGGGCGCCATGAACTGGACCTTCACCTGGCTCAAACCTGACGGGCCGCTCAGCTATGCCGACTATGCCGCCGAAGTCACGCGCGTGATTCTGGGTGGGCTGGACCGGCCATAATGCGCGGCTCGCAGTGCCGGGCGAGGCACCGGTGGGCGCTTCTGATCCGCGAGTAAACTCGCGGCATCGATTCCGCACAATGCGGCATCAGGCAACCCGACAGATTCCGATGGAGATACCGAGATGAGCAAGGCATTCGCATCCAAGGCCGACATGACCGCCAAGGTCACCACCTTCGAACAACTGTCCGAGCATGGCTGGGGCTACACCGCCGAGGGCGATCCGAATTCAGGCGTCATCATCGGCGACGACAGCGTGATGGTGATCGACGCCACCGCCACCCCGGTGATGGCGCAGGACCTGATCGCCAGGATTCGCGGCGTGACCGACAAGCCGATCAAGTACGTCACCCTGTCGCACTACCACGCGGTGCGCGTGCTCGGCGCCTCGGCCTATGGCGCGCAGCAGATCATCGCCTCGCGCCCGACCTATGAGCTGATCGTCGAGCGCGGCCAGGAAGACTGGCAAAGTGAATACGAACGCTTTCCGCGCCTGTTCCAGAATGCCGACAGCGTGCCCGGCCTGACCTGGCCGACCATGGTGTTCGAGCGTCAGATGACGGTCTACATGGGCAAGCTGGAGGTGCAGTTGATCCAGATCGGGCCCGGCCACACCCGCGGCGACACCATCGCCTGGCTGCCGGGGGAGCGCATGCTGTTTTCCGGCGACCTGGTCGAATTCAATGCCGGCATCTACACCGGCGACGCGCAACTCGAAGAGTGGCCGGATACGCTGGACAAACTGCGCGCACTGAAACCCAAGGCACTGGTGCCGGGGCGCGGTGCGGCGCTCAAGACCGAAGCCGATGCGATCAAGGCAATCGACTTCACGCAGAATTTCGTGCGCCAGCTACTGGCCTGCGCCAAGGAGGGTGTGGCCGCCGGCAAGGATCTGAAGCAGGTGTACGTCGATACCCGCGCCAGGCTCGACCCGGTGTACGGCAGCTTTCCGATCTATGAGCACTGCATGCCGTTCGATGTGAGCCGCGCCTACGACGAGGCGAAGGGCATCAAGAACCCGCGCATCTGGACCGCCGAGCGGGATATGGAAATGTGGAACACGATCGCCTAGATGGACCAGTCGCCACGCATGACGGGTGAGCAGATCCGCGCCCTCAAGGCGCGGATGAACTTGGTCTCTGCGCGCATCGACCGTGAAGAAGCGGAGACGCCGCATGACCCAGTGCGTAACCGCATGATCGCCGAAGCGCTCGCCGTCAGCGCGTGGGCGCGTGGCTGGCGACCTCAACATGACCCCGAGCGCGCCGCTGAAAAAATCCGCATACTGAAACTGCTGCATGGATCATCTGTTCATCCCGCTCCTTGAGCGTCTGGCCAAGGCACTCGCGGCGGCGGCGATACCCTACATGGTCATCGGTGGTCAGGCCGTTATTCAATACGGCCAATCGCGATTGACCGAGGATATCGACATCACGCTCGGGATCGGGGTGGCTGACTGGCGGCAGGCGGACACGCTCCTCCAGTCAGCCGGACTTGTTCGACGAGTAAAGGACTACGAAGTGCTCGCGCAGGAGGGGCACATTTTGCTGCTTGTGGACAGGGATACGCGCATTCGGGTTGATGTAGCGCTGTCCGGTTCACCGCTCGAAGACGCTGCGCTTGCCAGGGTGATTCACCACAACATCGGTTCTACAAAGGTGGCGTTCGCGTCGTTCGAGGATTTGTTGATCCAGAAGATATTTGCAGGACGCGAACGTGATCATGATGACGTCAAGCGCTTGCTGCGAAAGCAAAAGTCGTTTGACACCGCATACGTCGAGCATTGGCTACAGGATCTGGGGCCGGCGTTCGATCGCGACTTGCTGGGCGAGTACAAATCATTTCTTCCCAAGGCTTGACACCTTGCGCTTGCGCGCCAAAGGATCCGACTCTAGTCCCTTGCTAACCCGGCCGGGCGGCTCACGCAGCCTGCCGCGCCCCTATTACCCGCCGCAATGCGCGCAACAACCGCATCGGTGACCTGCACAGTGGTAGCCGACCCGCCCAGATCGCGCGTATGCAGAGCGGGTTCCGCAGTCACGCTCTCGATCACCGCCATCAATGCCGCCGCTGCCGCCGCTTCACCCATGTGCTCCAGCATCATCACGCAAGACCAGAAGGTGCCGATCGGGTTGGCCAGGCCTTGGCCCATGATGTCGAACGCCGAGCCGTGGATCGGCTCGAACATCGAGGGGTAGCGCCGCTCGGGGTCGATGTTTCCGGTGGGCGCGATGCCCAGGCTGCCTGCCAGTGCCGCAGCCAGGTCCGAGAGGATGTCGGCATGCAGGTTGGTGGCGACAATGGTGTCCAGCGAGGCCGGATGCATCACCATGCGCACGGTGGCGGCGTCGACCAGTTCCTTGTCCCAGGTCACGTCCGGAAAATCCTTTGCGACCTCGCGTGCGATCTCGTCCCACATCACCATCGCGTGGCGCTGGGCGTTGGATTTGGTGATCACCGTCAGGTGCTTGCGCGGGCGCGATTGCGCCAGCTTGAACGCATAGCGCTGCACCCGTTCGACGCCGACCCGCGTCATGATCGACACATCGGTGGCCACCTCGATCGGGTGGCCCTGGTGGGCGCGGCCACCGACGCCCGCATATTCGCCTTCGGAATTCTCGCGCACGATCACCCAGTCGAGGTCGGCGGTCTTGCAGTTTGCCAGCGGGGTCCGGATGCCCGGCAGGATGCGGGTCGGGCGCACGTTGGCATACTGGTCGAAGCCTTGGCAGATCTTCAGACGCAGGCCCCACAGGGTGATGTGGTCGGCAATGTCGGGGTCGCCGGCCGAGCCGAACAGGATCGCGTCCTTGGCGCGCAGCGGTTCCAGGCCGTCGGCGGGCATCATCACGCCGTGCTTGCGGTAGTAATCACCACCCCAGTCGAAGGCCTCGAATTCGAATTGGAAGGTGCCCAAGGCTGCGGCGAGTGCCGCCAGCACCTGTTGGCCGGCTGGGATCACTTCCTTGCCGATGCCGTCTCCGGGAATGCAGGCGATGCGATAGGTTTTCATGTTGGATTCGATGGGTGCTGGTACGCGTACGCTGGATGTGTACGGTACGCCGGGTTGGAAACCCGCGATTTTAGTCGGCTGCGCCGCTACTCGATTTTGGCGGCGATATCGATGGCCACGATGATGATGGTGGTGGCCAGCATCATCCAGGCACTGACCAGCCAGGCGCCGGTGGCGATGGCGGCGTAGAAGGTACGCCAGCCGTTGCGGTACAGGTGCGCGGCACGCGTCAGTTCACCGCTGGCTGCCGCTTCCGCGGCATCGCTCAATTCGTCGCTGCCGGATCCGCGACGCGACAGCCCAAGCGAATAGCCGGCACGGTGATACAGGCGCACCGCCTTCGAAAACAGCACTACACATGCGGCCAGGAGCGCCAGCGGCAGAAACAGCTTGACCTGGCTGCCGGCGTGCATCCAGTCGCGCAGCGCATCGCTTGCACCAAGCTGGCTGTGGCCGATCGAGATCACCCCCATCAGCGCCAGCACCGCGGTGCTGGCCATCAGCGACGCCGCCATGATCGAGTTGCGTACCGTCTGGATGGCCAGGATCTCGGAGCCAGGGCTTGCCAGAATGCGCTTGACCCAGGCGCGGCGCAGCGCGATCGATTGCCCGGACTCGGCGTCGCGGCCAAGCGCCCAGGCGAAGCGCGCCGCGAGAATCGCGAGTGCCAGGGCGACCGGCGCCCAATCGGGAATCGACATGCTCAGCGCAATCGTTGCGCCAGCCACGCGCCGGCGGCCATCGCCGGCACGAACACCCAGGCCTCGGTCGAGAGTGTGCCCAGCGCGGTCAAGGCCGGGCCCGGGCAATAGCCGGCCAGTGCCCAGCCGATGCCGAACACGGCGGAGCCTGTGACCAGTCGGGCATCGATGTCCTTGCGCGTCGGCCAGGCGAAGCTGCGGGCAGCCAGCGGTGCGGCGCGGCGGCGCGCCCAGGTGAACATCAGGCTCGCCACCACGACGGCGCTGCCGAGTACCGCCAGCAGTTGCGGGCGCCAGGCGCCGGCGAGATCGAGAAATCCCTGCACATTGCCGGGCTCGGTCATGCCGGAGATGAGCAGACCGAAGCCGAACAACCCACCGATGCAAAACGCGATTGCGATCGCAGCCTTGGACATGATTCAGTGACTCCCCAACAGGTGGCGCATGACATAGGTGACGATGAACCCGGTGCCCAGAAAGGTCGCCACCGCGACCAGCGAACGGGTGGAGAAAAGCGCCAGGCCGCACACGCCGTGGCCGGAGGTGCAGCCATTGGCCAGGCTGGTGCCGGCGCCGACCAGCAGGCCGGCTGCGATCAGCAGGGGCAGCGGGCGCGTGCTTGCCAGCGGCTCCAGCGGGAACCAGCCGCCGTAAATGGCGGCGATGCTGCCGGCCGCAATCATTCCCGCGACAAAGGCGACGCGCCATTTCCAGTCTTCCGGCGTCGGCTTGACGAGCCCGCCGAACACGCCGGAAATCCCGGCGATGCGGCCCAGGGCGAGCATCAGGCTGCCGCTGGCCACGCCGATCAGGGCGCCGCCGATCAGGGCGTTGATCCAGGCGCTGCTCATGTGCTTTCCTGTCTGGTTTCGACTTCAAGGCCGGCAGCTTTCCAGGCTTCGAAGCCGCCGGCGACGTTGACCACGTTGTGAATGTCGTGCGCCGCCAATTCGCGTGCCGCCAGCATCGAGCGCCTGCCGCTGCGGCACATCAGGTAGAGCTTGTCACAGCCCGCCGCGAGTTGCTTGAGGCGGGCAATGTTGTCGTGTGCCACCGGTACCGCGCCCGGCGCGTGGCCGTCCGCGAAATGCCAGGCGTCGCTCAGGTCAACCAGCAGGGCGCGGTCGTTGCCGCGCATGGCGCGCGCCGCCTCGATCGGCGGCATGGTCTGCCATGGCGCATCGCCCTCGGCCACCGGTCCGGCCATGCGGTTGAGCGGCACCGCTTCGTCGATGCGCTTCGGGCGCGGCAGGTCGAGCGCGGCCATCAGCGCCACGAAATCATCTTCGCTGGTACCGGCCAGGCGTGGATTGGCGGCACGTTCAGCGCCAATGGTGCTGTCGGTGCGTCCCTTGTAGTCGTGGCCTGGATAGACGCGCGTGGTGCCAGGCAGGGTGAACAGTTTTCGCGTGATGCTGGCATACAGCGCATGGGCGTCGCCATTCTGGAAATCCGAGCGGCCGCAGCCGCCGATCAACAGGGTGTCGCCGGTGAATACCCGGTCACGCCACACGAAACACATGCTGCCGGGGGTATGCCCGGGTGTGGCGAGCACCTTGATCTGTTCATTGCCAAAGGCGATCGTGTCGCCGTCGTTGAGCGGGTGATCGTAGCCCTGCGCGCCGCAGGCTTCGCCCACCGCGGAAGAAGCCCCGGTGGCGATCTTCAGCGCGTTGGCGGCCGTCACATGGTCGGCATGCACGTGGGTGTCGAGAATCCACTTCAGCTTGAGGTTGGATTCGCGCAATACCCGCAAGTCGCGGGTGCGCTGTTCGAGCACCGGGTCGATGATCACCGCCTCCATGGTTGTGTCGTCGGCGAGGATGTAGGTGTAGGTGGAAGATGCCGGGTCGAACAACTGATGGAAGATCATGGCGTGCCTCCGTGACATGAAACCGTATTCTCATGGCCAATCCGCTGCGCGTCTGTGCCAATCGTCACACAGCGCGGTCAGCCTGCCCGGGATGGCCGCGCACCGTTCAAGCGGCCTGGCGTTCCAGCGCCGCGGCGTCGGGTACCAGAATGAACTCCCGCTGCTGCTCGATCAAACCACGATCGGCGAAGCTGCGCAACACGCGGGTCACCATTTCGCGCGCCACTCCGAGTTCGTCGGCCAGGGTCTGATGGGTGACCTTGAGCTGCGGGCCGCGCTCGACCAACAGGCGTGCGAGGCGCTGGTCGAGCCGTTGAAATGCCAACGCTTCCACCAGGCCCATCAGGTCGGCGATGCGCTCGCCATATAGTCGAAACAGGAACGTGCGGAATGCCGGCTCTTCGGCCACCAGCGCATCAACCACTTCGGCCGGGACGGCCGCCAATTCGATGTCGGTCGCCGCGACGCCGGTGGCATCGAAGGGCAAGGCGCCAAGCAGGGCGCCGTTGGATACCACGCAGGCTTCCCCCGGCAGAACGGTGTAAAGCTGAATCGACTTGCCCTCGGGCGTGGTCCGCATGATCCGCACCTGCCCGGACAGCAGGAACGGCAATGCCGGGCACGGGTCGCCGCGGGTGAACAGGGTTTCGCCGCGCGCCACGCGCCGCACTGTGGCGGCGGCGGCCAGGCGCTCGAATACCTGACGAGGGAGCGCACGCAACGCCGGAAACGCGGCGCTCAAGAGCCCTGCGATGTTGGAGGCCGTGGAGACTGACATGGCATGTTCAGTATCGCAGCAAATGTCGCCGCAGGCGCGCGGCATCGACTGCTGCAGGATTACCCGCGGCCGGTGCAGTCAAGACCCCCGGACCGCCGCCGGCGGTTCGACGATGGTTGGTTTGTGCGATGTATCATCGGCCGGCGTATAGTGATTTGTGGCAGTGCCAGGTTGCGCCGCTTGCAATACCAAGAGCACTAACGCATGTCCTCCCTCGATCCCCTGATCCTTGCGCGTGCGCAGTTCGGGCTCAACATCGCGTTTCACATTCTGTTCCCCACCATTTCCATGTCGCTGGCGTGGTTCCTGGTGTTCTTTCGCTGGCGGCATTTGCGCACCGGCGACCCCGCGTGGCTGGATGCCTATCGCCAGTGGGTCAAGATTTTCGCGCTTACCTTCGCCATGGGCGTGGTGTCGGGCATTGTCATGTCGTTCCAGTTCGGCACCAACTGGCCGGGCTTCATGGCGAAGGTGGGCAATATCGCCGGGCCCTTGCTGGGTTATGAGGTGATGACCGCGTTCTTCCTCGAAGCGACCTTCCTGGGCGTGATGCTGTTCGGCATGAACCGGGTGCCGGGCTGGATGCACCTGACCGCGGCCTCGCTGGTGGCCGGTGGCACCACGCTTTCCGCATTCTGGATTCTGGCGCTCAATTCCTGGATGCACACGCCCGCCGGCCACGTGATCGCCGATGGTGTGTGGATCGCCCAAGACTGGTGGGCGGTGATTTTCAATCCGTCCTTTCCCTATCGCTTCACGCACATGATGCTGGCCTCGACCCTGACCGCGTCGTTCCTGATTGCCGGCCTGTCGGCGTGGCGCTTGCTGAAGTCGCCCGCCGACGCAGTGGCATGGCGCACGCTCGCCACCGGCATCGCGGTGGCCGCACTGGCCGCGCCCTTGCAGATCGCGGTGGGTGACATGCATGGACTGAACACACTGAAGCATCAGCCGGCCAAGATCGCCGCCATCGAAGGCTTGTGGCAAACCGAAAAGGGTGCGCCGCTGGTGCTGTTTGCCTGGCCGGATGAGACTGCAAGAAAAAATCTGTTCGCCATCGAGATTCCCAAGGCGGCCAGCCTGATCCTCACGCATGACTCCGATGGCGAGATCAAGGGCCTGTCTGAATTCGGGGCCGACATACCGCCGGTGAAATCGCTGTTCTTCGGCTTTCGCCTGATGGTCGGGATCGGGTCCGCGATGCTCCTGCTGGCCTGGCTCGGGGCCTGGATGCTGTGGCGGCGCGGCAGCCTGCCGGTGCTGATGTTGCGCGCTTTCGCGGCCTTCAGTTTCGCCGGCTGGGTGGCCACCCTGGCCGGCTGGATCGTCACCGAGCAGGGGCGCCAGCCGTGGCTGGTAAGCGGCCTCCTGCGCACCGCGGAGGCCGCCGGTCCGGCGCCGGCCGGCGCACTGCTCGTAAGTCTTATCGCCTACGCGGTCACCTATACCGGGCTGATCATCGCCTACATGGTGGTGCTCACCACCCTCGCCGGCAAGGGCGCTGGCGCGGCCACGGCCGCCATGCAGGATCGCTTGCCGAAATACGGGTTGGCAGGGGCAAATCCGTGACTGTCGACCTGCCGCTGATCTTCGCCGGCCTGATGGGGCTGGCGATCCTGGCCTACGTGATCCTCGACGGCTATGACCTCGGCGTCGGCATCCTGCTGCCATTCGCCACGCGCACCGAGCAGGACCACATGGTGGCCTCGATCGGCCCGTTCTGGGACGCCAACGAAACCTGGCTGGTGCTCGGTGTCGGCCTGCTGCTGATCGCCTTCCCGGCGGCCCACGGGCTGATCCTCGGCACGCTCTACCTGCCGGTGCTGACCATGCTGATCTTCCTGATGCTGCGCGGCGCGGCCTTCGAATTGCGTGTCAAGGCCGATGGCTGGCACCGCGAATTGTGGAACCGGATTTTCTTTGTCGGTTCGCTCGGCGCCGCCCTGTCGCAAGGCGTGATGGTGGGCGCGCTGGTCACCGGCTTTCGCACCGAAGCGCCGTACTGGCTGTTCAATTCCTTCGTCGCGCTCGGCATGGCCGGCGGCTACGCGCTGCTCGGCGCGACCTGGCTGATCATGAAGGCTGAAGGCGAACTGCAGCAGAAGGCCCTGCGGCTGGCGCGCACGGCGCTGTTGGCGGTAGGCGCCGGGGTGGCCGCGGTCAGCATCGCCACGCCGCTGGTGAGCCGCACCGTATTCGAGAAGTGGTTCAGCTTTCCCGATACTTTTGCGCTGATGCTGCTGCCGTTGGCTACGCTGGCGGCGGGTGCGGATTTGTGGCGCAGTGTCGGGCGTTTGCAACAGGGCAGCAGCAGCTCCGAGTGGCGCCCGTTCGCCGCCGCCGCAAGCATCTTCCTGCTGGCTTTCGCCGGCCTGGCCTACAGCCTGTTTCCCTATATCGTGATCGATCGCATGACCATCTGGCAGGCCGCCAGCCATCCAAAGGCCTTGAAGGTGATTCTCGCCGGCGCGCTGGTGGTGCTGCCGTTCATCATCGGCTACACGGTGTTTTCGTATCGCGTGTTCTGGGGCAAGGCGCGCGAGTTGACTTACGGTTGAGCGCGGTTCGACGCCGGGACGATCCGGCTGACAAGCGAAGGATCCCGGCGCGCAACCCTAAAGCAATCGCCGCTTCACAGAAGTCGCACCGTCTGCCCCTGTGCCTTGAGGAGCGCAACCGCCTTCTTGTCGAACGAGACGAAGGTTTCGCCGCCGAGCCAGTTACCTTCATAGGCGATCACGCCGTCTGCGAAATCGCCGCCGGCTTCGAGCATGTCCAGGCCCGCCTCGACCGCAGGCCGGTTCATCTCGACGTTCGCGGTTGCAAGCAAGGCGCGGATCGCGCTGGCGGCGTCGGCTGCCTGGAAGCCGTAGACCTTGCGCAGTACCCACACCAATTCGCACAGGCACGGCAACGCGATGGCGATCAATTCGGCAGTGGTCAGGACCTTTGCGGCGATAGACGCTTGTGCCGGATGATCGCGCACGACCGCACGCACCAGTACGTTGGTATCAACCGCAAGCCTCACTTCTTGCCGGCCCAGGCTTGCGCGCTTGCCTCGTTGATTTCTTCCATCGTGGCGACTTTCCTGGTCCGGCCTGCAAGCAAGCCCACGAAGTCCTGAATCGTTCCGCCGGGTCGGGCGGCTCTCAGCATGCCGCGCCCATCAGGCAGCAAATCAAGCTCGATCTTTCCCCCGGGCTTGATGCCAAGATGTTGCAGCACGTCTTTCCTGAACGTTACCTGACCTTTCGCGGTTACAGTCAAGGTGGTCATGGCGGAATCCCCTGGATGCACTTGATGTGGTGTATCGTAATGCAAAAACGCCTTACATGCAGATCGACCGCACAATACCGCCCTGTCTTGCGGTAGGCCGACCCGACTGTACGGTCGGCCGGCGCCGGAATGCGCGCGTCGGCGGGCTCACCCTTGACCGCCGCGAGGTTGGCCAGGCCTTCACGCCTGGCGCGTTCCGTGCGGTCGGCGGCGACAGTGCCTGAAGCCGCGTGCTTGACATTATCCCGAGTTGGGATAAACTATCTCCATGCATGTCATTTCGCACGCAAGAATCGCGGCGGCGCAGGCAGCGCACCCCGATTGCCTGACGGCACTCGATCAATGGTACCGACTCACCAAGCGTGCCGAATGGCGCAATTTCGCCGAAGTGAAAGCCTGTTTTCCGGCTGTCGACAAGGTGCGGGACAAGTTCGTGTTTGACGTGGGCGGCAACAAACTGCGCCTGATCGCGGCGATTCACTTCAACACCGGGCGAGTGTTTGTTCGCGCCGTATTGACCCACCGGGAATACGACAAGGGAGACTGGAAATGAACGCAAGGATCGATACTGCGCTTGCGCACTGGGCCTACGTTGCGCCCTTGCTCAAGCCGGCCAAAAACGGGGCCCAGCACAAGGAACTGGTCGAAGCGCTCGATGCGGTGCTGGACGCGGGCGGCGCCGATGAGGCCAATCCGCTGGCCGCATTGGCCGCCATGCTCGGCGATCTGGTCGCGGCTTACGAGCATACGCGTTATCCGATGCCACCCGCGATGACTGCTGCTGAAACCCTGCGCTGGTTCATCGAGCGCGATGGGCTGCGCCAGAGCGACTTGCCGGAAATCGGCAACCAGGCCAAAGTATCGGAAATTCTTTCGGGCGGTCGCAGCATCAATCTGCGTCAGGCGCGCGAGCTGGCTGCGCGTTTCGGGGTGTCGTTTGAATTGTTCCTGGACCAATAGGGCCTCGCCCGGCAAACGCCGGAAGTCATGTGCCCTTGGCGCCGAACACCAGAAAATACTGGCGCGGCAGAAACCCGTGTTCGCCCACCAGCGTGTAGCCGGCGCGCGCAAGTTCGGCCTTCACCTGCTCCGGCGCGATGCGCGCGGCCCTGGGCGGGCCTTCCGGTGAATCGATGCGGAAATCGATGATCGCCAGCCTGCCGCCGGTTTTGAGCGACGCGCGCAGTTTGGCGAAATAGCGCACGCGATCGTCGACGTGATGGAACACGTCGACCATGATGATCAGGTCGGCCGGCGCCGGAATGCGCGCGTCGGCAGGCTCACCCTTGACCGCCGCGAGGTTGGCCAGGCCGTCGCGCCTGGCGCGTTCCGACAGGTGGTTGACCATGTCGGGCTCGGTATCGATGGCGTAGACCTGACCCTTGGGCACCATGTGCGCGAAGCGCGTCGCGAAGTAACCGGTGCCGGCGCCGATGTCGGCCACCACCGCATCGGGTTTGAGCGCCAGCGCGCCGATCACCTCGTGCGGCTTTTGCCAGGCGTCGCGCTTGGGGTCGTCGAATACCTGCGCCCACTTGGCGGCGTCGCCGAAACTGTGCTGATGGGTGTGCGGCGATTGTGCCGCGGCCGGTGCAATCGTGAAAACCAGTGCGGTCAACCAGGCTGACCGGATCGTGTGTTCGTTCATGCCGCTCTTTTCGTCGTTGTGCCACTATTTCGAAGTCGCATGATTGTTGGCAACAAAGCCTTTGACAAGTCCGGCATGACGTTGGATGCGATCAGCAAGAGCGACGCGGGAATTGTAGAGAGTATCGGAAACCAACTGTGGCAATTTCGAAATGCGGGCTATCCGCGTCTGCGTGCGACGGATGCCTGGATGGCTCACTTGCAAAGTACATGACAAGGCGCCGATTTTTCACCGCGGTTTCCGCGAGTGCCTGGGGATGAGAAGCGGCGCGGCAACGACTGACCTCGGGCGAACTTCGTGGCCGCTCCGCGTTGCCGCTCGCGTTCACCCGGCCGATCCGCGGCGCAACCAGAGCTTGCGCAGTTCACTGCACCACAACACCACGCTGCCCATCGCCACACACAGGCCCCATTGCCCCGGCGTCAGGGGCACGGTACCGAAGGCCAGGTTCAACCAGGGCAGTTCGACCACCGCCACCTGCAACGCAAGCCCCAGCGCCACCGCCGCCCACAGCCAGCGATTGGCGAACAGGCCCTGCAAGGCGCTGGCGGTTTCCGAGCGCGCATTGAAGGCGTTGAAGAGCTGGGCCAGCACCAGCACGGTGAAGGCGGCGGTGCGCGCGGTTGCCAGACTCTCTTCGCCCTTGAACCAGCCGCCGGGCAACAGCAGGTCGAGTGTTGCCAGGGCGGATAGCGCCATCGCCGCACCCAGCAGCAACACGCCTTGCCACATGCGGCCATCGATCACGCGCTCGTCGGGCCGGCGCGGTTGGCGCGCCATCACGTCGCCGGTTTGCGGGTCGACGCCCATCGCCAGCGCAGGCGCCGCATCGGTGACCAGGTTGATCCACAGGATCTGCGTGGCCAGAAGCGGCAGCACCACCGCACCGTGGTCGTCGGTCAATCCCAGCGCCCTGGCGCCGACCACGGCGAGAAAGACCGTCAACACCTCGCCCATGTTGGACGACAGCAGATAGCGCAGGAACTTGCGGATGTTGTCCAGAATGCCGCGGCCCTCGCGAATTGCGGCGACGATGGTGGCAAAGTTGTCGTCGGCCAGGATCATGTCGCCGGCTTCCCGCGTCACCTCGGTACCGGTGATGCCCATCGCCACCCCGATGTCGGCGGCCTTCAGCGCCGGTGCGTCATTGACGCCGTCGCCGGTCATCGCCACCACCTGACCCTGCGCCCGCAAGGCGGCGACGATGCGCAGCTTGTGCACCGGCGCCACGCGCGCAAAGACCGATGTACTGCGCACCGTGGCTGCGAGGACGCTGTCGTCCTGCTTGTCCAAGTCTGCGCCGGTGAGCGCCTTGGCGCCGGGGTCGATGATGCCCAGGTCGGAGGCGATGCGCGCGGCCGTGCGCGGGTGGTCGCCGGTGATCATGATCACGCGAATGCCGGCGCCCTGCGCCTCGCGCACCGCCTGTGCCGCCTCGGCACGCGGCGGATCGATGATGCCGACGGTGCCCACGAAGATCAAGTCCTGCTCGAGAGCCTCGCCGGCATTGGGCTCCTCAAGATCCGACAAGGGCCGGTATGCCACCGAAAGGGTGCGCAAGGCCGCGCCCGAAAGCTCATCCACATCGGCCAGCGCGCGCTCGCGCATGGCGTCGCTCAGCGGCAACACCTGCATGCCCACGCGCACCCGTGTGCAGTGCCCGAGCAGCACATCCGGCGCACCTTTGCTGATGATCACCCGCTCCTCGCCGTGCTCATGATCGATCACCAGGCAAGACATCATTTTCCGGTCGGAGCTGAAGGGAATCTCCGCAATGCGCTCAAAGCGCCGGGCGCTGCGCTCGTTGACCCCGAGCTTGCGCATGGCAACCAGGAATGCAGCGTCGGTCGGGTCGCCGCGGATTACCCAGTTGCCGTCAGCCTCGCGCCGCAGGTCGGCATTGCCGGCCAGGCCCCCGCCGCTGAACAGTACGACATGCTCGGCGTATGCCGGTCCCTCGCCAAGCAGCTCTCCGTTGTGCAATACCTGGCCCTCGGGCCGATAGCCCACGCCGCCCACCCGGCTGCTGCCCGAGGCGGTGATGGCACGCTCGATGGTCATCTCCGAGCGCGTCAGGGTGCCGGTCTTGTCCGAGCAGATCACCGTCGCTGATCCCAGGGTCTCCACCGACGACAGCTTCTTGACGATCGCGTGGCGCCGCGCCATCCGTTGCACGCCCATCGCCAGCACCAGCGACAGGATCGCGGGCAGGCCTTCAGGTACCGCTGCCACCGCCAGCGACACGCCCAGCAGCAACACCGCAACCATGTCATGCACGCTGCGAATGTCCGACACCAGGACGACGGCCGCAACCACGATCACCGCGATCACGACGACCGCGATGCCCAGCATGCGGCCGATCGCCCGCACCTCCTTCTGCAGGGGTGTGGTGTCCTCGGGCGTGGTGTTGAGCAGATGCGCGATGGCGCCCATCTCGGTGTTCATGCCGGTCGCCGTGACCACCGCCAGCCCGTTGCCCTGCGCCACGAACGTGCCCTTCCACACCATGTTGCCGCGTTCGGCCAGCGGGGGCGCGGCGAAGAGCGTCCGCGGGTTTTTCTCGACCGCTGCGCTCTCCCCGGTCAGCGACGCCTCCTGCACCCGCAACAGATTGGCGCGGATCAGGCGCGCGTCGGCGCCGATGCTGTCGCCTTCGTCCAGCAACAGCATGTCGCCGGGCACCAGGGTCGCACTGGGCACCTGCAGCGACACGCCGCCGCGCAGCACGGTCGATCTGGTCGCCGCCATCCGGGCCAGCGCGGCCGTGGCGCGTTGCGAGCGGGTTTCCTGGACGAAGCCCAGCACGGCATTGAGACACACGATCACCAGGATCACCAGCGCGTCGAGCGGCCATCCGTTGAAGCCCTCCAGCGTCCAGACGGCCAGCGTGACGGCCACCGCGGCCAGCAGCAGGTAGACCAGCGGATCCTGAAATTGCGCCAGAAAATGCCGCCAGGCCGGCGCCGGCGGGGTTGTGACCAATGCATTGGCGCCGACCTCTGCCAGGCGTGCGCGCGCGTCCGACTCCGACAAGCCGGTCGCGACCGAGGTGTTGAACCGCAGCACCACCTCTGACGAGTCGAGGAGATAGGGCGCGGGCGGGCTGGCTTCAGTGGGCATCGGGCAGCAGTGCAGGGCTTGGCGTCCCGGTGGTCGCGCACGGCAATGTGGGTGGGGTGGCCGTCCGCCGGGCCGATTCCGCTTCTGTGAAGGCGTGTCTCACCCGGCCGGTGATCGGGCGAGCAGGCCGGCCGCAAGGGCGAGGCG
>JANPGJ010000256.1:0-18771 GCA_031423955.1 Burkholderiales bacterium
GCCTGGGAGTGGCATCAGGATTATGGCTACTGGTACCACAATGGCTGCATGTATCCGTACATGGCCAGCGTGATGGTCGCGCTGGATCGGGCGACGCGCGAAAATGGTTGTTTGCAGGTACTGCGCGGATCACATCTGGCAGGCCGGGTCGATCATGGCGTCCTGCCCGGGGAGCAGGTTGGCGCCGATCCGCGCCGGGTCGACGAAATGAAAAAGCGCATGGATCTGGTGTACGCCGAGATGGAACCCGGCGACGGCCTGTTCTTTCATGCCAATGTGATGCACCGGTCGGATCAGAATCGCTCGCCGCATCGCCGCTGGACGGTGTTGTTCTGCTTCAACGCGGCACGCAACAACCCGACCATCGCGCATCATCATCCGCGGTACACGCCGCTCATCAAGGTCGCCAACAGCGCGGTGCTCGAAGCCGGCGTGCGCTTCGCCGTCGGCGAAGATGCGAATTTTCGCAAGACCTTCGGCAACCCGCCGGAACTGAAACGCCGCATGCCAATATAGGTCGGCTGCCAAAGACGTCAGGGTTTGCGATTTGCCCCGCTGGTAGGGACGCGAAAGCGTCGCCAACTACCCAGCACGCGTTTCTTGACCACCATCGTGGTGACCAGTCCGGCGGCCACCACGCCACCGGCCAACACCATCGCGGTGTCGCCGCCGTTCTTGCTGGCCCACCAGAGAAACAGCAGTCCAACAGCAGGAATCGCCAGTTGCCAATATTCGGCCGGATGCACATGCATTTCGATTTCCTGATTGCAGGCCGGGCACAGCATGGCGCGGCGGCCGTCCTCGGCCTCGAGCTTGACCGACTTGAGTGTTTTCGGCGTGATCGGTTGGTTGCAGTGCGGGCAGTTCCAGAGCATGGCAGTCGTATGGTATTGGCTGGCCGTCACGACATGATGCGCGCCGGCCGGCGGGTAAGCGGGATGATTATTGCGCCGGCTTGCGCTCCCGTGTTGCGGCCAGTTCCTTCTCGAGCGCATCAATGCGGTTTTGCATCGCGCCGATGCGATTGTTCAATGCGCCGACATTGAGAAACACCGCATTGTTGGCTGGCGCATTGAGTGTATTGCCATAGCCCAGCCACGATGAATCGTAGACCTTGACATTGGTGAACCCGAGTTCGGCCAGCACGGTCGCGGTTTCGGCGGCGCGAACGCCAGACTGGCAGTACACCACGGTTTCCTTGTTCGGGTCGAGTTGTGCGTAAAGGGATTTCAACGCGTCGCGCGGCTTGAGCGACATGCCGGCATTGTCGGTGACCTGACGGCGCGCCAGTTTGGCAACGGTATCCGGATCGATCCAGTTCTGCTCATAGGGAATGTTGATGGCCCCCGGGATATGCCCGCCACGGATGGCGCGGATGTCCTCGCCCGAAAACTCCTTCGGTGTGCGCGCATCGATCAACTGCACCGCCGGGTTGCCCAGTCGGGCCACCACATCCGCAGTGGAAACCGCGTTGTGCGCCCGCGGCGTCAGCTTCAGTGCGACCGCCGGGCGCCGGGTTTCCCCGGTTGACAGCACCTGCCCGGCGGTGCGCCAGCCATCGATGCCGTCGTGATACACACGGGCTTGCGTGGCACCGAAATATTGCATCGTGTAGAGGCCGAAGTAGGCGATCACCGCTGCGCGCGCGCCATAGACCACCACTTCCTGCGCCGGATCGATACCGGCCTGGCCGAGCAGATGTTCGAGTTGCGGCAGCGGCACGAAATCCTCGGTATTCGGATTGCGCAACACCTGACCGGCGTCGCCGAGATTGATGGCGCCGGGGATGTGGCCCTTGCGGTAGTCCGCTTCCGGCCGGATGTCCCACACGATCGCACCGCGCTTCTGCGCGGCGGCAACGTAATTGTGGTCGACGATCAGTCCGGTCTGCGCGAACGCACAGGCACTCGCCAGGCCGAGCCAGAGGGTCGATATGTAACCGGTAACGCGGCTTGATTTCATGTTCGATTCTTCTGCAATGTGTGCGTATTGGCCAGCATTATTGCCGATTCGCCGCAGCGAGTTTTTCGATTGGGGCCTTTTGTTTGCGGCAAATGTGCCGTTATTGTCCTTGGCAGGTTTCATGTGTCCAGCCTGGCGAGGTGCCTGCAGGGGGCAGGTGATGCCAGGCATCGTCGCTGGTGGTGCAGTGGGCGATCGCTGATACAAGATTTCCGTCGCGGTAGGCCATGCATTTTCGGCCAAAAATGCCGTTCTCAACGGGTCGGGTCTTGCGTTGACCGACGTTTGCAGCCGTTTTCATGGACCAATGTGGGTATTTTCCGATGCGTCGCTTCCTGGCTTTCGCCTGCCTGCTGGTCCCGACCTGGGTCGCGCACGCTGTTGTGCGGGAACCGGTATGCGCAAGCCAGGACACCATCAACGGCTGGTCGCGGCAACACAAGGTCGAAGGCGTGATCCTGCGCGGTTCGGAGTTGAATCAGGTGAAGAAAAGCCTGCTGTTCAGCCCGCCTTCACTCTATGTCGTCTTGCTGTGGGACGAAAGCCGCGTGACCGCGATCGAGCTCGATGCGCCGGTATTGCGGCCGGTGGGCCAGTCGGGGCGCGACGAGCGTGGGGTGCGCTGGAAAGTGGCCACCGGCGACTTCTGCAAGTAAGCCGGGAGGCAGGTTCATCGCACCTGGATTCGATGGCATCTGGTCCGCCACCCGGCGACCGGCGCCGGCGCGCATCAGCCTGCGCTAACATCACCAGCTCGCCCGATTTTTTCCAGGAGAATTCCGATGTTCGACGCCACCATCGCCGGTAGCCTGCCAAAACCTTTCTGGCTGGCCGAGCCGAACAAGCTGTGGCCGCAATGGGCGCAAGCGGGTGACGATCTCGCCACCGCCAAGCGTGATGCCACGCTGCTCTGGATCAAGGCGCAGGAGGACGCAGGCTTGTCGATCGTGACCGACGGCGAGCAGTCGCGCCAGCACTTCGTGCACGGTTTCCTCGAATTTGTCGAAGGCATCGACTTCGAGCACAAGGTGAAGATGGGGATTCGCAACAACCGCTACGACGCCATGGTGCCGGTGGTGGTGGGGCCGCTCAAATTGAGGGGCAGGGTACATGGCGTCGAAGCACGCCTGGCACGCACCCACACCGGCAAGCAGCTCAAGATCACCATGCCGGGCCCGATGACCATCGTCGACACCATCGCCGACCGTCACTATGGCGACAAGGCCACCCTGGCGATGGCGCTGGCCGACCTCCTCAACCAGGAAGCGCGCGCCCTCGAGGCAGACGGTGTCGACGTGATCCAGTTCGACGAACCGGCCTTCAACGTCTACATGGACGACGTGTCTGCCTGGGGCATCGACGCCCTGCATCACGCCATCGAGGGCCTCAAGTGCACCACCGCAGTCCATATCTGCTACGGCTACGGCATCAAGGCCAACCTCGACTGGAAACAGACGCTGGGTGGCGAATGGCGCCAGTACGAAGCTATCTTCCCGGCGCTGGCCAAAAGCCGCATCGACCAGGTGTCGCTCGAATGCGCCAATTCGCATGTGCCGATGCACCTGATCAAGCTGCTCGACGGCAAGGATGTGCTGGTCGGTGTGATCGACGTGGCCAGCGACACGGTGGAAACACCGGAGCAGGTGGCCGGCACCATCAAGGAGGCGCTCAAGTACGTCGATCGGGCGCGTCTCTACCCGTGCACCAATTGCGGCATGGCGCCGATGTCGCGCGAGATCGCGCTGGCCAAACTGGCGGCGCTGGGTGCGGGCGCGGCGTTGGCGCGCGCGCAAAACGGCGCCTGATAAGCAAGGTCTGGAAGTTCGGTCGGGCAACTCGAGTTTGCACATGGTCCAGACCTACGCCGCCACCACGTTCTCGTCAACCTCAGGGTGGTACTTGGGAGGGCATCCAAGGCAGGATGGCGACGCGGCGCACCGGTGCTTGCGCGGGTGTGTTCGCGGGGTTTGCGCTTTTCGACGGCGCTATGCCGCGCCGGCTGGATGCTTGCATGCGCCCGGGACGACTCGCGACACGGAGGTGCATACGAACGGTGCGGCGCCTTGAAATCGGCCACGGCGCAGCCACATTTTCAGGACCGCGAGGCTCCTTGCGCGCCACGCTGCAGCGCAAAAAATGTTTGAAAAACAATGGTCTTGGTCACATTCGCGGAGTACAATGGTGGGTTTTGCAGTGCAGCAAACGTGCTCCGGGACGCAACACGCGTTTTTGACGGTTGTGCGGCAATGCAGCGAATCCATCGCCTTCGAGGTTTCCATGTCCCGCAATTTGCGCAATATCGCCATCATCGCCCACGTCGACCACGGCAAGACCACGCTGGTTGACAAGCTTCTGCAGCAGGCCGGCACCTTCGCCGCGCATCAGCACGTCACCGAACGAGTGATGGATTCGAATGACCTGGAGCGCGAGCGCGGCATCACGATCCTGGCGAAGAACTGCGCGGTTCAATACGAAGGCACCCACATCAACATCGTCGACACGCCCGGCCATGCCGATTTCGGCGGTGAGGTGGAGCGCGTGCTGTCGATGGTCGACGGTGTTCTGCTGCTGGTCGACGCGGTCGAGGGGCCGATGCCGCAAACCCGTTTCGTCACCCGCAAGGCGCTGGCGCTGGGCTTGAAGCCGATCGTCGTGGTCAACAAGATCGATCGCCCGGGCGCCCGTCCGGACTGGGTGGTCAACCACACATTCGACCTGTTTGACAAGCTCGGCGCGACCGAGGAACAGCTTGATTTCCCGGTGGTCTACGCGTCGGCCTTGAACGGCTGGGCGACACTCGACTACAACAAGCCCGAACCGAACATGCGCACCCTGTTCGAGGCGGTATTGAAGTATGTGCCGATGCGCGCTGCCGACCCGGAAGCGCCGCTGCAATTGCAGATCTGCTCGCTCGACTATTCAAGTTTCGTTGGCCGGATCGGCGTCGGCCGTGTCCAGGCCGGGCGCATCCGCTCCGGCCAACCGGTGGTGGTGATGCACGGCCCGGATGCGACGCCGATCGCGGCCAAGGTCAATCAGGTGCTGGTGTTCAAGGGGCTGGAGCGCACGGTGGTCGATCAGGCGGAAGCCGGCGACATTGTGCTGATCAACGGCGTCGAAGACATCGGCATCGGCGTCACCCTGTGCGACCCGGCCAATCCGGTCGGCATGCCGCTGCTGAAGGTCGACGAGCCGACCCTGACGATGAATTTCATGGTCAATACCTCGCCGCTTGCCGGGCGCGAAGGCAAGTTCGTGACCAGCCGGCAGATTCGCGAGCGTCTGGAGCGTGAACTGCAGTCAAATGTCGCGCTCAAGGTCGAATTCACGTCGGACACCGAAACCTTCATCGTGTCCGGACGCGGCGAGCTGCACCTGACCATCCTGCTCGAAACCATGCGTCGTGAAGGGTACGAACTCGCCGTCGGCCGGCCGCGGGTGGTGATGAAGGATGTCGGTGGCGAGCGCCAGGAGCCGTATGAACTGCTGACCGTCGACGTCGAAGACACCCATCAGGGCGCAGTGATGGAAGAACTGGGTCGCCGGCGCGGCGACCTGCAGGACATGGCCGCTGACGGCAAGGGTCGCACGCGCCTGGAGTACCGGATTCCGGCGCGCGGCCTGATCGGCTTCCAGGGAGAATTTCTGACCCTGACCCGCGGCACCGGGCTGGCCAGCCACATTTTCGACGATTACGGCCCGGTCAAGGGTGACATGGACGAGCGCCACAACGGCGTCTTGATCAGCCAGGACGATGGTGCCGCGGTGGCCTACGCCTTGTGGAAGCTGCAGGATCGCGGCCGCATGTTCGTCTCGCCCGGTGAAGCACTCTACGAGGGCATGATCATTGGCATTCATTCGCGTGACAACGACCTGGTGGTCAACCCGATCAAGGGCAAGCAATTGACCAACGTGCGCTCGTCCGGCACCGACGAAGCGGTGCGGCTGGTGACGCCGATCGAACTGACCCTTGAGAAAGCGGTGGAATTCATCTCCGACGATGAGCTGGTGGAAATCACGCCGAAGAACATCCGCCTGCGCAAGCGCTATCTGAAAGAGCACGACCGCCGCAAGGCCGAGCGCCAGGCCGCCTGAGGGCGTCGCGCCGCGGAAGATTTGGTCGCCAGCGCGGCCGGCGGACTTTGCAACGCAGCCATACTTTCGTACCGCAACTGGCGCAGGCCTGGCACCGGCACGGGCAGCAGCAATGGCGCACGGTCGCTCAGCGCGGCGGCTCCCCCGCTGCGCTGGGCCACAGCAACCACATTTCACCCTGCTGGCGCATGCGGCCCGCTTCGCGGCCGGCTTCGTCACCAAATCCCCAGAAAAAGTCGGCGCGATTCGCCCCGCGGATCGCCCCTCCGGTATCCTGGGCGAGCATCAGGCGCTCCAGCGGCCGCGTCGTGTTCGGCCAGGTGGTGGCAAGCCATACAGGCGACCCCAATGGAATGAAGCCGGGATCGACAGCGAGCGAACGTCCCGGCGTCAGTGCAATCCCTTGCGCTCCCAACGGGCCCGGCAGGTCGGCAGCGTCGCCGCGCGTGGTACCGGTCTCGCGAAAAAAAACGAAACTGGGGTTGCTGTTCAACAGCTCGGTCAACTTGGCCGGGTTGGCCCGTGCCCAGCCCTTGATGCCCTGCATCGATGCCTGCTCGGCCTTCAATTCGCCGCGCTCGACCAGGACCCGGCCGATCGAGCGATAGGGGTGGCCATTCTGGTCCGCGTAGTTCAGGCGCACCGTGTTGCCATTGTCCAGCCGGACCCGGCCCGATCCCTGGATCATCAGGAAAAACAGATCGATCGGATCGTCGACAAACACCAGCTCACGGCCGGCGATTGCGCCGCGGCCGGCATCGAGTTCGCTGCGCGAAAAGTAGGGCACCACCCGGCGCCCTTCAATGCGCCCGCGCAGGCGCTGGCCCTTGAGGTCGGGTCGCAGGTCGCCGAGATCGATGGTGAGCAGGTCGTCGGGCACCCCATACACCGCATGGATAAACGGTGCCCGTCGTGTGCGGCTGCCGTTGAGCAGGGGCTCGTAGTAGCCGGTGACCAAGCCCGGCACTGCGGCACCGGCTCCATCGACCCGGCGCCATGGCGTCAATTGCGTCTCCAGGAAAGCGCGTGCGGTTGACGGCGGCAGGCGTTCGGCCGCGCTGCACACGGATTGCCATGGCTGCTGGCGTTTCAGTGTGGTGCAACTGGCAAGCAGGGCGCGCCACGCCTCGTCATGCGCGTCACCGGCCCAGGCGGGCAACTGTGACCAGTCCGAACGCTGCCAGCCCGGCTTCGCCGGCGGGTCCACCGGTTTGTCGCATATGCATGGCGCGCAAGCACTTGCAGGTGGCATCGGCGCGCAAGCCTCGACCGGCTTCGCGCCCACCGGCGCCGTGGCCGGAGAGCCGGTGGCCAGTGGCGCCGGCACGCGTGCGGGGTTGTCAAGCTGTGCGCAGGAAACCAGCAGCGGCGCGACTAGAATGCAGCATCGTCGGATGGTGGAGCGGTACATGTTTGATGGTGGCATGTGGATCATATTTCTGGAAATGGGCGCGGTGCTGCTGCTTGGGGCATTCATTGTCTGGTGGACCTGGCCGCGGCCGAAAAAGCCGGTGCAGCGCCCGCTCGCGGGTGACGCCGAAAAATCCGATCCCGACGCTTAAGCAGAACGCGGCCTTCAGCGCACAGCGCCGCGCCGGCGCAGGCGCAGGCGCCGAATTGCGCGCAGGCGCTGACCGATACGCCCTGGCGACATCCGTGCGAACCAGGCGCGCATCCGGCCGCGCCAGAGCGCGAGCGTGAGCCATGCATGGCTTGCCTTGACGAAGCCGTAGATCCGTTCGCGCCAACCCAAGACGAACCGGTGCGCGCGTGCGAACCATTGCAGCGTCATCAGCGAATCGCGGGTCAGGGTGAAGATGCGTGCAACCAGTACCGTGCCGATCAGCTTCGCTGCAATTATGAGTTGCAGGCCGACCAGGGTGTGGCCATGCGCGATCAGCCACAGGGCGGAAATTTTAACCGGCAGCAACAGCGCACCCGGTAGCACGAAGAGGGCCAGCGCAGCCGGCGGAGGCAGGCGCGCAACCATGGCTTCGATGGTGCGAATCAGCGGCAGGCGGCCAACCTGCGCCATCAGGCGTTTGGCCAGTTCCCACAAGACTTCTTCGGCGAACAGGATCAGCGCCGCAATGAACATCAGCGGCGGGGTGATGATCCGGTTCAGCCAGCGACGCATGGGTTTGCCAGATGTGGGGTGCCTGAATCGACCGATCGAACCGGCGGTCCGGGAGAGGTCAGGCCGGCCGGCGTCAAGTGCGTGGTTCCCGCCGTCTCAATGCAGGGTGCGCGGCATCGACAGCACGAACTCCGGGATTGGCGCGTCGAAGCGGGTGCCGTCCTCGGCCACCATCTGGTAACTGCCGCGCATGGTGCCGACCGGCGTCTTGAGCGGCGTGCCGCTCTGGTACTGATATTCCTCGCCCGGCTTGAGCAGCGGTTGTTGGCCGACCACCCCGAGCCCCCTGACTTCCTGCGATTTTCCCTCGGCGTCGGTGATGATCCAGTGGCGGCTGATCAGTTGCGCGGCCACCCGGCCGGTATTGCGGATCGTGATGAAGTAGGCGAATACAAACGGACCGCGCTCCATTTCGGACTGCTCCGGAATGAACTGGGTGCGTACCGTGACACTGATTTCGTACTGTTTTTCTGGGGCCATCCATGCATTGCACACGAATTCGGTGCAAGGCGCAAGGCCGGTGGCCAGTCTGGAGGTCGAAACGAGACGGAAAGCCGGAGCAATGACACCGGGAGCCGGCCTGCAGCAGGTCAATAGCGGTGGCTGGAGATTGGAATGATCGGACGCGATTGCGCCTTACAATCCCGGGATGTCCGACTGGCGGTGTCCACGAACGTGGCGAGTCCCGGTGGTTGACGCGGCACGAAACAATCAAATCAGGAGGCGACAGACGTGAAGCGATTGTTGCCGGCATCGCTGCTGGCCGGAGTGGTTTTGCTTGGCGGGTGCGCGGGTTCACCACCCGCGCCCGACGCTACCGGCTTTACCAGCGTGACGCCGTTTTCGGATGCGCGACCGGGTCCGCGATTGCCGGGAGGCTGGCAGCCGTGGATCCTGGCCAGGTTCAAGCGACCAACCGTGTACCAGATGGTGGGCGAAGGCACCGCCACGGTGGTGCAGGCGCACGCCGACCGCTCGGCGTCGGGATTGTTCCATCCGCTCGCGGCCCTTGATGCGCGGCGCTATCGCGATCTGGCATGGCGCTGGAAAGTCGAGCAACTGATCCGGAACCAGGACAACACCAGGCGCGCCACCGAAGATGCCCCGGTGCGCCTGATCGTCAAGTTCGGCGGCGATCGCAGCAAGCTTGATTTCGGCGAACGCACGTTCGCGGCGCAAGTCAAGGCGATGACCGGATATGACATGCCTTACGCGACCTTGATGTATATCTGGGCTCGCTCCTCGGCTGCCGAAACGGTGATTCCAAATCTGCACACCGAGCGGGTCAAGATGCTGGTTGCCGAATCGGGCAGCGACAACCTGGGGCACTGGCACGATTTCCGGCGCGACCTGTATGACGATTTCAAGCGCGCATTTGGCGAGGAGCCCGGGCCGATCATTGGCGTGGCCATCATGACCGACACCGACAACACCGGGGAACAGGCCGAGGCCTGGTATGGCGACATCAGCCTCAAGGCGGTGTCGCGCTGAAAAAAACGCACGCGCGCCGGGTTGCCATGAAGGTCCGAAAACGGCTAGCCGATGTGCCGGCGCAGGGCTAAAGTGGCGCCATGGATACAAACACCGACCAGCATGCTGTTGCGGGCGCCGGACCGGGACTGACCCTTGACCGCGAAACCTGCTTTCGAGCCTACGAGACGCGCGACGAGCGCTTCGATGGTCGCTTTTTTGTCGCCGTCAGGACCACTGGAATTTTCTGTCGCCCGGTCTGTCCGGCGCGTACGCCAAAGCGACAGAACGTCGAGTTTCACGCCAGTGCCAGTTCCGCCTTCGCCGCCGGTTTCCGTCCCTGCCTGCGCTGTCGCCCGGAGCGGGCGCCGCGACCCGGACATGGTTCGTCGCCCGGCGCACTGCTGGTGGCGCGCGCATTGGCCGCGATCGACGCCGGCGCGCTCGACGACGATTCGCTGGATGTCTTGAGTGCGCGCATCGGCGTGACCGCCCGCCACCTGCGCCGGCTGTTCGATACCCACCTTGGAACCACGCCGGTCGCGGTGGCACAGACGCGGCGTTTGATGTTCGCCCGCCAGTTGATCGAGGAGACCCCGCTGCCGCTGACCCAGGTGGCGTTCGCTTCCGGCTTTGCCAGCGTGCGCCGCTTCAACGCCGCGATGGCGGTGGCCTATGGCATGGCGCCGGGGGCGCTGCGCCGGCCGGGAATGATGCGCGATGCCGCGGCCGATGGCGACGCGCAGGTGTCGCTGCGACTGGGCAGGCTGGGCGACCAGGCGTTTGCAGCCTTGACCGGCTTTTATCGCGCCCGGGCCTTCGCCGGCGTCGAAATAGCAGAGCCATTGCGTTATGCGCGCACCATCTGCATCGGCGCTGCAAGCGGCAGCTTCGCGGTGCGCCTGGTCGGCGCGGAACTGCGGCTTGACAGCGCGTTCCCGGACAATTCCAGATTGCCGATGATCGTCGCGCGCGCCAAGCGCATGTTCGATCTTGAGGCGCCGCTTTCCGCGATCACCGCGCATTTGCGCAGCGATCCGCTGCTGCGGCCGGTCCTGGTGGCGGGTGCGCCACGGGTGCCGTGTGCCTGGGACCCCTACGAACTGGCGCTGCGTGCCGTGCTCGGCCAGCAGGTCAGCGTGGCGGCCGCGACCACCCTGGCTGCGCGCCTGGTCGAGCGCTTCGGCGAGCCGCTTGCGAGCAACAAGGCCGGACTGCGCCTGCTGTTCCCGCAAGCCGCGGCAATCGCCGCTGCAGCAGTAACCGATCTGACGATGCTCGGCATCGTGCGTGCACGCGCGGCCTGCCTGATCGCCCTGGCCGGGCATATCGCGTCGACTCCGGGCTGGCGCGAACGCTACCTCGGACTCGACTCATTCGCCGCCAGCATGCAGGAATTGCCGGGCATCGGCCCGTGGACCGCGCAATACGTGGCAATGCGCGGCTTTGGCGATCCCGATGCCTTTCCGGCGGCCGATCTTGGCCTGTTGCGTGCCGCCCGATTGCTCGGGCTGGCGCAAACACCGCGCGAACTTGCCAGCCACGCCGAGCGTTGGCGCCCGTGGCGCTCCTATGCGGCACAGGCGCTGTGGAACTACGAACCAGGAGACGCAGCATGAACCAAAGCATGCAGGATCTGTTTTGCGATACGGTCGAGGCGCCCGCGGGTGCGCCGTTTCGCGGTGTGACCTTGGTGGTCGATGGCGCCGAACTGTGCGCTGTCGATTTCCTAGGGTACGAGGAGCGCATGCACCGCCTGCTGGCGCGCCGCTTTAGCGGCTATCGGCTGGTCAGGACACCGAACCCGGCCGGTGCCACGGATCGCCTGCGCGCCTATTTCGCAGGCGACATCGGTGCGCTCGATGTATTGCCGGTCAAGACCGGCGGCACGGCGTTCCAGAGCGCCGCATGGCTGGCATTGCGCCGGATACCGTCGGGCACCACCGCGACATATCGCGAGCAGGCGGTTCGCATCGGGCGGCCGGCGGCGGTACGCGCCGTCGGTGCGGCCAACGGACAGAATCCGATCGCGATTGTTTTGCCATGCCATCGTGTGATCGGTGCCGACGGCAGCATGACTGGCTATGCTGGCGGCGTTGCGAGCAAGCGGTGGCTGCTGGCCCATGAAGCAGGAAGCAGGAAGCGGGAAGCCGTTGATTGTCCGGGCTGACGCTCAGTAGGCGATCTGTACTGACAAATACCAGCCTGCTTGATTCGGTTTGTTGGCGATGTTGCCAAGGTTGACGTACGCCGCGGTGACCGATACGTATTGCGAAGGTATCCAGGCGACGAAGAGATCGTGCGCAGAATGCTCGCGGAATGCGGTCAGCAGGTTTGGTTTCGCCCGATATTCGACACCCAGCGCTAGCTGGTCGCTCAGAAACAGGGCGCCTGACAGTTCGGGCAGGATGCGCCGTGTACTGCCGTTCGGGCCGCCGAATCCAAGAATGCCGAACTGGTTGGCATTGCTTGCGCGCAAGGTTGCGGTAGCCAACACATTGCGACCGGCAAACCCGGCAAGCCACATTTTGGTCGCAGCGAGATAGAAATCAGTGCCGCTGGCGCTGCTGGCGCCGAGCGCGCGCGGCACTCCGTCAAAGCTGCGATTGTGCTTGTGCTGCAAGCCGAACGAAACCTGCGGCCAGGGCGAGTCCTGGTCGTACACCGCGTCGCCAGCGAGCCGCACCTTGAAGCCGACGGTGTCGAGCTCAAGCGACTGTCCGGGAACGGTATCGGACAAGCCGAAACGCAGGTGCGATAGCGACAACTCCAGGCGGTTCCCCAAGCCGACAGCCAGACCGCTGGCGCGCAAGTCAAAGCCGCCGTTGGTGCGCAAGTGGCTGAGGCTCGCAGTCGCGCCGACCTGATCGGCGGTGGCAGTGCCGGCAATCAATGCCCATGGCACCAGGCCGCCGCCTGCCGCGCCCTCGATTTGGGAGACTCCACCGGTGCCGGGGAGTCGATCACCGGCATGCACGCTGGCTGCGCAAAGGTACGCGATTATGCAAGTGAAGAGGCGGCAGCGACTGCCTGCGGGCAGATGTCCGTGGGCCGGCGTAGGCACATGGTGAAGTGAATTGGCTGGCAAGGCGGCGAATGGGTACTGATTGAACGAACCCTAAAGTAACCGGCCGTGAGGCCGTTGTTTAGGTGGAACAGACGCGTTTTGAAAGTACTCTTTCGTCGATCTTGCCTGTCGCCTGTGCCATTTAATTGAAGTTACCTGGCCCTTGCGCGCCAGCGCCGGAGGTACCGTGCTTCATCGTATTGATTTTGTCCCGGAAAACAGGGCGCACGCCAATGCGGCGCAACGGGCGTGCATGGGTTGCATGGCGCTGTTGCTCGCGCTCATGGTGCTTGGCTGCGCGGCAAGTCCGGCGGATGACAGTTCGCTGTTTCGGCGCATTGGCGGCATGCCGGTGATCGACGCGGTGGTTGCCGAAACCATCGACGCGGTGGCGGCCGATCCCAAGACCCGACGCACCTTTGAAGGCATCAAGCTGGCTGCGCTCAAGCAGAATATCGCCGCGCAGTTTTGCGTACTCGCAGGTGGCGGCTGCAAGTACGAAGGTGAAAACATGAAAAGAGCCCACACCGGGCTCAAAATCACCGACACCGAATTCGACGCCATGGTTGGCGCCCTGCGCACGGCCTTGCAGCGACGCGTTGGCGAGCGCGAGAAGAACGAGATGCTGCGGCTACTGGCTCCGATGAAGCGTGATGTCGTAGGTGCCTGAAAATGCAGCGTTTGGCAGGGATAATGTCGTGCGCTACGCTGGCTGCGATTGCCGGCCAGGTATTTGGCGCCGCTTTGACGGTACAGGTCAATGACAGCGCGGGCGCGCCGATTGAAGGCGCCGCCGTGTTTGTCGAGGTCGCCACCGGCAAGGCACCGCCGCTGCGCGCGCGCAGCGTTGAAATCGAGCAAAAGGATCGTCGCTTCAGTCGTTTGATGACCATTGTCCAGGTCGGGCAGCCGATCGTCTTTCCGAACAACGACAGCGTTCGTCACCATGTGTACTCCTTGTCGCAGGCGAAACTGTTCGAACTCAAGCTTTACTCCGGCGTACCAGGCAGCTCGGTGGTGTTCGACAAGCCGGGTGTGGTGGTGATTGGCTGCAATATCCACGACAAGATGGTCGCGTACATCCGGGTGGTCGATACGCCCTGGTTCGGTACCACCGATGCCGCCGGCCGGGTCAGGCTCGACGGTCTGCCGGACGGGCAGTACAAACTGCGCGCCTGGCATATCGGCTTGCCCAATCTGGAAAGCGTGGTGGAACAATCAATTGCCGTGAAGGGCGAGCTCGCGCCGCTGGCCTTGCGGCTCGATCTCAAGCCGGGCGCCAGGTGACAAGGCGCGTCGCCGGACTACCCGACCAGGCATGAAGCTGCGCCTTCAAAGCCTGCAAACGCGCATCGTCATTCTGCTGATGGCGCTTTTGCTGCTGGTCCAGGTGGCCGCGTTTGTGGTGATTCGCGGCAGCATCGCTGAACAGGCGCGCAATTCGGTCAGCGAGGAACTACTGTTTGGTCAACGTGTATTCGGACGCCTGATGGCGCAAAACGCCGACAAGCTTGCCCTGGGCGCGCGGGTGCTGTCGGCGGATTTCGGATTTCGTGCCGCGGTTGCTTCCGATGATCGCGAAACCATCGCCTCGGCCCTGAGCAACCACGGCAGCCGCATCGGCGCGACCCTCACCGCGTTCTACGGCACCGATCGCTCGCTCAAGAGTATGGGTGACGCCGGCACCTCGGGCGAATGGAAAACCGATGGCAAGCGGATCGACAGCTTGATCGAGCAAGCCGACCGTGACGGCTGGGCAGCCGGCCCTGCCTTGGTGACCAGTCATTTGTACCAATTGGTGGTGGTGCCAGTGCGCGCGCCGGTGGCTATCGGCTGGGTGGTGATGGGATTCGCGGTTGATGACCTTTTGACCAAGGATATGCGCGCACTGTCGCGCCTTGACATTTCACTTCTTGACGCCCGCCGCGATGGCCGCAGAGTGGTGCTGGCGACATCGCTTGCGGGCGGCGCGCTGGCCAGCCTTAAAGCCGCCCGCGATCTGCCAGCGCCCGGGTTGCCAGGCGAGCTGGAAATGAACGGTCAGGACTACGGCACGCTGCTGGTGCCGATGATGGCTTCAGGAGAAGGGAACGTCATCGCCGTGTTGCAACGCTCGATCGGCGAAGCAGTGGCACCCTTCAATCATTTGCAGCTGATACTTCTGATCCTCACTTTGGGCGGACTGGTGGTGTCGGTTGTCGGCAGCATCCTGACGGCGCGTCGGATCACTCGACCGATGATACGGCTGACGGAAAGCGCGCGGCGCATGGGTGCAGGCAAATACGATCAAGCGATCGCCGTGGACGGAGATCGTGAAATCGGCGACCTGGCGCGCGCGTTCAATCAGATGCGGGAAGGCATCGCGCAGCGCGAGGGGCAAATCAGCCGGCTTGCGTATTGGGACGGTCTGACCGGCTTGCCCAATCGCGATCTGTTCCGCGCCCGCCTCGCCGAGGCGATCGATGCGGCGGCGGCCGATGGTGGCGCCTGCACCGTGTTGTTGATGGATCTCGATAGATTCAAGCATGTCAACGACGTGCTGGGCCATGGTTTCGGTGACGCTCTACTCAGGGAAGTCGCGGCCCGCCTCGAAGGCGTGATTGTCCGTCGCGGTGATCTGGTCGCCCGCTTCGGCGGCGACGAATTCGCGATTTTGCTGCCCGGTCAGGATGTGGCCGGTGCCTGCCTGATCGTCGAGCGGGTGCGCGCCGCGCTGGATGCGCCTTTGCAGGTGGAGCGCCAGACCATCGATATGAGCGCCGGCATTGGTTTCGCGGCCTATCCGGAACACGCCGACAGTGCCGCGCTGTTGTTGTCACGCACCGAAATCGCGATGTATGCGGCCAAGCAAAGACGTGCCGGAGCGCTCGCTTACGATCCTGCATTCGACGGAAAAAGCCGCGACAGTCTTTCGTTGCTGTCCGAATTGCGGCGCGCCATCGAAAATGACGAACTGGTGCTGTTCCTGCAGCCCAAGCTGGCGCTCGGCGGCGGTGTCGTGGTCGGAGCGGAAGCGCTGGTGCGCTGGATCCATCCGCAACGCGGCTTCGTACCGCCTGACCAATTCATTCCATTTGCCGAGCAGACCGGATTCGTCAGTGACATCACCCACTGGATGATGAGGAAAGCGGCGTCCACGGTCGCCGCATGGCGGCATGCAGGCCTGCAACTTTCAATCGCGGTCAATCTTTCAACCCGCGACCTGATGGATCTGGAGTTGACCAACCGCTTCGAGGAAGTCCTGCGCGATGCCGGTGTCGCCGCCTCCAGTTTCTGCCTGGAAATCACCGAAAGCGCGATCATGGACGACCCGGATCGCGCCTTGGGCACCCTCGAAGCCTTGCATGCGTCCGGATTCCGGCTATCGATCGATGACTTCGGTACCGGCTATTCGTCCTTGGCCTATTTGAAGCGTCTGCCGGTGGATGAACTCAAGATCGACCGCTCATTCGTCAGCGGCATCGAGTCGGATCGCGACGATGCCGTGATCGTTCGTTCCACCATCGATCTTGGCCACAATATGGGCCTCAAGGTGGTTGCCGAGGGGGTCGAGAACGAAGCGGTCTGGCACCTCCTGCGTGACGCCGGATGCGATATCGGGCAGGGCTATTTCATGGGGCGGCCGATGCCGGTTGACAAGTTCGGCGACTGGCTTCAAGCTTGGCGACCGCCACTCAACAGCGAGCCTGCCAACGTGCGCGTCCTCTACGCGAGGCGCTAGTTGTTTGACGTCGCGCCGGTGGCTTGCTGTGCGAGCGCCAGCCAGCGAGCGCCAGCCTGTGAGCGCCAGCCTGCGAGCGCCAGCCTGCGATAATCCGTGCCGGAATCGGGACATCACCTGCGGTGATGTTGGATTCACCGACCAGATTATTCCAGGAGACATGCCAATGAGCAGCACCAGCTTTCCGCTTCCCGCCCGCTACGACCACGTCGGCAGCTTTCTGCGCCCGCAATACCTGCTCGAGGCGCGCGAGCAAAAGGCGAATGGGCAGATCACGGCCGAACAATTGCGCGCCGTCGAAGACCGCGCGATCACCGAGATCGTCAAGTTTCAGGAGGATGTTGGTCTCAAGAGCGTGACTGACGGCGAATTCCGGCGCACCTATTTCCATATCGACTTTCTCGACAAGCTGGGCGGTGTGAAGAGCGACATTCCGGTCACCGTGATCAAGGCCGACGGCAGCGAGGAATTGGCGCCGCCGGTGATGCTCGTTGTCGACAAGGTACGCCACGTGCGCGATATCCAGCGTGCCGATTTCGAGTTCCTCAAGAGCCGCGTCGCCGCCGGCAGCACCGCCAAGGTTTGCATTCCGTCGCCGACCATGCTGCATTTCCGCGGCGGACGCGCCGGCATCAGCCGTGTCCATTATCCAGAACTCGACCCGGATTTCTACGATGACGTCGCACGTGCGTTCGGTGACGAACTGCATTCGCTGGCGGCGGCCGGCTGCACCTACGTGCAGCTCGATGACACCAATCTCGCCTATCTGTGCGACGAGCGGATGCGCGAGGCGGCGCGCCAGCGTGGCGACGATCCGAACGAATTGCCGCATCGCTACGCCGGTTTCATCAACAAGGTGGTGGCGTACAAGCCGGCCGGCATGACGCTGGCCATGCACCTGTGCCGCGGCAATTTCAAGAGCACCCACGCGGCGTCCGGCAACTACGAGCCGGTGGCCGAAGCGCTGCTGTCCGAAATGGACCTCGATGCCTACTTCCTGGAATACGACGACGACCGCTCCGGCGATTTTCGTCCCCTGCGCTTCCTGCCCAAGGGCAAGACCGTGGTGCTTGGACTGGTCACCACCAAGGTCGGCGAAATGGAGTCGAAAGATGCGCTCAAGCGGCGCATCGACGAGGCTGCCAGGCACGCGCCGCTCGACCAGCTTGCGCTGTCGCCACAGTGCGGATTCTCCAGCACCGTGCATGGCAACAACATCGCGGTGCAGGCGCAACGCGACAAGCTGCGCCTGGTGATCGAGACGGCGCAGGAAGTCTGGGGCAACTGAAAACCGGCGTGCGCCGCCGGGGCGGGCCGAACCGGTATCGATCCACGCCGCCTGGCCCGTGCCGGTTGAAATGCCGGTGCCGCCGGTTGTCTTGCCGATGCTATGTCACTGGCGTCAACCAGCCGGAATGACGCCGGTCCTGGCCGCGTACGCAAGCGAAAAAGCGCTGTTGCAGGCGCCTGGTGAGCGGGCCCGGTTGCCCGTCGCCGATGCGCCGCCGGTCCACCTCGACGATCGGCGTGAGCTCGGCGGCGGTGCCGGTGAAAAACGCTTCGTCGGCGATGTACACCTCGTCCCGCGTGATGCGCCTTGATTCGACCGCGATCCCTTCTTCGCGCGCCAACTCGATTATCGAGCGGCGTGTCACGCCGTCAAGCGCGGATGCAAGTTCCGGCTCGATCAGCCGGCCGTCGCGCACCAGGAAGATGTTCTCCCCGGAACCCTCGGCGACAAAGCCTTCGGTGTCGAGCAGCAGTGCCTCATCGTAGCCGTCGGCGCGCGCTTCACGGTTGGCGAGGATCGAGTTGGCATAAGTCGACACCGATTTCGAGCGGCACATCTGCACATTCACATGGTGCCGCGCGAATGACGAGATCTTGACCCGGATCCCGGCTTCGATCGCGTTGGTTCCGAGATAGCTGCCCCATTCCCAGGCGGCGATCGCGACATGGACGCGTGCGCCTTCGGGATTGACGCCCATCTTTTCCGATCCGAGAAATACCAGCGGCCGGATATAGCCGGCGCGCAGGCGATTGGCGCGCACCACCTCGATCTGGGCAGCCTCGAGAGCAGCGCCCGAATAGGGAATCTCGAGCCCCAGGATATGCGCCGATTGCAAAAGGCGCCGGGTGTGCAGGCCGAGGTGGAAGATTGCCGCCCCGCTTGCGGTCTCGTAGGCGCGCAGCCCTTCGAACACACCCAGGCCGTAGTGCAGGGTATGGGTCAAGACATGGGTGGCCGCGTCGCGCCAGGGCCTGAGCGCGCCATCGAACCAGATCCAGCCATCGCGATCGGACATGATCATTTCATGG
>JANPGJ010000257.1:0-3296 GCA_031423955.1 Burkholderiales bacterium
CAGCACCGAGGTCGGGAATATGCGCCGGGTCCAGGCACGTGCCGCTTCGCCGTCACGGTCCTGCAGAATGGTGAACTTGACCGGCATGTTGGCCAGAAAACGCTGGATGCGCATCTCGTTTTCCTGGTAGTTGACGCCTACCACCACCAGTTTCTCCGCGCCGAACTTGTCGGCCAGCGCCTGCATCGAGGGCATTTCCGCGCGGCAGGGTTCGCACCAGGTGGCCCAGAAATTGACCAGCACAACTTTGCCCTTGTGCTGTGCCAGCGACCATTCGGCGCCGTTGACGTCCGACAGCTTGAGTGCCGGCGTCGCCACTGCTTTCCAAGGGGTGATTTCGTGGCCCGCATACGAAGGAAAAGCGGCAGACGAAAAGGTGAGCACGAGTGCCAGACGCACAGTGCCGCGCAACCATTGCAGCATTTGGCGCATGACCTTCACGCCGCCTTGCGCTTCTGCTTGAGCAGCGTGCCGAGGTACCGGCCGGTATAACTTTCCTTGGTGGCCGCGATGTCTTCGGGCGTGCCGGTGGCGATGATCATGCCGCCGCCGTCGCCGCCCTCGGGCCCGAGATCGACCACCCAGTCGGCGGTCTTGATCACATCCAGGTTGTGTTCGATGATCACCACCGTGTTGCCGCCGTCACGCAGTTTGTGCAGCACCGTGAGCAGGAGGTCGATGTCCTGGAAGTGCAGTCCGGTGGTCGGCTCGTCCAGGATATACAGGGTGCGGCCGGTGTCGCGCTTGGAGAGTTCGAGCGACAACTTGACGCGCTGCGCTTCGCCGCCGGAGAGCGTGGTGGCCGACTGGCCGAGCTTGACGTAACCCAGGCCGACGTCGAGCAGGGTATGCAGCTTGCGTGCCACGGTGGGCACCGGCTTGAAGAACACGTAGGCGTCCTCCACGGTCATTTCCAGCACCTGGGTGATGTTCTTGCCCTTGTAGAGCACTTCCAGGGTTTCGCGGTTGTAGCGCTTGCCGTGGCAGACGTCGCAGGGCACGTAGACATCCGGCAGGAAGTGCATTTCCACCTTGATCACGCCATCGCCCTGGCAGGATTCGCAGCGGCCGCCCTTGACGTTGAACGAGAAGCGCCCCGGCTCGTAGCCGCGCTCGCGCGACGCGGTGGCCTGGGCGAACAGGTCGCGGATCGGGGTGAAGAGCCCCGTGTAGGTGGCCGGGTTGGAGCGCGGCGTGCGGCCGATCGGCGACTGGTCGACCGCGATCACCTTGTCGAAATGTTCCAGGCCGGTGATCCGGTCATGGGCCGCGGCCGGGGTCGACGAGCCGTAGAGGTGATGCGCGACCGCGTTGTACAGGGTGTCGTTGATCAGGGTCGATTTGCCGGAACCGGAAACGCCGGTGATGCAGGTCATCAGGCCGACCGGCAGGTCGAGGGTGACGCCCTTGAGGTTGTTGCCGTGCGCGCCGGCCACCTTGAGCATGCGCTTCGGATCAGGCTTGGTGCGCTTCGCCGGCATGCGGATCGAGCGCCGTCCGGACAGGAAGGCGCCGGTCAGGCTGGCGGCGTTGCCAAGGATTTCCTGCGGCGTGCCGCGCGCGACGATCTCGCCGCCATGCACGCCGGCGCCGGGGCCGATGTCGACCACATAGTCGGCCGACATGATCGCGTCTTCATCGTGCTCGACCACGATCACGGTATTGCCGAGGTCGCGCAGGTGGCGCAGGGTTTTCAGCAGGCGGTCGTTGTCGCGCTGATGCAGGCCGATCGAAGGTTCGTCCAGCACGTACATCACGCCGGTCAGGCCGGAGCCGATCTGCGAAGCCAGGCGGATGCGTTGCGACTCGCCGCCCGAGAGGGTTTCGGCCGAACGATCGAGCGACAGATACTCGAGTCCGACATCGTTCAGGAAGGTCATGCGGCTGGCGATTTCCTTGACGATGCGATCGGCGATCTGCGCCTTGGCGCCGGTCAGTGCTAGTGCGGTGAAAAAGCCCAGCCCTTCCTTGAGCGACTTGCCCGATACATTGAAAATGGTTTCACCGCCAACCAGCACATTGCGCGCTTCCTCGCGCAGCCGGCTGCCGCCACAGTCCGGGCAGCTCTTGTTGCTGATGTATTTGGCCAGTTCCTCGCGCACCACCAGCGAGTCGGTTTCCTTGTAGCGCCGCTCGAGATTCGGGATCACGCCTTCGAACACGTGCTCGCGCACCACCGTGCGGCCGCGCTCGTTGATGTAGTGGAACGGAATCTTCTCGGCGCCCGAACCTTCGAGGATCAGGGCCTGGGTTTTCGGCGCCATCTTTTCAAACGGCACTTCGAGTTCGAATTCGTAGAAGGTGGCCAGCGATTGCAGCATCTGGTAGTAGAACTGGTTGCGCCGATCCCAGCCCTTGATCGCACCGGACGCCAGCGACAGATGCGGAAACGCTACCACCCGCTTGGGATCGAAAAACTGGATCGCGCCCAGCCCGTCGCAACCCGGGCAGGCGCCCATCGGGTTGTTGAAAGAGAACAGGCGCGGTTCCAGTTCGGAGATCGAATAGCCGCAGGAGGGGCAGGAAAACTTCGCCGAAAACAGATGCTCGATGCCGGTATCGAGTTCCAGCGCGATGGCGCGGCCCTCGGCTAAGCGCAGGCTGGTCTCGAACGATTCGGCGATGCGCTGCTTGAGATCGGCCGCGGCCTTGAAGCGGTCGACCACCACCGCCAGCGAGTGCTTGTGGGTTTTCTTGAGCGTCGGCACGGCGTCGATCTCGACCATCTTGCCATCGACCCGCAGGCGCACGAAGCCCTGGGCGCGCATGTCGTCGATCAGGTCGCCGAACTCGCCCTTGCGTTCGGTCACCACCGGCGCCAGGATCGCCACCCGGGTCTCGCCCGGGAAGGCCAGCACGTGGTCGACCATCTGCGACACCGATTGCGCCGACAGCGGCAGCCGGTGTTGCGGGCAATACGGCGTGCCGACCCGCGCATAGAGCAGGCGCAGGTAGTCGTGGATTTCGGTGACGGTGCCGACGGTCGAGCGCGGATTGTGCGAGGTGGCTTTCTGCTCGATCGAAATCGCCGGCGACAGGCCCTCGATCAGGTCGACATCGGGTTTTTCCATCAACTGCAGGAACTGGCGCGCGTAGGCCGACAGCGACTCCACGTAGCGACGCTGACCCTCGGCATACAGGGTGTCGAAGGCAAGCGAACTCTTGCCTGACCCCGACAGCCCGGTGATCACGATCAGCTTGTCGCGCGGCAGATCGAGATTGATGTTCTTCAGATTGTGGGTGCGGGCACCGCGGATGCGAATTTCGGCCATGGGCGCAATCAGTGGAAATGCGTT
>JANPGJ010000258.1:0-3641 GCA_031423955.1 Burkholderiales bacterium
TCATGACCGAGGCCATGCTGGACGCGCAGAAGTGGGAGCTCGACCACGTCGCAGAGGACTTCTCTGAGAGCAACAACCTCGCCGACCAGCACCCCGAGAAATTGAAGGAGCTGATCGAGCGCTGGTGGATCGAGGCCGGCAAGTACAACGTGCTGCCGCTGGATTCACGCATGCAGCTGCGCATGGGCGAGCGCAAGCCTTCCACCGTCTCGCAGGGCAACCGCCATGTCTACTACCCCGGCATGGCGGCGCAGTTCGAATACACCGCCGTGAATCTCAAGAACCGTTCGCACAGCATCACAGCGGAAGTGGAAATTCCGCCAGGCGGAGCGGAAGGAGTATTGCTGGCGCACGGCAGCTGGTTCGCCGGCTACACGCTGTATGTCAAGAACCGGCGCCTCACCTACGTGCACAACTACCTGGGCCTCAACGAGTACCGCGTCAGTTCGACCGAAGATCTGCCGGTGGGCAAGGCGGTGCTGCAATTCCGCTTCACCCGCAGCGGCGAGCACCAGGGCCGTGCCAGTCTATTCGTCAATGGAAAACAGGTGGGCGAGGGCGAGATCCCGCGCACCATTCCGGCGGTGATCGAAACCTCCGGTGAAGGCTTGTGCTGCGGCTACGACTCCGGCGTGCCGGTCACCACGGACTATGTCTCGCCATTCCGCTTCACCGGGCATATCGCCCAGGTGGTGGTGGAGACCGGCGAGGCGGCGGTCGCCGATGCCGACGCCCAGGTACGCACTGCCTTCACCGACCAATGAATCACCGGACAAGGCTCGTGCAAAAACCATTTCGCCGATCGCTCATCGGCGCCGCGGCCTTGATCGCCACCGGCAGCGTGGCGACCGACATCCAGGCCCAAGCCTATCCGTCACGCCCGATGAAGCTGATCGTGCCCTACGCCCCCGGCGGCAATACCGATATCGTGGCGCGCATCTTCGGGCAGAAGCTTTCCGAACGGATTGGCCAACCGGTGGTGTTCGACAACCGCGGCGGCGCCACCGGCACCCTGGGAGTCGGGGTAGCCGCCAAATCGCCGCCCGATGGTTACACCATCGTCATCGGCGACTTGGGTTCGATGGTGATCGCCAACCACGCGATTCCAAACCGACCTTACGACCCGGTCAGGGACTTCGCGCCGATCGGCCTGGTCACCGGCGTCTCGATCGTGGTCACGGTCAACCCGAAGTCGCCGGTCGCCGGCTTCGAGGACCTGCTGGCGCGTGCCCGCGCGCAACCGGGCAAGGTGACCTACGGAACCTCGGGCATCGGATCGCCCAGCCACATGGCGATGGAGCTGGTGCAATCGATGACCAGGGCCAGTTTCCTGCATGTGCCGTTCAAGGGCGGTGCGCAGGCGGTGACCGCGCTGATCGGCGAACAGATCGATTTCCTGGTCGACGGCGCCGCCTTCGGCCAGGTCAAGGGCGGGCGCCTGAAGGCGGTGGCGGTGACCGGGCCGCGCCTGCCGGCGCTGCCGGACACGCCGGGCATCGGTGAGGCCGTCAAGGGCTTCGAATTCACCAACTGGTGGGGCTTCCTGGCACCGACCGGCACGCCGGCCGAGGCCATCAATCGCCTTAACGAGGAGTTCAAGCAGATCGCAGCGCTGCCTGAAATCCGCGAGCGCCTGAGCGGGCTGGGCCTGGCCGCGCGCAGCGGCACACCGCAGCAATTCGCCGAGCACTTGAAGAGCGAGACCGAGAAGATCGGCCGTATCGTCAAGGAAGCGAATATCAAGTTCGAGTAGGGATCGATGCGAGCAACCTCAACCCTGCCAACCAAGCACGTCTTGACCGCGCAAGCGGGCATCCATCGCCTGAACCCATGAGCAAACCCAATATCCTCTGGTACTGCGCCGACCAGCAGCGCTACGACACCATTCGCGCACTCGGCCAACCGCATATCGCCACCCCCAATCTGGACGCGTTGTGCGCAAGCGGCGTCGCCTTCAGGCGCGCCTATTCGCAAAGCCAGATCTGCACACCGTCGCGCGCCAGTTTTCTCACCGGGCGTTATCCGGCCAGTCACCATGTATATCGCAACGGCAACGCGTATTTCCCGTCGCATGAAAAACTGGTCACCCGCATCTTCGCCGACGCCGGCTATGACTGCGGCCTGGTCGGCAAGCTGCACTTGAGCGCGGCGAAGTACCACGAGAAACGACCGGACGACGGCTATCGCATGTTCCTCTGGAGCCATCATCCGACGCCCGATTCGGCACGCGGCCATGACTACGAAACCTGGCTCAGGCACGAGAAGAAGGTCGACCCGGTGGAACTGTATGCGCCGGTCAATCATTTCTGTGGCGCCGGTGTGCCGGCCGAATATCACCAGACCACCTGGGTCTCGGAAATGGCGATCCGCTTTGTCACCGAGCAACGCGACGGGCCGTGGCTGCTGTCCTTGAACCCGTTCGACCCGCATGCCCCCTTCGACGCCCCGGCTGAATACCTGGCGAAGGTCAAGGCCGAGTCACTGCCCTACCCGCTGTTCCGCGACAGCGACATCGAGCGCCAGAAGGCATTTGCGGCGATCGACCAGCAGACCAAGGTCGCGGTCGACCCGCGGGTGCGCCGAACCGCCAGCCCGGTCGTCGAGCAGGAGCATGACCTGGTCGCCTCAGCCCCGCCGGCCGCCTACGACGCGCTCGAGGTCAAGGCGAACTACTACGCCATGATCATGCTGATCGACGACCAGTTCAAGCGCATCGTCGACGCCCTGCGCGATAGTGGCCAACTGGACAACACGATCATCGTCTACATGAGCGACCATGGTGAACTACTGGGTGACCATGGCCTGATCCTCAAGGGTTGCCGGTTTTTCGAAGGCCTGGTGCACATCCCGATGATCTTTTCCTGGCCGGGCCGCTTCAAGCAAGGCCTGCAGAGCGAGGCACTGGTCGAATCGGTCGATGTGGCACCGACCCTGCTCGAGGCCGCCGGGCTGCCGGTGCCCGAATCGATGCAGGGCAAGTCCATGTTGGCGCTGCTCGAAGGGCGCGCCGAACCGCACCAACACAAGCCTCATGTGATCTGCGAATTCAAGGATTCGATCGGCGGCCCGGCGCACGCCGACCACACGCACGGCTCGATGGTGTTCGACGGCCGCTACAAGAGCGTGGTCTATCACGGCCACCGCATCGGCGAACTCTACGACCTGCAGAACGACCCTGGCGAATTCGACAACCTGTGGGACCAGCCGGCGGCGCGTGATCTCAAGCTGGAGCGCCTGAAGGCGCATCTCGACGCGATGATGGCCACCGTCAGCGCGGGGCCACCACGCAGTGTCGCCTACTGAAAAACATGAAAGCAAAGAGGAACCAGCCATGAGCACAAGTGCATCGGAATTCGGCGGCACCATCGGCCGCACCCGCGAGGAATCCACCCCCTGGTGGCCGGATCGCAAGACCGCGAAGAAGGGCGCGCCCAACATCGTGATCGTCTTCATGGACGACATGGGCTGGTCCGACCCCGGCTGCTACGGCTCGGAAATCGACACGCCGCACATCAATGCCTTGGCCGCGCGCGGCGTGCGCCTGACCCACTACACCACCCACGCGATCTGCTCGCCGGCGCGCGCGGCCTTGCTGACCGGCTGCAATGCCCATGCGGTGGGCACCGGCTGGCTGGCCAACA
>JANPGJ010000259.1:0-4040 GCA_031423955.1 Burkholderiales bacterium
GCCTTTTCTGCCGGGATCGGTTCATTGAGCAGCATCATCTCCAGTGCCCGCTGGCGACCGATCAGGCGCGGCAGGAGCCAGGTGGAGCCGAGATCGGGCACCAGGCCGATGCGCGAAAACACCTGAATGAAGGTCGCGCTCCTGGCCGCCACCATCATGTCGCCTGCCATCGCGATCGAACAGCCGCCGCCGGCAGCAACGCCATTGACCGCCACCACCACCGGCACCCGGCAGGTGCGCAGCGCATTGAAGGCCGGCCAATAAAGCTGCATCACGCCGGCCACGATGTCGTCGCCCAGAGCCTGGAATGCCTTGAGGTTCTGGCCGGAACAAAAGCCGCGGCCGGCGCCGGTCAGCACCAGTGCCCGCACCGCCGCATCGCTGCTCATCTCGCGGATCGCCGCCGCCAGGCCGCCCAGCAGATCCGGCGTCATCGCATTCAGGCTCGCCGCCTCGTCCAGCGTCAGGATGCCGACCGCCCCATCGCGTTCACGTTTCACGCCTGCCATGGTGTTTCCTTTCGTTGAATCAATTGTTGCGCGGACGTTCAGCCGCGCGCCAGGGTGATGCCGCCATCGACCACCAGGGTCGAGCCCACCACATAGTCGCCGGCACGCGAGGCCAGATAGATCGCCGCGCCCGCCATGTCCTCGTTCGTTCCAATGCGTCCTGCCGGGATGCGCTTGACCGCCTCTGCGGCGTTGTCGCGCGCATCGCGGTTCATCTCCGAGGCGAAGGCGCCGGGGGCGATCGCGCTGACCGCGATGTTGTCCTTGATCAGGGCCAGCGACATGCGGCGGGTCAGATGAATCAAGCCGGCCTTGCTGGCGGCGTAGGAATAGGTCTCCCACTGATTGACCGAGATGCCGTCGATCGAAACAATGTTGATCACCTTGGCCACCCGCGTGCGCGCCGCCGCGCGCAAAGGGCCGATCAGCGCCTGGGTCAGGAAGAACGGCGCCTTCATGTTGAGATCGACCACCTTGTCCCAGCCCTTCTCCGGAAACGTGTCGAAGGATTCGCCCCAGGCGGCGCCGGCGTTGTTGACCAGTATGTCCAGCACCGGTTCACGCGCGGCGAAGGCCTGCGCCAACCCCTGCGCACCTGCCAGCGTGGAAACGTCCGCCGGCAACGCGATGCACTCGCCGCTCGCGGAAAGCTCGGCCGCGGTGGCTGCGCAGGCCTCGGCCTTGCGCGCTGAGACATAGACACGCGCCCCCTGGGCGATGAACCCGGCCGCGATCATGCGGCCGATGCCGCGTGAGCCGCCGGTGACGAGCGCTACGCGCCCTTGCAAGGAAAACAGATCGTTCATACGGAAGTCCGCAGGATGGAATGAAACCCGATTATCGCGCCAGCCTGTTATCGCGTCGACTCGGAATGCCGGCCCGGCCCGCAGTGGGGAGCTAGCAGTGCGCATAGTTTTAGCTATTTTAGCTATAATTGTTGCATGGAAACCTTCGATGCCACCACCGCCAAGAATCATTTCGGCCGCCTGCTTGACGCTTGCTCCAACACACCGGTGGCGATTGAACGGCACGGACGGGTGGTCGCGTATGTGCTTGGCGCCGGCCAGATGCCGCAGGCACAGGCAGTCGAGACCAGCCTGGAGGCGAGATTGGCGCGGCGCCTCACCGCGACCGGTGTGGTCTACGCCACGCTCTTCGGCTCGCTGGCCCGGGGCGCCGCGCGCACCGACAGCGACATCGACCTGGCTGTCAGCTTCGGCCGGCCCATGAGTTCGGACCTGCGCATGGCGATGATCGGCCTGATCGCGGACGAAGCGCGACGACCGGTTGACCTCGTCGATCTCGAAACCGCGGGCCCGCTGATTCTCGCGCGCGCCCTGGCCGGCCGGGAAATTCTGTGCGACGCCAACCTCACCCGCGCACGCATGGCGAGCAAGCTGCTTCGCACCGAAGACGCGCGCCTTAGCGCCGCGCGCGCCGCCAGGGCCATGCGTGCCGAGCTGTTCGCATGAACTCGCGGATCGACGTTGATGTCGTCGACGCCCGCCTGCGCGAGCTGTCGCACCGGCTACAGCGGGTGGCGGCGAAGAAGCCTGCCTCCCTCAAACTGCTGGCAGCGGACGAAGACCTGCAGGACATCCTGGCGCGCAACTTGACGTTGGCGATCCAGGCCGCGCTCGATATCGCATACCACCTGTGCGCCGCACATGAAGTATTGCCGGCCACCTCCGGCGACGCTTTCGCGCAACTTGCGGCACGCGGCCTGATGGAGCACGACCTGGCTGATCGCCTGGTGCGCGCCGTCGGATTCCGCAATGTGCTGGTACATGAATACACCGAAGTGGACTGGAAAATCGTGATGCGCGTCATGCGCACCGATGTGCGCGACTTGGCCGCGTTCGGCCGCGCGGTCGTCGCGCTGATTGACAACGACGCCTGAGCGCGTTCAGCGGGACGATTTGCCGCGCCGAAAGTACACCGGGCTCAAGGCTCCGGCATGGCCAGTGCATTTCCCTTGTAGGGCACGTGGACCATATCGATGCCCGCCATCTGCCCGAACAGCGCCGCGGCGAGATGCGCCGAGTTGCCGATGCCCGCCGAGCCGAAGTTGAGCTTGCCCGGATGGGCGCGCGCGTAGGCCACCAGTTCGCGCACGCTTACGACCGGCAGGGAAGCGGTGACATTAAGCACGAACGGGGTGGAGCCGGGGCAAGCGACGTACGCGAAGTCCCGGCCGGGGTCGTAACCGAGGTTGCGGTACTGGTGCGGCGCGAGCACCAGGGGTGATGTACCCGAGACGCCGATGGTGTAACCGTCGGGCGCCGCGCGGGCGATCGCCTGATGGGCGATCACCCCGATGGCGCCGGTGCGGTTCTCGGCCACGATCGGCTGGCCAAGCACGGCTTGCATCCTCTCGGCGAAAGCGCGCCCCAGAAGGTCCACCGAGCCGCCGGCCGGGTACGGCACGATCAGCTTCAATGGCCGCGACGGATAGTCCTGTCCGCTCACCCGCCAAGGCAACAGGCAGGCCAATGAAAGCGCCGTCAAGACTGACCGTCGCACCCAATTTCGCAGGCTCGTGATGCAGGCTCGCCAACAGCCGATCTCGTCGCTATAGCGCCCACGGATCGAATACATCCGGATAACGCGCGAAGTCCCGCACATTGCGGGTGACGATGGTCAGCCCATGACATTGCGCGGTGGCCATCAACAAGCCGTCCATCAGAGGTTGCTTACGCCCGGCCGCTTCGGCGCTGGCGCTCAATGCCGCCCACGCGCGCATGGCCGGGCCGTCTATCGCCAGTGTGCGATCGACGAAACGTCCTTGCAGGTGGCCAAACCATGTTGCAAGTTTTTGCGCGCGACGTGCATCACCCGCGCGCAACTTGATGATGCCTTTCTCGATCTCGCCCAAGCTGATCACGCTGACAAATAGCCGTGATTCGTCCTGCGAGTCGAGCCAACCAATGACGCGCGGCGCCGGAAGCCGGCTCGTGTACTCCGAAAGAACACAGGTATCAAGCAGCCAATTCACAAATCCAGGTCCCGGCCGGTGTCCTTCTCACGCTCGATCTTGAACTCGTCACCTGCCAAGCCAGGTTTGAGTAACAGTTTTGAGAGACTGCCGACGGCCGGACGCGTGAGCTTCGCGTACTCGGCTACGGAAACGATTACAGCGGCCGGCTTGCCGTGAACGGTAACGGTTTGCGCGGCGCCATTTGATGCAAGCTTGATCAGGCGGCTGAAATTGTTCTTCGCCTCCTGCAATTGCCATGCGGGCGAACTCATCTCGGCGGTCTCCTTCACGAAAAGTCAAAACACGCGAATTGAAGCAATGCGCCTGTCGCCAGTGGCCGGCCCGGCATGAAAGCCTTGCGGGACTCCTTTTCTGGCCTGTCTGGCCGAATTATAGATGATCAACGGCGCGAGACCGCGCCGCCAGCTGTGACATGGAAGCGCGACCAAGCCTCACCAGTCCCTTGAATAACCGTTTCACCGGATTACTCAATCGCGCTGTCAGCCCTGCTCGCGCGGCAAGGACATGCGCTGCCGACCCACACTGGTCAAGTG
>JANPGJ010000260.1:0-4211 GCA_031423955.1 Burkholderiales bacterium
TGCCGTCGTTGCCAATATCTTCCTGCAAATGCCGATCGTCTCGCTGGTGATCTCGGCGATGTTCATCCTGTTTTCATCGCTGATGATCCTGTGGCAGTTGAACGCGATTGTCACCGGCGGCGAAGACAACTACATCTCGGCTACCTTGAGCCTGGTGCTCAGCATCTACAACATTTTCGTGTCATTGCTGCAGCTTCTGGGTGTGTTGGGCGGCAGCCGCGACTGAGCTATTCCCTGCACCGGAAAAAAGCGGCCCACGGGCCGCTTTTTTCATGCACGGTCGAATACCGCGATCGACTCGACATGCGAGGTATGCGGGAACATGTTGACCACCCCGGCGGCCTTGAGCATATAGCCGAATGCGCCGACCAGCATGCCGGCGTCGCGCGCCAAGGTGGACGGGTTGCAGGACACATACACGATCCGGCGCGGTGCGGCCGCCGGATCGGCAAGACCCTGCTCGCCAAACGCCTTGAGTAACTCGGTCGCGCCGTCACGCGGCGGATCGACCAGAACCTTGTCGAAACGGCCCCAGCGCGCAACAGTTTCCGCCGTAGCGGCAAACAGGTCGCCAGCTTCGAAACGCACATTCCCGCCGAGGCCGTTGAAGGCGGCATTTTCGCCGGCACGTTCAACCAGCACCTTGTTGCCCTCGACCCCCAGCACTTCACGCGCATGGCGCGCGATCGGCAGGGTGAAATTACCCAAACCGCAGAAGAAATCACCGATCCGCTCATCCGGGCGCGGGTCGAGCAGGCGCAGGGCGCGACCGACCAGGGTGGCATTGATCTGGTGGTTGACCTGGGTGAAATCGGTCGGCCGGAACGGCATGCGTACGCCGAACGCCGGCAGGTCGTAGCAAAGCGGTGGTGCATCGAGCGGCCAGAACGGGGTGGCCGAATCCGGTCCCGCCGGCTGCAGCCAGGCCTGCACCTTGTGTGCCTCGGCGAAGTGCCTGAGCCGCTCCTGATCGGCTTCGGTCAGCGGCAGCATGTTGCGAAACACCAGCACGTCGACCTCGCTGCCGATCGCCAGTTCGACCTGCGGCATGCGATCGCGAATGCTCAAGCCTGCGACCAGTTCACGCAAGGGCAACAACAGGTCGGCGATGCGCCGCGGCAACACATGACAATCGCGCATGTCGGCCACATAACGGCTGGCGCGCTCGTGAAACCCGACCAGCACCCCGCCCTTCTTGGCCACATGGCGCACCGAGAGGCGAGCACGATAGCGGTATTCCCAGGCCGGCCCTTCAACCGGTCGCAACATCAATTCAGGCGCGACCCGGCCGATATGTTTCAGGTTGTCTTCCAGTACCCGCTGCTTGATTGCCACCTGTGTGCGCAGGTCGGCATGCTGCATGGTGCATCCGCCGCAGGTGCCGAAATGGGCGCAGCGGGGGGTGACCCGCGCCGACGAAGAGTGGACCAGCGCCGAGATTTGCGCGTTGTCGAATTTTTCGCGTCGCCGGTAGGGTGAAGCCGTCACGCGTTCACCAGGCAGGGCGCCGTCGACGAAGATCACCTTGCCGTCGTAGCGCGCGACGCCACGCGCCTCATGGTCGACCGATTCGATCTCCAGTGCTTCAGGATAAGTCATGGCGCTACCGACAGGGCATGCACGATGATCGCGTCAGCCAGCGCCGGCGGACAAGGAGTGGGCGACGGGCCAGGCGGCGAGATACTCCTTCCAGTGCGCCTGCGGCATGGCCGTCAGAGTATCGCGCACCAGGGCCTCCTCGCGGGCATGCGCTTCGGCGCCGAGGATGCCGCGCATTTTCTGGAACCGCAGATACACCAGGTAGGTATTGACGACGTCGGTCTCGCAATAGTCGCGGATCTCGCCGATCCGGCCGGCGCGATACGCGCCCCACACCGCCGACCCGTCCATTCCCAGCTTGCCGGGAAAACCGCACAACTTCGCCAGCGCATCGAGCGGCGCGGAAGCGCGCGACTGGTACAGCGCCAGCAGGTCCATCAGGTCGAGGTGGCGCGGGTGATAGCGCGAGATGTAGTTGTTCCATTTGAACTCGCGGTCATCGTCGCCCTGGTCCCAGTATCGATCGGCAACCACGCCGTGGATCAGGCCGCGGTAGTGCAGCACCTGGGCGTCGAAACCCTGGCCGTTCCATGACACAAGCTGCGGCGTGAATTTGTCGAGACCGTCGAAAAAGCGCTGGATCAGCGCGCCCTCGGGATCGCCAGCCGCGCCGATGCTCCACACCTTCCAGTTGTCGCCGGCGCGCAACACGCAGGAAATCGCGATCACCCGCTGCAGGTAAAGCGGCAGGAAGTCGCTGCCGTTCTGCGCGCGGCGCTGGTGAAACGCCAGTTCGGCAACCTCGTCATCCGACAAGGCGTCCGACAGGCCCTGCAGTCGCCGCACCCCCGTGATGTCCGGCACGGTCTCGATATCGAACACCAGCACCGGCGTCATGCGCGGGCCACCATGGAGCGATGAATGGCTGCGTTGTCGGCGCTCAACGCTGCTCCGGCAGGAATTTCATCGGATCGATCGGCTTGCCCTGGCGGCGGATCTCGAAATGCAGCTTCGGCACATCGGCGTCGGAATTGCCGGCTTCGGCGATGCGCTGGCCGCGGGTGACGGTCTGGCCTTCCTTGACCAGCAGGTTGCTGTTGTGCGCGTAGGCCGACAAGTACGTGTTGTTGTGCTTGATGATGATCAGTCGCCCATAGCCGCGCAGACCCTGGCCGCTGTAGACCACCCGGCCGGGCCCGGCGGCCAGCACCGGGTCGCCTACCTTGGCGGCAATGTCGATCCCCTTGTTGGTCCCGCTTTCGCTGAACTGGCCGATGATGCGACCGCTCGCCGGCCATGCCCAGGCGACCTCGTCTCCCTCGACCGGCTTGCTGGCTTCTGGCGGCTTCGGCGGCTCGGCCGGCTTGGCGCCTTCTGTCGGCTTGGGTGTGGCCTGCACCATCGCCGGCGCGGCCGCCACGCGTGCGGCGTCGCGCTGCATCTGCGCCAATGTTTCGTCCGAATACGGCTTTTTCGCGCCGGACGGCTCGGTTCGCGGCCCGCGTGCCACGGCGGACGGCGTCGCCGCCTGGGTGCCGGGTTGCGCGATCGGCCGCACCACCACTCCCGAATCGTTGGCCGCCGCCTCCGGCGGAATCACCCGCAGCACCTGCCCGACCTGGATCTGGTTTGGATTGGCAAGATTGTTCCAGGCCGCGATGTCCTTGTAATCATGACCCTGATCGAGCGCGATGCCGAACAGCGTATCGCCGCGCTTGACGACATAAAAACCGGGACCGGCGCTTGCGACCGGTGCCGCCACCACCGGCGCCGCGGCCGGCCCCGGTTTGGCTGGCGGCGCAGCAGGCCCGGGGGCGCGCTCGATCACCGGCGCGCTCTGGCGCGAGGAGCAGGCGCCCAGCGCAAGCGCGATTGCCAGCAAGGCCCAAGCTCGCCAAGTCGTTCCCATGGTGCACCCCGTCATTCTATTTTTCCAGCCCTGCGAGCATCGGCACGAAGTGCACCGGATCTAGGCGCTTTTCAATGAACCCGGCAACCCTGCGCTCAACGAGGATCAATTCCTGCTTGCCGCGCCCGATCGGCGCAATCAGTTTGCCGCCGCGTTTCAATTGCCCAAGCAGCGCTTCCGGCAGCGTCGGCGCCGCGGCGGCGACAATGATCGCATCGAACGGCGCGGCTTCGGCCAGGCCGGCGTAGCCGTCACCGAACGCCAGGCGCACATTGGGCAGGCGCAGGTGACGGAGGTTGGCTCGCGCCTTTTCCACCAGGTTCCTGATGCGTTCGATCGAATACACCTGGTCGGCGACCTGTGACAGCACCGCCGCCTGATAGCCACAACCGGTTCCGACCTCGAGCACGCGTGCCGGTTTACCGCGCGCCGGCAGGATCGATTCGATCATGCGTGCCACCACATAGGGCTGCGAGATGGTCTGCTCGAAGCCGATCGGCAAGGCCGTATCTTCGTAAGCGCGACTCCACAAGGCCTCGTCGATAAAGCGTTCGCGCGGAATCCGGCCGATCGCGGCAAGCACCGGCTCGGAACCGATGCCCTGCTCGCGCAAGCGGCGCAGCAAGGCCAGGCGCGGCGCGGTCGGCGCGGCCCAGTCGGCCTGATGCAGCACCTGCGCGCCGCCCGCCGCCGGCTTCATGGCGGCCGCTTTCCCAGCCGGCTTGGCCGCGGCCGCTTTCCCAGCCGGCTTGGCGGCGGCCGG
>JANPGJ010000261.1:0-33755 GCA_031423955.1 Burkholderiales bacterium
CCTGGTTCTCCTGGCGCACCGCGGCGTCGGGGTGGTGGTGCGCGGCATCGAACGCCGCCGCGGCGACGATCGCCATCGCCCGGCAGCCTTCGGTGGTGGCGCGCATCGTCATCAGCATGCGGCGCACGTCGGGGTGGTGGATGATGGGCGCGGCGGTACTCATCGAACCGTCGACCGGGCGCGACTGCACGCGATCCTTCGCGTACGCCACGGCCTTCTGGTAGGCGCGCTCGGCCACCGCGATGCCCTGCACGCCGACGGCATAGCGCGCGGCGTTCATCATGATGAACATGTACTCGAGGCCGCGATTCTCCTCGCCCACCAGGTGGCCGATCGCGCCTTCGCCGACCGCGCCCTTGTTATCGCCGAAAATCAGCACCGCCGTGGGGCTGGCGCGAATTCCCAGCTTGTGCTCGATCGAGGCGCAGAAGACGTCGTTGCGCGCGCCCAGGCTGCCATCGGCATTGACCAGGAACTTCGGCACGATGAACAGCGAAATGCCTTTCACTCCCTCCGGCGCGCCCGGCGTGCGCGCCAGCACCAGATGGACGATGTTCTCGGCCATGTCGTGCTCGCCGTAGGTAATGAAGATTTTCTGTCCGAACACCCGGTACGAGCCGTCACCCTGCGGCACCGCGCGCGAACGCACCAGCGACAGGTCGGAGCCGGCCTGCGACTCGGTCAGGTTCATGGTGCCGGTCCATTTGGCCGACACCAGGTTGTGCAGATAGGTTTCGCGCTGGGCGTCGGTGCCGGTCAACAGGATCGCCTCGATCGCGCCGTCGGATAACAACGGGCACAGGGCGAACGCCAGATTGGCGCTGTTGATCATCTCGATGCCGGTGGTGGCCACCAGTTTCGGCAGGCCCTGGCCGCCGAAATCGACCGGAAAGTGCAAGCCCTGCCAGCCGCCCTCGCCGAACTGGCGGAACGCATCCTTGAAGCCCTTTGGCGTGCTCACGCTGCCGTCGTCATTGCGCACGCTGTGCTCGACATCGCCGCTCCAGTTGAGCGGTGACAGCACCTCGCCGCAAAAGCGCGCGTTTTCCTCGAGAATCGCGTCCACCGTTTCCTCGGTGGCGTCGGTGCAACCGGGCAATTGGTTGATGGTGTTCAAACCCGCCAGCTCGCGAATGACGAACTTCATGTCCTTGACCGGTGCGACATAGCTCATGGCAATTCCCTTCAACATTTAAAAAAGGGCGCAACCAGTGCGCCCTTCGTCGGCCGAAAGCAGGCTGGCCTAACCGAGTTCCTTGACCAATTCCGGCACGATGGTGAACAGGTCACCGACGATGCCGTAATCGGCCACGGAAAAGATCGGCGCCTCGGCATCCTTGTTGATCGCCACGATCACTTTGGAATCCTTCATCCCGGCCAGATGCTGGATGGCGCCGGAAATGCCGACCGCGATGTAGAGATTGGGCGCCACGATCTTGCCGGTCTGCCCGACCTGCCAGTCGTTGGGCACGAAGCCGGCATCGACCGCGGCACGCGAGGCACCCATGGCGGCGCCGAGCTTGTCAGCCAGCGGTTCGAGAATCTTGAAGTTGTCGCCTGAGCCCATGCCGCGGCCGCCGGAGACGATCACCTTGGCGCCGGCCAGTTCCGGGCGCTCCGATTTGGCGACCTCGCGCGAGATGAATGCCGAGATGCCGGCGTCCGCCACAGCCGCGACGCTCTCGACCACGGCCGAACCGCCGGTGGCGGCCACCGCGTCAAAACCGGTGGTGCGCACGGTGATCACCTTGACCGCGTCGGGCGATTGCACGGTGGCCAGCGCATTGCCGGCATAGATCGGGCGCACGAAGGTATCGGGCGAGTCGACGGCCACGATCTCGGAGATCTGCTGCGAATCGAGCACCGCCGCCACCCGCGGCATGATGTTCTTGCCATTCGGCGTAGCCGGCGCCAGGAGGTGCGAATAGCCGCCGGCCAGCGCCACCACCTGGGCCGCGACGTTTTCGGCCAGCGCATCGGCCATGTGCGGCGCGTCGGCCAGCAGCACCTTGGTCACACCGGCAATCTGCGCCGCAGCCTGCGCCACCGCTGCGCAGCCGCTGCCGGCCACCAGCACATGGATGTCGCCGCCAATCCTGGCCGCAGCCGCCACGGTATTGAGGGTCGCACCCTTGAGGGTCGCGTTGTCGTGTTCTGCAACAACCAGGGAAGTCATGTCAATTCTCTCCGTTACAGCGAATCAAGCGGCGCGCAGCGTCCGCTTCAATGAGCAGATTCTTAGGCGTCGCCAGACGCCCTAAATCACCTTTGCTTCAGTCCTGAGTTTCATCACCAGGGTGGCCACGTCCGGCACCTTGATGCCGGCGCTGCGCTTGGGCGGCTCGGTGACCTTCAGGGTTTTCAGGCGCGGCGTCACGTCAACCCCGAGATCGGCCGGCTTGAGATTCTCCATCGGCTTTTTCTTCGCCTTCATGATGTTCGGCAGCGTGACGTAACGCGGCTCGTTCAGGCGCAAGTCGGTGGTGACCACCGCCGGCAGGTTGATCTTGATGGTCTCAAGCCCGCCATCGACCTCGCGCGTGACTTGCGCTTTACCATCGGCGATCACGACTTTCGATGCAAAGGTCGCCTGCGGCCAGCCAAGCAGGGCGGCAACCATCTGGCCGGTCTGGTTGGAGTCGTCATCAATCGCCTGCTTGCCCAGGATCATCAGGCCGGGCGCTTCCTTTTTCGCCACCGCAGCCAGCAACTTGGCCACCGCCAGCGGCTGTAGTTCGGCATCGGTCTCGACCAGAATGGCGCGGTCGGCACCGATCGCCAGCGCCGTGCGCAGGGTTTCCTGGCAGGCGACGATGCCGCACGATACCGCGATCACCTCGGTGACGATGCCGGCTTCCTTGAGCCGCATCGCCTCCTCGACCGCGATTTCATCGAACGGATTCATCGACATTTTCACATTCGCGGTCTCGACGCCGGTTTGGTCGGCCTTGACGCGCACTTTCACGTTGTAATCGACAACGCGCTTGACGGGAACGAGGACTTTCATATTGTCTCGGCTGGTGAAAGATTGAAAGGGTACTCGAACGAACCTTGGAATTATAGGGGAACTTGCTGCCGGCTTCGCTATTGATCCCGGCACCCGGCGCGCGAAGCCGGGCGGCGCAGTACTCCGCCTACACCCAATTCTCGATTCGCAGTCCCTGCACCTGGGAAAAATGACGGATATTGTTGGTCACGAGCACGGTGCCGGTTGCGACTGCATGGGCAGCGATCAGCATATCGAGGTTGCCAATCGGCTTGCCGCCAGCCTCCAGTCCGGCGCGAACGCGCGCATAAGCCTTTGAAGCCGCATCGTCCCAAGGCAGGATGGTGAACAAACCGAGCCAGGCTTCTATCGTGGCCGCAAGCTTCTTCGACTTCAGGCGCGCCGCGCCGTAACGCAATTCAGCGCAAACAATGCTTGACAACGCGACGTCGTCACGCGCGACCTTGTCCAGCCTCTCCAGCACCTGCGGCGGACGATCGCGCAAGATGTAGCTGCAAGTATCGGTATCGAGCAGCCACATTGGTCAAAACAGTTCGCGTGCCTGGGGCGGGGAGTCAGCACGAGCCTTGAGAAATTCGGGCGGCAGTGGCTCGGTAGCAGCGAAGAAGTCACGTAGCGCGGCACCCATTGACTCGGCCTTTTCACGCAAAATCACGGCGTCCCCGCGGCGCTCAATGTGCACCTCACGGCCCTTGAAACGGAATGCCGCCGGCAGACGCACCGCCTGGCTGCGGCCGTTCATGAAGATCTTTGCGGTATCGGACACGGCAACATCCCAAAAAGGTATATATCAACAGTATATATCTTGCGGCCGAAATATGCAAACGATCGGTCGGCGCCAATTGCCGGTCATGCAAGAATGGCAATTTGGCGTTTGCACCGTCGCACTCGCCGCAAATGCAAACCAAATGGATCTTCAAGCGTCGAGTCTGAAAGAGCCTGCCCGGCTACCCGCCGGCTGCTATGCGATGGGCGGCGCAGCATCTTCGTGCGCCTACCGGATGAACCGCTTTGTCCATGCCTTGCTGGTGCCGGCAAACCGAAGCGCCTTCAAGGCCGATCCGGCAGCCGCGATGCAGGCGGCTGGCCTGTCCCTTGTGGAAACGTCGATGGTGGAAGCGCGCGATTGGCTCGGACTGGTGCGCCATGGGGTCAGCCCGTTCCTGCTGTTCCGCCTCTCCGGCATCCTGGGCGACGGGCTGGCGGCGACCGGCGCGCAAATGCGCGGCGAGACCCTGGATCAGTTCATGCAAACCCGCAGGATCACCGGCGCACGCTGATGGCGACCATTGTCGGTGGCCTGGGCTCGCCACATGCGCCTTCGATCGGTGCTGCGATCGATCGCGGACTCACCGAGTCGCCGGACTGGAAGCCATTGTTCGACGGCTACAAGCCGATGCGCCGGTGGCTGGCCGAAAAGCGGCCGGACGTGTTGATCATGATCTACAACGATCATTTCACCTCGCTGTTCCTGGACAACCTGCCGACGTTCGCGCTGAGCGTGGCGCCGGAGCACCGGATCGCCGACGAGGGTTGGGGACCAAGGCCGCTGCCGCCGGTGCCGGGCCACCCGGAACTTGCCTGGCACCTCGCCAATTCGCTGGTGGCCGACGAGTTCGACCTGTCGATCAGCCATGACCTGCCGCTTGACCATGGCTGCCTGACCCCGTTGTCGGCACTCTGGGACTGGAGCGCCGGCTGGCCCGGGCGGGTGGTGCCGGTGCAGATCAACGTGCTGCAATTTCCGCTGCCGAGCGCGCGCCGCTGCTTTCGTCTCGGGCAGGCGATCCGCCGCGCGGTGTTGTCCTACCCTGCCGATTGCAGGGTCGCCATCGTCGGCACCGGCGGACTCTCGCATCAACTCGGCGGCGAACGATTCGGCTTCATCAACCCCGCCTGGGACGAGGAATTCCTCGACCGCCTGGAAACCGATCCGGAGTCGCTGGCCGCCATGAGCCATCAGGAATTGATCGAGCGCGGCGGCACCGAAGGCATCGAGGAAATCATGTGGCTGTGCATGCGCGGCGCGCTTGCCCCGGAAGTGCGCCGGGTGCACCGCAACTACTATCATGCGACCCTTACCGGCTACGGTCAGCTGGTGCTCGAGGATCTGGCCGGCGACGCCGCGCCGTTGCCGACGACCGTCTCATCTTGAACCGAATCGAAAGAACCACATGAGCGCTCCGAATGCAGCACCTGTCGACGGCCTGCAATACCAGAGCGGCTTCGGCAATCATTTCGCCACCGAAGCGGTGGCCGGCGCCCTGCCGGAAGGACGCAACTCGCCGCAGCGTGCGCCCCACGGCCTGTACGCGGAGCTGATTTCCGGCACCGCCTTCACCGCGCCGCGCGCGCAAAACCTGCGTACCTGGATGTACCGGATGCGACCTTCGGCGATGCAGCGCCCCTACCGGCGCGGCACTGACGGCACCTGGCAGAGCCCCCCCTTCAACGAGGTCGAAACCCCGGCCAACCGGTTGCGCTGGAACCCGTGGCCGATGCCCCCGGTTGGCACCGACTTCATCGACGGCATGGTCAGCATCGCAGGCAACGGCGACGCCCAAGCGCAAAGCGGGGTGGCGGCGCATGTGTATCGCGCCAATCGTTCGATGACCAGGCGCTACCTGGTCAATTCGGACGCCGAAATGCTGATCCTGCCGCAGGCCGGCGGCCTGCAGTTGCATACCGAGATGGGCCGCCTCGACCTGGTGCCCGGGGAAATCGCGCTGCTGCCGCGCGGCGTGCGCTTTCGCGTCGCGTTGGCAGAAGCCGAGGCGCGTGGCTATGCGTGCGAGAACTTCGGTGCCGCGTTTCGCCTGCCCGAACTCGGGCCGCTCGGCTCCAATGGCCTGGCCAACACGCGCGACTTCCTGTCGCCAGTCGCCGCCTATGAGAATTCCGATGAACCGGTCGAGGTGGTGAACCGCTTCCAGGGCCACGCCTGGGTGACGCAGCTTGATCATTCACCGCTCGACGTGGTGGCTTGGCACGGCAACCTGACGCCCTGCAAATACGACCTCGCGCGCTTCATGGCGGTCGGCAGCATCAGCTTCGACCATCCCGACCCGTCGATTTTCACCGTGCTGACTTCGCCTTCGGAAATTCCCGGCGTCGCCAATTGCGACTTCGTGATCTTCCCGCCGCGCTGGCTGGTGGCTGAAAACACCTTCCGCCCACCCTGGTTTCATCGAAACGTGATGAGCGAACTGATGGGCCTGATCAAGGGTGTGTACGACGCCAAGGCCGAGGGCTTTCTGCCCGGCGGCATCAGCCTGCACAACAGCATGCTGCCGCACGGACCGGACGTGGCCACCTTCGCAAAAGCCAGCGCGGCCGATCTCAAGCCGCACAAGATCGACAACACGATGGCCTTCATGTTCGAAAGCCGCCATGTATTCAGGCCGACCGCGCAGGCGCTGGCGTCGGCGCAGCTGCAGCCTGACTACGACAGTGTCTGGAACGGCTTTCAGAAATCTTTTCGCCAGTGAGCGGCCTACGATGCAGGCCACGCACGCGGCGGCGCGCGGGTTCGGCTAGCCATGACAGGCGCCATGGCGTGACTGCGCGATGAGCATCGCCAAGCCGATCCAGCAGCTTGATGTGCTGATCGTCGGCGCCGGCTTCGCCGGCCTCTACATGCTCTACAAGGCGCGCCGCATGGGCCTGAGGGCGCGCGTGATCGAGGCCGCCGGCGGAGTCGGCGGCACCTGGTATCACAACCGCTATCCCGGTGCACGGGTCGACATCCAGAGCATGGAGTATTCGTTCCAGGCGTTCCCCGGCCTGCAGCAGGAATGGCACTGGACCGAACGCTATGCCGCCCAGTCCGAGTTGCTGCGCTACGCCAACCATATCGCCGACCACTATGCCCTGCGCGACGGCATCGACCTCGAAACGCGGGTCACCGGCGCCGCGTTCGACGAAGGTGCGCAATGCTGGCGTATCGAGGGCACGGCCGCCAGGCAATGGTCGGCGCGCTTCCTGGTGCTCGCCACCGGCCCGCTTTCGTCACCCAACACACCGGCGTTCAAGGGGCTCGAACGCTTTGCCGGTACGGTGCATCACACCGCCCGCTGGCCGCACCTGCCGGTGGACTTCACCGGCAAGCGGGTTGGCATCATCGGCACCGGTTCGTCGGCGGTGCAGGCGATTCCGGTGATCGCGGCGCAAGCGCGCGAACTCACGGTGTTTCAGCGCACCGCGGCCTACGCGGTGCCGGCCCACAACGGCCCGCTCGACCCCGCCTACGAGGCGCGCATCAAGGCCGACTATGACGGCTTTCGGGCGCGCAACCGCCGCATGCCGGCAGGCATCGGCTGTGAATTGCCGCCGAACCCGCAGTCGGCCCTGACGGCCAGTGCCGCGGAACTGGTCGGCGGATTTGAAGCCCGCTGGCAAATCGGCGGCTTCGGCTTTCTGGGAGCGTTCTACGACATCCTGCTCGACGCACGCGCCAACGCGCTGGCCGCCGAGTTCATCCGCGGCAAGATCAGGGCGGTGGTGCAGAACCCGGTGACCGCGCGACTGTTGTCGCCGCAGCACACGCTCGGATGCAAGCGCCTGTGTGTCGACAGCGGGTACTACGAAACCTTCAACCGCAGCAATGTCCAACTGGTCGATATCAGCGAACACCCGATCGACGAGATCACGCCGGCCGGCCTTCTCAGCAACGGCCGTGAACACCAATTTGACGAACTGGTGCTGGCCACCGGCTTCGACGCCATGACCGGCACCCTGATGCGCCTCGATCTGCGCGGTCGCGCCGGCCTCACGATCCAGGAAAAATGGCAGGCCGGCCCGCTCAACTATCTGGGCTTGACCATCGCCGGGTTTCCCAACCTGTTCAACATCGGCGGGCCCGGCAGCACCTCCGCGTTCACCAACCTGACCCTGTCGATCGAGCACCATGTCGACTGGATCGCTGACTGCATCGCGCACATGGATGCGGCCGGACATGCGACGATCGAAGCGACCGGCGAAGCCGAAGCGGCCTGGATTGCGCACGTCAACGCGGTCGCCCAGCGCACCTTGTTCCTGACCTGCAATTCCTGGTACCTTGGCGCGAATATTCCGGGCAAACCTCGCATGTTCATGCCGCTGGTCGGGTTCCCGGCCTATGCCGATCGTTGTGCCGAGGTGGCGCGCGTTGGATACCCCGGATTTGTGCTGACCCCGAACACCCGCCATTGACGCCCTGCCTCGACTGCCGGGCCTGGCTCGAGACTGGCGTACCCGCCAATTCTCCACGCACCGTATCGGGCATTTTCCGCTCAGCAATGGTGCGGGCGTCGGGACAATGCGGAATATCGGCGGCTGCAAGTCTTGTCGTGGCCGCCAAGCAAGGCGATGCACGGAAAAAATGCCCCGACAGGTATCCCTGTCGGGGCGCAATCCACTTCCGTGGAGGAGACTGATAATGTATAAGCACGTGGCATGCCAGCTTCCGCGTACACCGTTCTCTTGCCGCGGCCCGATACGGCCAACCAACACCGTGAGGAGTCATTGATGGATTCGAGCAGCGCGACCTTGAACGCAGGCGCCCCCTCCTATGTGGTTGGCGGCGTCCGACTGCCGCGACCGTTTCGCGTGCGCCGGCTCGGGCATTTCGGCATCAATGTCGCCGATCCAGAAGTGTCGCGCCGATTCTACGAAACCCTGCTCGGCTTCCGCATTTCCGACCGGCTCGATCTCGCGCCGCGCTTCAGCCCCGAAGAGTTGCGCTCGGTGGGCCCGGTGGTCGGTTATTTCGCGCGCCACGGTACCGAACACCATTCGTTTGTGTTCTTTCCGCGCAAGGCGCTCGCCGCCAACTACAAATTCCCCAACGAGTTTCCCGAGGTCACCACCAACCAGATCACCTGGCAGGTCGGCAGCCTGCGCGAAGTGGTGGACGGTTTCGAGTACTTCAGGAGCTTGGGCTTGCGGATTCATCGTTCCGGCCGCGACCTGCCGGGATCGAACTGGAATGCCTATCCGTTCGACCCCGACGGACATGTCAACGAGATCTTCTACGGCATCGAACAAGTCGGCTGGGACGGCCTGTCGAAACCGCTGGCCATGCATGACATGCGCCATACGCAACCGCCCGCCCTGCCCTACCGTTCCGAATATGCGGAGGTTGCCGCGGGTCGCGCCGACGGCGTCGACGCGGGCGCCGGCTGGCTGCAACGCGAACCGGTGCCGGAGCAATACGACGTCGGCGGCATCCTGCTGGCGCGCCCGTTCAAGATCGTGCGGGTCGGCCCGGTGCGCATCTTTGTCACCGATATCGCCCGGGCCCTGACGTTCTACCGCGATGTTCTCGGCCTGATGGTCACCGAGGAGGTGACATGGAACGGCCATCGCTGCGTGTTTCTGCGCGCAAATACCGAACACCACTCGCTTGCACTTTACCCGGTTGCCCTGCGCGCCGAACTGGGGCTCAACCCCGGCACCACCGTGTTTTCGCTCGGTATGCAGGTGGCCGACTTTGCGCAGTTGCGAGCCGCAGTCGGGTTCCTCGGGAACGAAGGCGTGACCATCAAGTTCCTGCCGCCCGAACTGTTTCCCGGTATCGATCATTGCGCCTTCGCGCTCGATCCCGACGGCCACGCGGTTCAGCTGTATCACGGCATGGAGCAGATCGGCTGGGACGGCCGGCCGCGGCCTCCCGGGCTGCGGCCGAAGATCGACAACAGCCACTGGCCGCAATCCATCGATGCGGGTAGCGACACGTTTCTGGGAGAGGCTTTCCTGGGGCCGTGGAACTGATTTCCGAATCGACGCGATCCCACCCGCGGCGGGACCGGCGGACCAGACCTTCCGCGCAACCCGATCAACGGTTCCACCTCGCCGCACAAAGAGCCCACCCCGCCAACCGAACGCGAGGGCGCCAAACCCAACGGAGACCATCATGCGACGCACATTCCTGCTGCAAGCCGCGACGGCGATCACCACCGCGCTGACGGTTACGGCCGTGTTCGGCCAAGCGTACCCGAACCGGCCGCTGCGCATCATTCAGGGTTTCGCAGCAGGTGGCAACGCCGATTCGATCGCACGGGTGATCGGCATTGAAATCGGAAAGACCCTTGGACAAGCGGTGGTGGTCGAAGCGCGCGTCGGCGCCGGCGGCAACCTGGCGTCCGACGCGGTGGCCAAGGCAGCGCCCGACGGCTACACCCTGCTGCTGGTCACCGGCGGCCATACGGCTTCCGGCGCCTTGTACAAGTCCCTGCCGTTCGAGCCGGCCGAGAGCTTCGAGATGGTGTCGACGATTACGCAGTTCCCGTTCCTGTTCACCGTGCGCAGCGATTCGCCGCATGCCAGCCTGCGTGCCTTGATCGAGGCGGCAAAGGCCAAACCCGAGTCAGTCGGCTACGGCACAGCGGGCATCGGTTCGACCCACCACCTGACCGGTGAGTTGCTTGCAAAAATGGCCGACGCACCGCTGCTGCATATTCCTTACAAGGGCGACGCCGCGGCGATCACCGCGCTTCTCGGCGGCGAAATTCCGCTGGTGGTGGCCACCCCGACGGTGGCGGTGGCGCAGGTCAGGGCCGGCAAGCTCAGGGTGCTGGCGACCTCCGGCGGCACCCGCTGGCCCGGCATGCCAGAGGTGCCGACGGCAACCGAGGCAGGCGTGTCCGGCTTCGACGTGCGGTCGTGGATTGGCCTGGCCGCACCCGCCGGGACGCCGCGTGCGATCATTGAACGCCTGAACGCCGAAGTGCAGCGTGCCCTGCAAGTGCCGGAGGTGCGCAGCCGGCTCGAAGGCTTCGGCGGCGAAGCGAAGGGCAGTACGCCGCAGGAAATGAAGGAACGCGTGATCTTCGAGGTTGCACGCTGGAAAAAAGTCATCGCCGATTCAAAAATCCCCCAACAATAGGAAAGAAAAATACCATGGCAAAAATGCCCGACATGAACACCCCGCTGTTCAAAAAAGGCCGCGCGGTGCGCACCGCGGTGGTCGGCGCCGAATATGTCGACAAGGCGCTTTCGACGATGAACGAGTTCAACGCACCGATGCAGAAACTGGTGACCGAATGGTGCTGGGGCGATGTCTGGACCCGGCCCGGCATCAGCCGCCAGACCCGCTCCATGCTCAACCTGGCGATGCTGTGCGCGCTCAATCGCCCGCACGAGTTGCGCACCCATGTGCGTGGCGCGCTGACCAACGGCGTAACCCCGAAGGAGATCCAGGAAGTCCTGCTGCAGGTCGCCGTATATTGCGGCGTGCCGGCCGGAATCGAAGGCTTCCGCATCGCCACCGAGGTGGTCAACGAATTCGCGGCAACCACCAAGCCTGCGCGCAAGGCGAAAGCCGCCAAGGCCGGACCGAAAAAAGCGAAGTCCTGAATGCGTGGCGCAACCATGATCGTCGCGCGCTTCGCCCGGCGCCGGCGACTGCTCGCTGCCGGTGTCGCCGCGGCGGCAGGCGCAAGCCTTTCGCCCGTATCCGCCCAAGGCTGGCCATCCCGTGCGGTGCACATCGTCCACGGCTACGACAGCGGTTCCAATCCCGATACTGTTGCGCGCGCCATCAGCCAGGGGCTGGGCGAGCGCCTCGGCCAGCCGATCGTGATCGAGCCCAGGCCCGGTGCCGGCGGCCGCATCGCCACCGCCTATGTGCTGACCCAGGAGCCGGATGGCCATACCCTGATGATGCTGACCGCCGGCGATGGGGTGCTGGCGGCGACCGAATCGAAACTGCCTTACGATCTCGCGCGCGACTACGCGTTCATCGCAACGGTGATCCAGTTTCCGTTCGTCATCATGGTCAGTCCCGACTCGCCACTGAAGGCCCTGGGCGACGCGCTGGAGGCGGCGAAGAAGAATCCCGGCAAGCTGACATTCGCGACCCCGGGCGTGCGCACCACCCAGCACCTCGCCGGCGAACTCATCAAGTCGAACGCCGGTGTCGACATGCTGCATGTGCCGTTCAAGGGCACCTCGTTTCAGGACCTGATCGGCGGCCGGGTTGACATGCTCATCGCGGCCCCCTCGATTTCGTTGCCGCAGATCAAGGGCGGCGCGGTACGCGCGATCGCGGTGACCGCGAAAAGCCGGATGGAGTCATTGCCGGCGGTGGCCACCGTTGGCGAAACCCTGGCAGGTTTCGAGGTCAGTTCCTGGCTTGGCCTGGCGGCCCCGGCGAAAACCCCGGCCGCGGTGCTGGCTCGCCTGAATGCCGAGGTGCGCAAGGTTCTGGCCGACGAGGCGGTACGCAACCGTCTGCTCGGGATTGGCAGCGATCCGGCGGGCGGAACGGCGGATGAATTTCGCGCCCGCGTCGAAAGCGATATTCGCAAGTGGAAGGAATTGGCGCAGCGAGTCCGTCTGGACGGCTGATTTCGGCGTCTCCCGGCGGGGCGTGCGCGAACTATCGCAGCTTCAACAGGCGCGCCGCGTTTTCCTTGATGATCAGCGGCTTGACTTCCGGCTTGATCGCAAGCTTGTCGAATTCGGCCAGCCAGCGGTCCGGCATGATCACCGGATTGTCGCTGCCGAACAGAACCTTGTCTTTGAGCAGGGTGTTGGTGTACTGCACCAGTTTGGGCTCGAAATATTTCGGCGACCAACCGGACAGATCGATGTAGACGTTCGGCTTGTGCAGGGCCACCGACAACTGCTCGTCCTGCCAGGGCACGCCGGGGTGCGCCGAGATGATCGGCAGGTCCGGAAAGTCGGCCGCCACATCATCGAGAAACAGCGGGTTGCCATACTTCAGGCGCAGGCCGCCGCCGCCGCGCATGCCGGCGCCGATCCCGGTCTGGCCGGAATGGAACAGCGCCGGCAAACCTGCCTCGGCGATCACCTCGTAGAGCGGATAGACATCACGATCATTCGGCGCGAAACCCTGGATGATCGGATGGAACTTGAACCCCCTGACGCCGAAGTCCTTGATCAGGCGGCGCGCCTCGCGCACCCCCATTTTCCCGCGCGCCGGGTCGATGCTGGCGAACGGAATCGCGATATCGCCGTGTTCCGCAGCCGACTCCGCCACTTCCTCATTGGAAATTCGCCTGATCCCCATGCCGCGTTCATGATCCACGGTGAAGATGACGAACGCGATCTTCTTTTCCCGATAGTAATTGGCCATCTGCGCGATGGTCGGGTGCTTCACTTCATAGCGGAAATAGCGGCCACGGGCCTCCAGCGACTCGGCCTCCGCCTCGTCGGGCAGTATGCGGGTGGAGGTCTCGGCATGGGTATGGATGTCAATGGCGACCAGCGCGTCTACGTCGATTTTCAGCATATGGATTCTTTCCTCTTGGTTCAAATTGGGTCAAGCCGCGGCGGACCGGAAAACCGGACGCACATGCGGACGAGATTGGCGATTCAAGCCGTCGCCCGCGCTAGTTCTGAATCAATGATAGACACACGCATCTCGAATTCCGGCAATACCCAGGCCTCGAGCGCAAGCGCCGGCGCCTTCCACCGCAGCCCGTCGAGCTCGGCGGCTCCGATGCGCTGCCACGCCCAGGCCAGAAGGACAAGAGCGACTGCGCGCAGAAAGTCGCCGGCAATGCGGTACGGCACTTCTGCCGCCGTCGCGGCGGCTGCGGCGAGCGCTGTCGCGATGCGCCGAAGAACGGCAAGGCGGTGCGTCGTCCCCGCATCCAGCATGCCCAGGTCGGCGAGAAACGCGGCGAACGCGGCGCCGCCATCAGGCAGCACCTTGCGCACCAGCAGGTCGATCGCCTGGATTTCGTTGGTACCCTCGTAGATCATCGCAACCCGCGAATCGCGTACCACCTGCTCGATACCAGACTCACGCACGTAACCGTGGCCGCCGAACACCTGCAGGCATTCGCTGGCGCCGTGGAATGCCTGGTCGGTCCAGGCCGCCTTCAACACCGGAGTGATGAAACTGCACCAGCGCTCCGCCGCTTGACGCCGCGCACTGTCAGGATGATGACGCGCGAGATCGAGTTCGATGCCGGTGCGATAGGCCAGCACGCGCCCACCGTCGACCCAGGCGCGCTGGGTGTCGAGAATGCGCCGTACCGCCGGATGCTCGATGATCAGGTCGGCCGCGGCGCCCGCGCGCCGGGCAGCCACAGCCGCGCCCGGCGCGCGCATCTGGCGCCGCTCGCGCGCATAGGCGTCGGCCTTCTGCCAGGCCGCATCCAGCAGGCCGATGCCCTGCAGGGCGACATGCAGGCGCGCCGAATTCATCATCACGAACATCGCGCCCAAGCCGCGCCCGGGCTCGCCCACCAGCCAGGCCTGCGCATCGTCGAAGCGCAGCACGCAGGTCGGGCTGGCGTGCAGGCCCATTTTTTCCTCGATGCGCTCGCAGTGCACCGCACTTCTTGAACCGTCCGGCAGGAATTTGGCCGTTATGAAGAGCGACAGGCCTTTCGGCCCGGGCGGCGCATCCGGCAGGCGCGCCAGCACCAGATGGACGATGTTGTCGGCGAGATCCTGCTCGCCGCTGGAGATGAAGATCTTGGTGCCAGACAACCGGAAACTGCCGTCGGCCTGCGGCTCTGCACGGGTGCGCGCCAGTCCCAGGTCGCTGCCGGCATGCGGCTCGGTCAGGCACATGGTGGCGAGCCACTCGCCGGTGGCGATCTTTTCCAGATATCGCGCCTTGAGGCCTGCGCTGGCATGATGCTTCAGGCACTCGTAGGCGCCATGCAAAAGGCCCGGCGCCATGGTCCAGCCGTGATTGGCGGCCGACAGCCATTCATAGAGCACGCATTCGAGCACCGCAGGCAAGCCCTGCCCGCCGTGCTCGGTGGCGGCCGAAAGCGCCGGCCAGCCGGCTTGCCAGAAGGCCTGGTAGGCATCACGAAAGCCCGGCGGCATGGTCACCGCGCCGGTCTCGAAGCGGGCACCGATCTCGTCCCCGGTCCGATTCAGGGGCGCGATCCGCAGGGCGACGAACTTGCCGGCCTCCTCCAGCACCTGGCGCATCAATCCCTCGTCGGCTTCGGCAAACGCCGGCAATGCTGCAAGCGCACGCGCAGCCCCGGCCACGTCGATCATCAGGCTGGCGACTTCGTCCGCACGCGGCTGGTAGTCCATCACGGTTGCGGTTGCGCCACAGCGGTCAGGCCGTCATTCGCACTTGGCGCGAATGTCGTCCGGCACGCGAATGGCCTTGATTCGCGACGGATCATCGGGATGCCTGGTGATGAAGGCGCGCACCTCGCGCCCCTCGCAGATCAGGGTGTCCCCGCGCGTGATCACATGCTTCTGGATGAACACCTTGTCGCGCCATTCCTCGACCGAGGTGGCAACGCGAATGGTCTCGCCGTACTTTGCCGCGTTCGAATACTTGACATTGATCTCCAGCACCGGCGTGCCGGTGATGCCGGTGGTCTTGACCAGTTCGCTCCAGATCGGAATCCCGCAGGCAACAAAAAAGTTGAGCGATGCAGCGTCCATCCAGCGCGAAAAGTTCGGGAAAAAAACGATGCCGGCGGGGTCGCAATCGCCGAAATTGATCAGGACGTCAGTTGTAACAATGCGGGTCATGGGTTTGCATTCATTGCAGGGCGGGGAACGAATACTATCCTCTGAAAGACGTCATGCTGCGGCCGACCAGCGCAAACATGGCGGCGGCCGGCCGCGCGCCGACTGCCATCATTCGAGTGCCGCGTTTCGCGCGCGGCGACCACGATCATTCATGACCGGCCGGCGGGACGCGCCACCAGGGTCCGTGCGCTGGCTTGTTCACGATACAACTCCTCGACCAGTGCCGCCCTGTGCTTGAGCACCATGCGCTGGTTGATTGATCCCTTGTCGGTGGCCTCGCCGACATCGAGCGAGGCCGGCTCCTCCAGCAGCAACGCGCGTCTGATACGCGTGGCACTGCCTGTTCCGGCGCCGGCAATCTTGTCGAGCACCTGCTGGAACGCCGCGCGCACCGCCGCGTGGGACAGCACCGCCGCGGTGTCCGCACCGGCTTTAAGGTCGGCGCACAGTGTGCGGCAGGCGTCGATCGCCGGAAACACCAGCATGGCGACATCATCGCGATCATGGCCGGCGATCACCACATCCTGGACAAGCGGGGCACCGGCGCCAATCACGCTCTGGCGCAGGGGGCCGACGCTGACCCAGGTACCGGTGGCGAGCTTGAAGTCTTCGGCCACCCGGCCGTCGAACAGCAGCCCCTGGCCAGGATCGGCAGGGTCGGCAAGCTTGAGGGCGTCGCCCATCATGTAGAAGCCCTCGTCATCGAAGGCGGCGCGGGTCAGCTCGTCATGCTTCCAGTAGCCCGGCGTCACGCTCGGTCCCCGGACCCGCATTTCCAGCTTGTCGCCGTTCGGCACCAGCTTGAGTTCGACGCCCGGCACCGGCAGGCCGACATTGCCCGCGCTCTCCATCACCCAGTTGGCAAACAGCGCGGCCGGTGCGGTTTCAGTCGAGCCCAGGCTGGTGATCATCGGAATCCGCTTGCCCAGCACCTGGTGACTGAGCTTCTCCAGGCTGTCCCAGACATGCTGCGACAGGCCGGCGCCGGCGTACATCAACAACTGCAGGCGGCTGAAGAACATTTCACGCAATTCGCGATCGTTCTCGAAGTACGGCAGAAGCGCCTCATATCCCTTGGGCACGTTGAGGTACATGGTCGGCGCCACCTCCTTGAGATTGGCGACCGTCTTCTCGATCTGGCCCGGCACCGGCTTGCCTTCGTCGATGTACAGGGTCCCGCCGTTGAACAGCACCATGTTGAAATCATGGTTGCCACCGAAGGTATGGTTCCACGGCGGCCAGTCGAGCAGCACCGGCGGCTCGTCTTCCAGGAACGGCAGCATGGTCGCGATCATGCGCTGGTTGCTGCACAGCATGCGATGGGTGTTGATGACCGCCTTGGGCATGCCGGTGGAACCGGAGGTGAACAGGAATTTGGCGATACAGTCAGGGCCGACCTGTTGGTGGGCGGTATCCACCGCCGCGCCGGCGACGGCGGATGCGAAATCGCTGAACAGGGTGGCATCACGCCCGGCCGGCGGTTCATGTGTCACCAGCAGCGTGGTGCCGGCAGGAATCGCGGCTTCAATCGCGCGAGCAAACACGCGGCCGTTGGCGGCAAACACCAGACCGGGGTCAAGCAGGCTGATGATGTGCTTGAGCTTGTCGAAATCCTTCGAGATCAGCGAGTACGGGACCGACACCGGCGCGAACGGAATGCCGACATGCATTGCCGCCAGCGCCAGCAGTCCATGTTCGATATCGTTTCCCGACAGGATCAGGAGCGGACGCTGCGGCGACAAACCGCGGTCGAGCAAGGCCTGCGCCAGGTTCCGCACCTGCACCAACGCCGCCCCGTAAGCCAGCCGCCGCCAGCCGCCGCCGGCATCGCGCTCGGCAAGAAAGGTGTGCCCGGGCCGCGCGCCGGCCCAGCGGATCAGCGGGTCGGTGACGCGTTCCTCATAGCGTCCCAGCGGATGCGGCGAGCGCAGCAGCATGCTGCCATCGGCACGCCGCTCGACCGTGGTGGCGCGCGGGCCGAACCGTACCTGGTGATACGGCGCTTGCTTGTAGGTCCCGAACATGGCGTGGCTTCCCTATTGGGCCCGCACCTTGGCCGCCTTGCCGTCGAGAAACAGCTTCACCCGTGCTTTGGCCTCCGGCGCGCTTTGCGCGATCGAGGCGATCAGGGACTCGGTGAACAAGCCGATCTCCTGGGTTGAATCGGCGATCCGCGGCAGCGCCTGCATCACCGCGAAATTGGTCATTGCCGCGTTGGCGGCCATCTTGTGCGCCAGTTCAAGCGCCTTCGCCAGCGACTCACCGGCACCGACCAGATACTGGGCGAAACCCAGGCGCTCCCCCTCGTCGGCGCGGTATACCCGACCGGTGAGCATCATGTCGGTCATGCGCGCCACCCCGATCAGGCGCGGCAGGCGCGCCGATCCGCCGCCGCCTACGAAGATGCCGCGCTGCCCTTCCGGCAAGGCGTAGAACACAGTCGCATCAGCGACCCGGACATGGCAGGCGGCGGCCAGTTCCAGGCCGCCACCGATGACCGCTCCATGCAGGGCGGCGACCACCGGCACATGGCCAAACTGGATTTTCGCGAACGCTGCATGCCAGGAACGCGAGTGATGCATGCCTTCAACCGCATCACGATCCCTGAGCGACGACAGGTCGAGGCCGGCGCTGAAGTGATCACCGCGGCCGGCGATCACCACGGCACGCACTCCTGCTGGCGGCCTCGAGAAGAATGCATCGAGCAGCCCGACCATGTCGTCGGCCAGGGCATTGCGCTTCGCGGGCCGGTTCAGATGGATGATCGCGACATCACCGTCACGACTGACCGTCACCGGGCGCGCGCCGCCGCTCTTTGCCGCGGTTTTCAGGGTACTTTTCTTCGGGCTTGCCATTGGCTGATTATCTCCAGGATCCAAAACGACTAGGCGCGGTGCCGACATCAGCCGGCGCCGCAAAACAGCGGAGCCGGATTGCGCCGGCGCCATCGAAAAACCCGCAGGCGCATGGCTGCAAGGCGGCCATGCGCCTGCCCCGCACGTTCAGGATTCAGCGGTGAACCCGGTTGCCTTGACGATCGGTTGCCAGAAATCGTAGTCCGATTTCAGGCGCGCGGCCAATTCGGCCGAAGTCGAGGCCGCCGCTTCCATGCCCATCAGGTTGAAGCTGTCGATCACGCTTTGCGCGCGCAATGCGGACCGGATGCCGTTGGCGGCGCGCGTGACGATCTCCACCGGTGTCCGCGCAGGCATGAAGAATCCGAACCACTCCTGGACCACGATTTCCTTCAGGCCTTGCTCGGCGAAGGTCGGCACCTCGGGGTGGTATTGCGAGCGCCGCGGTCCGGACGTCGCCAACATGCGCACCCGACCGGATTTGATGTGCGGCAGGAATTCGCCGTCCGGGCCGATGACCGCCGGGATCTGGCCGCCCATCATGTCGACGATCGCCAGTTGCGTGCCCTTGAACCCGACGTGCGTCATTTGCACGCCTGCGGCTTTCTCGATCATTGAACCGATGAAGTGCGGGGTCGAGCCGGCCGCCGGCGAGCCGTAATTGGCCTTGGCCGGATTGGCCTTGCACCAGCCGATGAAGTCGTTGATGGTCTTGACCGTGTCCGGCACCGCCGGGCCGACCGCGATGCCATGCACGATGTTGGCGGCGGTCGACACCGGGATCAGGTCGGTAAACGGGTTGTACGACAGCTGCTTGTAGATATGCGGGTAGATGAACAGCATCGAGCCCGGCGTCAGCAACAGTGTGGTGCCGTCGGGCGTGGCTGCCTTGACCGCGTCGATCGCGATGCGCCCGCCGGCGCCGGCGCGGTTCTCGACCACCACGTTCTTGGCGTAAGTGCCGGCCAGGCGATCCGCAGTGCGGCGCGAAATCGTGTCCGAGGTACCGCCAGGCGCAAACCCGCAGACCACTCGCAAGTTGTCGGGCATCGCCTGCGCCAGGGCACAGGTGACCATCGGTGCGAGGCTCAGTGCAGCGAGGCTGGCAGAACCTTGGATGAAACTTCGGCGTGGTGCATTACGCATGGTTTGTCTCCCTTGAATTGACGATGGCCAATGGCGCGGCCCGGAAAGTCAGTATTATTTAGTTATATTACATAACTAAAAAGAAAAACTCAAGTACCGGATTCAGGCTTCATTTTGCGCGTCGACCGCCGCTTGCCTGTTGACGTAGATGCGACGAAGCAATTGCGCAAGCAGATCTCTTTCGTCCTGGCTCCAGGGTCCGAACACCTGCTGCTCCAGGGCATCAAGTTTCGCGTCGAGTTGTGCAAGCAACACGCGGGCCGCGGGTGTTGCCGAGAGAATCTGGTTGCGCCGGTCGCGCGCCATCACCGCGCGCACGATCAGGCCGCGCTGCTCCAGGCGATCGATCAGGCTCACCATGTTGGGCCGCTTGACGCTCAGCGCATGGCCAAGTTCCTTTTGCGTCACCTCGCTGTTGGCAGCAACCAGCGACAGAATCGAATACTCGACGGCGCGGATGTCGTCCGCGGCCAGGGTGCGCGCGACTTCGCCGCGCATCTGCACCTCGGCGCGCCGCAGGTTGTAGCCGATCAGACGCTGCAGCGCGCTCTGGTCGAGGCTCGCCGCGGCGCCCGCAGGCGCTTCCGGTGCGACCCGCCGCGCGTTCTGCCGCGCCGCCCTGGTTGCCGCCATCAACGCACCCGTGCCGTATCCATCACCATGCGCAACAGCAGGTACAGGCGTGGTTCGATCGAATCGAGCTCGACGTATTCCTCGTTCGAGGAATGGTAGTTGTAGCCGGCCAGGCCGAAACCCTCGATCACTGCCGGCTTTCCCGACATGGCGGCGAATGCCGCATCGGTACCGCCGCCGCGCCCGGATTCATCGACCTCAAGCTTGCGGCCCAACTCGGCATAAATCGCCTGCGCACGGCGCGCGGCCTCGCGCGCAGCCGCGGTCACCTCGAGCGGCGGGCGACGGCGCTCGAAATCGGCCTCGACCCGCGTATCGGGCACCAGCGAAGTCTTGCCGGCCCGCGCGCGAAAGGCCTTCTCGATGGCGTCGTAGTCCGCCACCCGTTGCACCCGCACATCGGCCACCGCGCTGGCGCTGTCGGGAATCACGTTGCGTGTGGTGCCGGCATTCGACATGGTCCAGTTGAACTTGATGCCGCGTGCCGCATCGCTCAAATCGCGCGTCTCGATCAACTGGTGCGACATTTCGATCAAGGCGTTGCGCCCGAGTTCGGGCGCCACCCCGGCGTGCGCCGAGCGCCCGTGCACCGTCATGGTGGCAGCGGCAATGCCGCTGGTGGCAAGTCCGAGCGGATGGGTGGCGACGTTGGCAGGCGTCGGCTCGCACGAAAACACGAAATCGTGCTCGCTGCCCAGGCGGGTGATCAGGGCGCGGGCGCCGGGCGTGCTGATCTCCTCGTCGCCGTTGATCACCACTGTCAGCACCCCGTAATCACGGAAGCCAAGCGCCTTGAGGATGCCGAGCGTGTGCAACAGCACCGCGATGCCGCCCTTGTCATCGGCAATCCCGGGGCCGTAGGCGCGCTGGCCTTCAATCCGGAACGGCCGCTTTGCCAGGGTGCCGCGCGGGTACACCGTATCCATATGCGCCAGCAACATGATGCGCCGCTGGCCGCGCCCCTCGAAGCGGGCCACCACGGTGCTGCCGGTGGCCGCCGGGGTATCGTGCAGCTTGACACGGTCGGCCTCATGCGCAATCAGCCGGACCTCGCCGCCGAGCGCCGCCAGCCGGGCTTGCAGAAGCGCCGCCATGCGATCCAAGCCCTCCTTGTCGCGACTGCCCGACTCGATCGTCACCAGTTCGCGCAAGGTTTCGATCAGTGCCGGCTTTTCCTTTTGTACCAGCGAGAACTCGGGCTCCTGCGGCGCCGCGCCAGCGCTCCCGGCCCAACCGAAAAGCAGCGCGCCACCCAGGCACCCAGTCAAAAAACGATTCATGATCACCCTTTCCTCGTTCAACCCATTGCCGGCTTCTTCGGCGCCAGATCGGCAAACCGCGCAGCCTGGCCGCTTTTTTGCGCCGCCACCGCGCGCCCGATGTCTTCCGGGCTGAACACGCCGGGCTGCAGCGCGTTGAGGTAGCCAAACGACTCGGCCACCGAGTGGTCGCGCGCGTAGCTGATCATTTCCTTGCTGGCTGCGATCGCCATCGGCGCCTTGGCGGCGATTTTCGCGGCCACCGCCAGCACACCTTCGATCAGCGCGTCGTGGGTGTCGAAGATGCCGTTGACAAAGCCAAGCCGCTCGGCGCGTTCGGCGCCCAGGCGGTCGCCGGTGTAGGCCAGTTCACGCATCACCGCCTCGGGAATCTGGCGCGGCATGCGGTTCAAGGTGCCGACATCGGCCATCATGCCGAGGTTGATTTCCTGGATGCAGAAAAAAGCGTCACGCGTCGCGTAGCGCAGGCAGCAGGCGGTCGCGAAATCGACCGCACCGCCGATGCAGCCGCCCTGCACCGCCGCGATCACCGGAAAGCGCGCGTCGGCGATCGCATTGAACGAATCCTGCAGCTTGCGCAACTGCTGGCGAAAGCGTTCACGCGCATCCACGTCTTTGGTGCCCAAGGCGTCGGGCGACTGAAACACCGCCAGATCCATGCCGGCCGAGAAGTGCCGGCCGGTAGATGAAATCACCGCCACGCGGGTGCCGCCGGCTTCATCGAGTTCGCGAAACACCCGCGGAATCTCGGCCCAGAATGCCGGCACCATGCTGTTCAAGCGCTCTGGGTGATTCAGGCGCACATGCGCAACGCCGGCATCGCGCGAGACGTCGAAACATTCATAAGTCATTGGCATCTCCTCCCGGCCCCGCAGGCCTGAACCTAACCGCGCTGCGCCCGATCCTTGGCATTCTGCGCCTCGATCGAAGCACGCGCCTGTTGCCAGTCGCCATCCTGCCAGTTGCGCAGTTCGTAAAAATTGCCGCCGGTTCCCATATGCGCGGCGCCGTCCATCATGATCGACTGGCCGGAAAGCCAGTTGCAGCCGCCGCTCATCAGGAATGCGGCGATATTCTGCAACTCCGCCATTTCACCGGCACGCGCCTGCGGGTTGACCCGGGCTGAGCGCGCTCCGGGTTGCTCGCCCGGATTTAAGCGCTTGCTCATGCCTTCGGTCGGGATCTCGCCCGGCCCTACCGCGTTGATGCGAATTCCGTAGCGCCCCCATTCGGTGGCCAGCGACATGGTCATGCCATGGATCGCGCTTTTGCTCATCGCCGACGGCACCACGAACGGGCCGCCGTTCAACACCCAGGTGACGATGATCGACATCACGCTCTTCATCGGCATGCCGGGCTTCCAGCCGCCCTGCGCCTTGACCTCGCGGATCCAGTGCTTGCCCACGGCATGGGTCACGTAGAAGGTGCCGTGCATGACGATGTTGGCGACCGCATCGAAGCCGCGCGAACTGAGGTCCTCGGTGCGGCTGATGAAGTTGCCGGCAGCATTGTTGACCAGCCCGGTCAGCCCGCCATGGGCGAATATGTCGTCGACCATTTCCTCGACCACTGGCGCCTGGCGGATATCGATGGAATAGGTGGCGACTTTGCGTCCATACTGGTCCTCCAGCGCCCTGGCGGTCGCGGCCAGCACTTCCCCGCGCCGTCCGCAGATCACCGCATCGGCCCCGAGTTCGAGGAATTTTTCGGTCATCGACCGGCCGAGCCCGGTACCACCGCCGGTGACCAGGATGCGCTGGCCGGCCAGCAAGTCCTGCTTGAACATGTCTGCTCCCGTTTTGCGTTATGCGAATCGCCGCTATGATAGGCGGCATTCGCCACCGTGCGCGACTCGGATTGTTGAAGACCGCATGTCGGCGGTCAAGACCCGGTGCCGGCCCGGCCGGCGACTCGCCGCTCCCGGCAACGATCATCCATTCCTGCATTCCCCCGCCATGGCCACACAACGCGCCCACCCGGCTTCCCCGCCCGTCACCTCGGCACGTGAAGACCGCCTCAAACCACGCAAGAAGCCGGTGCAAGGCCGCTCGCGGGTCACTGTGGATGCCATTCTCGAGGCCGCGGCACGACTGTTCGTGCGCGACGGCTATGCCCACACCACCACCAACCGGATCGCCGAACTGGCCGGCGTATCGGTCGGATCCCTGTATGAGTACTTTCCGAACAAGGCCTCGATCCTGCTGGCCTTGCTGCAACGCCAGGTCGCCGCCACTCTTGCATTGTTGCGCGACCGCCTGGCAGAGGTGCGCGGTGCCTCACTCGACGTGGTGGTGCGCACCGTCGCGCGCGCCACCATCGAGGCACACTACAAGGAACTCGATCTCAATCGCATCCTGATCGCCAGCATGTCGCGCGTGGCGCACTGGCGCCAGATGGAGAAGGCGTCGTTCTCGGCTGCCGAGCTGATCCGCGATGCGCTCGCACACCTGATCGTCGACCCGGTGCGCCTGGAACACGCCGCGTTCACTGTCGAGACCGTGGTCGAAGGGCTGCTGCAACGGACCATCCTGTTCGCCCATCGCTTGCCGGGCTATCCGCTCGAAGAAGAGATCGCGGCGGTGTTGACCGGCTATCTGACGCCGTTGACGCGGCGCTAGCCAAGTCCAACTTTGCCTTAAGCCACCGCCACCCGCATTCCGGCAACCTGCGCATGCCGCCCAACCCGTCATCCTCCGGCCACGACTGGCAGTTGATCCACTTGCACACCTCGGCACCACCGAAACCGGCATTCGGAACACCCTGCAATGGCTGCGGCGTGTGCTGCGCGAGCGAACCCTGCCCGGTCGGAATTGTCCTGTCGCGACGTCGGCACGGCGCTTGCGTCGCGCTGCGCTGGGAGGACGGCGAGTCGCGCTATCGCTGCGGCGCGGTCAGCGCGCCGGAGTCGGTGCTGCCGCGCGGCATGGCTTGGCTGGCACCGTTGTTGTCCCGCCTGGCGCGACGCTGGATCGCCGCCGGCAGCGGCTGCGACGCCGATCTTGCGGCGACCAGCGTGGCTGCGGGCGGCACGCCGCCCTGACGGCAACTGCGACTGCGTTTTAGCGCCCGGTCCACACCGCCGGGCGCTTGTTGACGAACGCATCGACGCCCTCGATGCCGTCGGCCGCCTGCAGGTTGCAGGCCATGGTACGGCCGGCAAGGTCGTACGCATCGGCCAGGCCAAGATCGACCTGCCGATAAAACGCGTCCTTGCCCAACGCGATCGCGGCGCTGCTCTTGGCCACAATCGCGCTGGTGAATTTCGCCACCTCGGCGTCAAGATCGTCGGCCGGCACCACCCGATTGACCAAACCCCAGGCGCGCGCGGTCTCGGCATCGATGAGATCGCCGGTGACCAGCATTTCCATCACCCGCTTGCGGTTGATGTTGCGTACCACGCCCACCGCCGGGGTCGAGCAGAACAGGCCATTGTGGATGCCCGACAGCGCGAATCTCGCTTCCGGCACCGCCACCGCCAGGTCGCACATCGATACCAGTTGGCACCCGGCCGCGGCCGCCACGCCGTGAACCCGCGCGATCACCGGTTGCGGCAGTCGCACGATCGCCATCATCATCGCGGCGCAGGCGTCGAACAGGCCCTGTTGCCACGCACCGTCAGGGTGCGCATGAATCTCCTTCATGTCGTGGCCGGCGCAAAAGCCGCGGCCGGCGCCGGCCAGCACCACCGCCCGCACCCGGGAATCGTTGCCGATCACGCGCAGTTCGGCATGCAGGGCCGCGATCATCGCCATCGACAGCGGGTTGAGGCGCTCGCCACGATTCAAGGTAAGGGTTGCGACGCCGTCGCGGTCGGCGCGCAGCATGTAGTCGTCGCTGCGAACCGCAGCCGGGGCTGGTGCATTCATCGGGGTCTCCTTTTATTCGATCGCGGCGGCCGACTTCGCCACCTCGCGCAACATGAACTTCTGAATCTTGCCGGTCGAGGTTTTGGGCAATGCGCCGAACACGACCTTGCGCGGCGTCTTGAAGTGCGCCAGCGCGGCGCGGCAGTGCGCGATCAGGTCGGCCTCGCTGATTTCCGCGCCTTCCTTCAATTCGACAAACGCACAGGGTGTCTCGCCCCATTTCGGGTCGGGCGCGGCGACCACCGCACAGGCCATCACCGCCGGGTGGCTGTAGATCACGTCCTCGACTTCGATCGAGGAGATATTCTCGCCGCCGGAGATGATCACGTCCTTGCTGCGATCGCGGATTTTCACATAGCCATCCGGATAGGCAACGCCCAGGTCGCCGGTATGAAACCAGCCGCCGGCGAACGCTTCGATGGTCGCCTGCTCGTTCTTCAGGTAACCCTTCATCGCGATATTGCCGCGAAACATGATCTCGCCCATGGTTTCACCATCGGCAGGCACCGCCTGCATGGTGGCCGGATCGAGCACCGCCACGGCCTCCTGCAAGGTGTAGGGAACCCCTTGGCGGCCGACCAGCCGGGCCCGCTCGCTGATGCCCAGGTGCGCCCACTCGGGCTGCTTGGCGCATACCGCGGCCGGCCCATACACCTCGGTCAGCCCGTATACATGGGTCAGGTCGAAGCCCATGCGCTCCATGCCTTCGATCATCGCCGCCGGCGGCGCGGCGCCGGCAACCATCGCGCTGACCTTGTGGTTGATGCCGGCGCGCAGTTCCGCCGGCGCATTGATGATGGTGGAATGGACGATCGGCGCGCCGCAATAGTGGCTTACCTGGTGCTCGCGAATCGCCTCCAGGATCGCCTTCGGCTCGACCCGTCGCAGGCACACGTTGACCCCGGCGATCGCCGCCAGGGTCCACGGAAAGCACCAGCCGTTGCAGTGGAACATCGGCAGGGTCCAGAGGTAGGTGGCGAAATGCGGCATGCCCCAGACCACGATGTTCGAGGTGGCATTGAGATAGGCGCCGCGGTGGTGGGTGACCACCCCCTTGGGGTTGCCGGTGGTGCCGGAGGTGTAGCCAAGCGCGATCGCATCCCACTCGTCGGGCGGATGGCGTGGCGCATGGCGCGGGTCACCGCCGGCGATGAATGCCTCGTAGCCAATCCTGCCGATCGCCGCGCCGCCGCCCTTGTACTCGGGGTCATCGACATCGATCACCAGCGGCTTGACTTGCGCCAGCGCGAGCGCGGCTGCCATGGTCGCGGAAAACTCGCGGTCGACGATCACCAGGCGGGTTTCGCTGTGGTCAAGCATGAAGGCGATTGCCGCCGCATCAAGCCGTGTATTGAGGGCGTTGATCACCGCGCCGGTCATCGGAATGCCAAAATGCGCCTCGACCATCGCCGGAATGTTGGGCAACATCACCGCCACCGTATCGCCGGCGCCGATGCCGCGACCGACCAGGGCCGATGCCAGACGCCTGCAACGCTCGTAGGTCTCGCTCCAGGTGCGGCGCAAGGCGCCATGGATCACCGCACAGCGATCGGGATAAACAGCCGCCGTCCGCGCGATGAACGACAGCGGTGTCAACGCGACATGATTGGCCGGCGTTTTCGGCAGACCCTGGTCGTAGATGCTTGTCATGTGGGGGCTCGGTGCTCCGGAGTCAGTATGATGCCGATTGTAATGAACTCCGACGCCAGTTAATGCGCATGTTTGCGCCATCGCGCCCCGCATGACGCAGGGCGCCTTCGATCCAACCCTGCCGCGCGTCGCAGTGCGGGTTGCCATCGCCGTGGTCGGCTCGCTGATCGTGCACGCGCTTTTCATCAGCGGCGCGATGCGTGGCCTGGCCGATGTATTCCGCTGGTCGAAAGACGGCGCCCCGGTGCCGCTGACGGTCAGGGCGCGGATTGTCGAACCGCCGGCGGCAGTCGCCACGCCAATCCCGGCGCCAGCCGCACCGGCGCCAAGCAAGCCAAAACGCAAACCCCGGCCGCCACCAACGGCCGCAGCGTCGCCGGAACCCGCACCGCCACCGGTGGCCGCCCCGGAAACTCCGCAGGCGCTCGAAAACGCACCGGCGGAGCAAGCCGCCGTGGCGCCGGCCGAACCACGTGTCGCTGAGTTGCCTGCACCGCCGCCCGCCCCGGCGCCACGCCCGCCGCGCACTTCGCCGCTGCCGGCACGCGCTTCGATCACCCTGGAGCTGACGCTCGAGTCCAACAACTACAAGGTCTGGGCAACGCAGCAGTGGACCATGGCCGACGGCCGCTACCGCATTGTGCTGTCGGCCGAGGCGCGCGCCTTGTTCTTCACCCTGGGCTCGATCGTGCTTGAAAGCCAGGGCGTGATCTCGGCAAATGGCCTGCGCCCGGAACGCTATGTAGACGAGCGCAACAAGCGGAAAACGATCGTCGAGTTCAGTGCCAATGAGAAAAACGCGGCGATCGAGGAGGCCAACGGCAATCGCAAATCGGTCGCCTTGGCCGGTCAGGCCGCCGACATCATGAGCCTGACCTACGACCTGGCGTTCAATCCGGACATCAACATCGGCGCGCCGTTCACCCTGTCGAATCGCGACTCGCTGGAGGAGATCCGGCTGGTCGAAAAGCGCGACGAAGTACTGGTCACCGACAACGGCAGCGCCAATACCCGCTTCTACGACTTTCGCCGCCCTGACGGCAGCGGCGGCATACAGGTCTGGCTGGCGGTCGACCGCCAGTGGCTGCCGGCAAAAATCCGCATCCAGGGCCGCGACGGCGCACTGACGATGGTGGCAACCAAATACGAGCTCGGCGGCGGCGAGAGCAAGTAAAATCTCGTTTTTGCGACGCAGCATTGTGGCTCCATGCGGCGGTCGCGCCCGTTACTGCATCCCTTTTCGTCGAATCCGCCATGTCGCCATCCGAGTTGAGCAAGACCTTCGAGCCACACGCCATCGAAGCCAAGTGGTATCCGTTGTGGGAGCAGGCCGGGTATTTCAAGGCCGGCGTCCAGACTGCCGGCCCGGCCGTTGATGGCGGTGCATTCTCGATCCAGTTGCCGCCGCCCAACGTGACCGGCACGCTGCACATGGGGCACGCCTTCAACCAGACGGTGATGGATGCGTTGACCCGCTATCACCGCATGCTGGGCGCCGCAACCCTCTGGCTGCCCGGCACCGATCATGCGGGCATCGCCACCCAGATCGTGGTCGAGCGCCAGCTCGATGCGCAAAACGTCTCGCGCCACGACCTCGGCCGCGAGAAATTTATCGAGAAAGTATGGGTATGGAAGGAGCAATCGGGCGGCGCCATCACCCGCCAGATGCGCCGCCTCGGTGACTCCTGTGATTGGGAGCGCGAGTACTTCACGATGGACCACAAGCTCTCGAAGGTGGTGGTCGAGGTATTCGTGCGCCTGTTCGAAGAGGGCCTGATCTACCGCGGCAAACGGCTGGTCAACTGGGACCCGGTGCTGGGCACCGCGGTGTCCGACCTTGAAGTGGTGAGTGAAGAGGAAGACGGCAGCCTGTGGCAGATCAATTATCCACTCACCGACGGCTCCGGCCATCTGACGGTGGCGACCACGCGGCCGGAAACCATGCTGGGCGACGTTGCGGTGATGGTGCACCCGGAGGACGAACGTTATCGCCATCTGGTCGGCAGGCGCGTGCGCCTGCCGCTGTGCGACCGCGAAATCCCGGTGATTGCCGACGACTATGTCGATCGCACCTTCGGCACCGGCTGCGTCAAGGTCACGCCGGCGCATGACTTCAACGACCACGCGGTCGGTGCGCGTCACGGCCTGCCGAATATCGAGATTTTCACCCTGGATGCGAAGATCAGCGGCAATGCACCCGCCGCCTACCAGGGTCTCGACCGCTTTGCAGCCCGCAAGCGGGTGGTTGCCGATCTTGAGGCGCAGGGTTTGCTTGACTCGGTCAAGGCGCACAAGATGATGGCGCCGCGCGGCGATCGCAGCAATGCCGTGATCGAACCGATGCTGACCGACCAATGGTTCGTGGCGATGACCAAACCCGGACCTTCGGGCAAAAGCATCACCCGGACATCGCTTGAGGTGGTGGCCGACGGTCAAGTCAAATTTTTCCCCGAGAACTGGACCACCACCTACAACCAGTGGCTGGAGAAGATTCAGGACTGGTGCATCTCGCGCCAGCTGTGGTGGGGCCACCGGATCCCGGCCTGGTATGGCGACAGCGGCCGGATTTTCGTCGCCCGCGACGAGGCCGGCGCGCGCGCGCAAGCCGCAAGCGCGGGCTATGACGGCGTCCTTACCCGCGACGATGACGTGCTCGATACCTGGTTTTCGTCTGCCCTGGTGCCGTTTTCGACCCTCGGCTGGCCCGAGCCTGACGCCGCCGACAAGGCCGCATATGACCTGTACCTGCCATCGTCGGTACTGGTCACCGGCTTCGACATCATTTTCTTCTGGGTCGCGCGCATGATCATGATGACCAGCCATTTCACCGGCCGCGTGCCGTTCAAGCACGTCTACGTGCATGGCCTGATCCGCGATGCCGAAGGCCAGAAAATGAGCAAGTCCAAGGGCAACACCCTTGATCCGGTCGACCTGATCGACGGCATCGCGCTTGACGACCTGGTGGCCAAGCGCACGGTCGGGTTGATGAATCCGAAACAGGCGGAATCGATCAGCAAGAAAACCCGCAAGGAATACCCGACCGGAATCCCGTCATTCGGCGCCGACGCGCTGCGCTTCACGATGGCGGCCTACGCCACGCTTGGCCGCAATATCAATTTCGACCTGAAGCGCTGCGAGGGCTACCGCAACTTCTGCAACAAGCTGTGGAATGCGACCCGCTTCGTTTTGATGAATTGTGACGGCCACGATACCGGGCTTGATCCGGGATTGCCGGTAACCCTGAGTTTCGCCGACCGCTGGATCATCGGCGAACTGCAGCGTGCCGAATGCGCGGTCGCCCAGGGCTTCGCCGATTACCGGCTCGACAATGTCGCCACTACCCTGTATCGATTCGTGTGGGACGAATACTGCGACTGGTATGTCGAACTGGCCAAGACACAGTTGGCAAAGGGCGATGCGCAAGCGCAGCGCGGCACCCGGCGCACGCTCATCAGCGTGCTCGAGGCAACCCTGCGCCTCGCGCACCCGGTGATCCCGTTCATCACCGAGGAACTGTGGCAGTCGGTGAAAGCAATGGCGGGCAAGGAGGGTGCCAGCATTTGTGTGGCGCCCTACCCGCGCGCGCAAATCGACCGCATCGACGCCAGCGCCGACAGCGAAGTGGCCGGCTTGAAGGCGCTGATCAACGCGGTGCGCAACCTGCGCAGCGAATCAGGCGTGTCGCCAGCCGAAAAGGTGGCACTGATCGTCGTCGGTGACGCCGCCGAGATCGCGCGCAGCGGGCCTTACCTGATGGCGGTCGCCCGCTTGTCCGAAGTGCGGCTGGCGGACCGCCTGCCGGTCGGCCCGGCGCCCGCCGCGGTGGCGGGCGCCACCCGCCTGATGCTCGACATCAAGGTTGATATCGACGCCGAACGAGTACGCATCGCCAGGGAAATTGCGCGCGTAAGGGGTGATCTTGAACGTACAAGAACGAAGCTAGGCAACGAAAGCTTCACCGCACGCGCGCCGGCGGCGGTGGTCAAGCAGGAACAAGAGCGCGCCGATGGTTTCGCGGCGACCCTGGCCAAGCTCCAGGAGCAATCGGATCAACTTGGGCCAGCGACCGCTTAGGGAAACACTGGACGAGTCCGTAGGCTGCAAAAACCTCTTCTGCAAGCGATTGAACTCAAAAACACTTCCGTTCCATCGTTGTATGCCGGGGACTCAAACAGAGATTTTTTAGCGGTCCGGCGCCTGGCCGGATTGGCAGGTGGCCACACGCCGCCGCTGATTATTTCTTCTTGAGAAAGTAAAAGAATTCACTGTCGGCTTCGCCGCTGTCGAGCAATTGATGCCCGGTCTGGCGGGAAAACGCCGCGAAGTCACGCGCCGATCCCGGATCGGTCGCGGTGACCTTGAGCACCTGACCGCTCTGCAGGTCAGTCAGGGCTTTTTTGGCGCGCAGGATGGGCAAGGGGCAATTCAGGCCCCGGGTGTCGATTTCCTTGTCGAAGTTCATGGCACGCTCGCTTTTTTCCGTAAGTCGCCGGAATCAAAGGGATATTCTACCGGTTCCCGCTGCTATCTCGCCACCCGACATCGGCTACCCGCCAATCCGGGACGGGGCATAATATCGGCTCTGCAAGGAGAATTCCGCGATGCCTGCAGCATCTGACGGCGGCACCACAAACTGGCTGGTCCTGGTAACCGTGTTGCCGGAGGAGGCCAGCGCACGCATGCGCATCCTGCGCACCCTTGAATCGCTCGGCTGCGCGATTCTGGGCGACGGCGTCTATATCCTTCCCAACACGGCGGCGGCACAAAAAGGCTTGCCGCGCCTGGGCGGCCATATCGCCGACAGCGGCGGAAAATATCATCTGCTCAAGGTGGTCGCGGACAGCGCGCAAGCACGCACCTTCACCGGTCTTTTCGATCGCACCGCGCGCTACGTCGACCTGATCAAGAACATCGACGGCCTGCGTGCCGGTTTTGGCGTTTCCGACCCGACCACGCTGTCGCGCAGCCTGATCCAGCTCAAGCGTGAGATGGATGCGATTTCGGCGCTTGATTTTTTCCCCAGCGAAATCCGGCAGCGTGCGGGTACCGCGATGGCCGCGATGGATGTCGAAGTCCGGAGAATGCTGTTTCCCGGCAACCATGACATCACCAGTACCCAGGAAATGCGCGCGCGACAGAAATTTTTCCGCCGCGTCTGGGTAACGCGGCGGCCCTTGTGGGCCGACCGCCTGGCCTGTGCATGGCTGATCAGGCGTTTCATCGACGCCGAAGCCAGGGTTTTCTGGGGCGAACGCGACCAGCCGGCGCCGGAAACCGCGGTCACCTTCGGCTTCGAGGGTGCGATGTTCTGCAATTCGGCCACCGAGGTGACCTACGAGGTGCTGCTCGACTCGTTCGGACTGGCCAAGGATCCGGCCCTGACGCGGATCGCATCGATCATCCATGCGCTTGACATTGGCGGTGACCCGGTGCCGGAAGCCGCCGGCATCGAGACCCTGCTGCAAGGCGCCCAGCGCCGTGCGACCGGCGAGGAAAGCCTGCTGGCCGAAACCGAAAAGACCTTCGACCTGCTGTACGACGCTTATTTCGAGTCGCCTACACGTTAGTACCGTGACCCGGAAGTTTCGGAACACAATGAAAGCGATGGATTCAACCTCAGGGCTAGGCGCAAACTGCAGCCATAGTCATTGCTATGGCGAGGAATTGCAACAACGCCATGGGGTCGAAGTCGCGCTTTCGTGTACCGAAATTTTCGGATCACGGTACCTGCAGCCTGTCGGCGAAAAAGGCGCAAGCCGCTCCTCAAGCCGGGCGCGCGATCAGCTGCGGCGGCATCAGGGGCATTTGCCGGGATTCTGCTGTGGCAATGCAGGCGCGCGCGCTGCGCCCCCTGCCGGCGCCCCGCCCTTGCCGCCTTCGTCACGATCGGCACGCTCCGCCAGAACGCGGTCCCACATGGCACGAATGCGCGAGTCAAGAATCGACTGCTGGAAGAAATCACCGCCGCCGGCGCAACGGGCGATCTGGAACTGCTCCATCGCGGCCTGCGGACCGCTGACCAGTGCGTAGTACTCGCCGAGCGACTGATGCTGGGCCAGAACCCTGCCGGTGGCCGCGTAACTGCGCGCCTGCATCTCATAGACTTTCGGGTCATTGCGGTTCTGGCGGGACAGGTCGGCCAGCACCTCGAGGGCCTCGACATGACGATTGCCGCCCTGCAGCGCTGCGGCAAGCGCGGTCTGCAGGTGCCGTGCCTGCGGATACTTCAGGATTGCAGCGCGCAGCACCGCCACTGCGCCCTCGGTGTCGCCGCCCGCCAGGTGCACGCGCGCGGTGAGGGCGTCGATCATCGGATGCGGCGCCGATTTCGGCAACGCCGCGAGCGCGGCGGCGGCGCCCTTGAAATCGCGCGCTTGCAGCAGTGCCTCGGCATGCCCATAGCGGGCCGCGACCTCGTTGGCGTAGGTCCTGTCGGCCAGCTGCGCGGCGAAAAACCGCAGGGCATCGCGCACGCCGTCAACCGAGCTGTCGGCGCCGGCACGCAACTTCGCGCGCACCAGATGGAACGAAAGACTGTCGACACGCTGGCGATAGCGCGCGTCCTGGGCGCGATTGCGGACATCGGCGATGCGCTCGGTGGTCAACGGGTGGCTGCGCACATACACCGGCGCGTTGGAGTCGTAGGCGCGCCCGGCGCGTTGCAGGCGTTCGAAAAAAGCCGGCATCGCGCTCACATCGAAGCCCGCCTTTTGCAGGGTATCGAAGCCGACGCGATCGGCTTCGCGCTCGAAATCGCGCGAATAGGCCAGCTGCGACTGCACCTGAAACGCCTGGGCGCCGGCGATCGCGCCGGCAGCCACCTGGCTGTTCGAGCGCGCGGCCAGCAGCGCCA
>JANPGJ010000262.1:0-1946 GCA_031423955.1 Burkholderiales bacterium
CTCGACCCGGCCGGTGCCAATCTCTACGTGCTGGACTACGGCAACAGCCGCGTGGTGCGCTTCGCGGCGCCGTTTTCGCAAAATGCGGGAGCGGCCGCGTTGCAGGTGTTCGGGCAGTCCGGGTTTTCGCTGTCCGGCGCCAGCATCGGCGCCGCCGGATTCAATGGTCCGACCGGCATCGCGGTCGACCCGGCAGGTCGGTTGTTTGTATCCGACTCGTTCAATCATCGCGTCATGCAGTTCGACACTCCGCTCACCAACGCGTACGCCAGCCGCGTATTCGGACAGGCCAGTTTCCTTGACGCCGCAGTCAATCGTGGCAGTGCTGCCGCCGCTGACACCTTCGCAAACCCCACCCGCATGGGCTTCGACAACGCCGGCAACATGTACATCGCCGAATGGGGCAACAACCGCGTGATGCGGTTTTCCGTACCCAACCCTGCGGCGCTGCCGGCTGTCAACCCATCGGCCGCCGCGCCGACCGACCCGCAATACGCCAACGGCGCGCAGTGGTACCTGCAATCATCGGCCAGCGGCGGCATCAACGCCGCCGGCGCATGGGCGCAGACCACCGGTTCGAGCCGCATCGTGGTGGCGGTGATCGACAACGGCATCCTGCCGCATCCCGACCTTGCCGGGCGCACCCTGGCTGGCTATGACTTCGTCGATGCGCGCCGTTCCAATGACGGCGGCGGCCGCGATGCCGACCCGTCCGACCCCGGCGACGCGGTCACCGCCACCGAATCGACGACGCAGGATGGCGAATTCTTCGGCTGCCCGCCTTCCAACAGTTCCTGGCATGGCACGCGCATCGCCGGCATCATCGGCGCGGCAGCGAACGGCCTCGGTGTGGCCGGCATCAACTGGCAGTCGAAAATCCTGCCGGTGCGCGCCATCGGCAAGTGCGGCGGCTACACCTCCGACATCGTCGATGCGATTCGCTGGGCGGCCGGCATTCCGGTGGCGGGCGTACCCAACAACACGAACCCGGCGCAGGTGATCAACCTGAGCTTTGCGACACCGGGGGTGTGCGACAAGGTCCTGCAGGATGCAATCGATGACGTCACAAGCCTCGGAACGGTGGTCGTCACCGCCGCCGGCAACAATGCCTCCAACGCTTCGCTGGTCGCACCGGCGTCGTGCCGCAACGTGATCGCCGTGACCGCGGTGGACAGGACCGGCGCCAAAGCCCCGTATGCGAACACGGGTGCAGCGGTGACACTCGCCGCACCCGGGGGAAGTCTGAGTGCCACGTCCGCCGATGGCCTGCCTGGCCTTTCCGATACTGGCACGACTTCGCCGACCAACAGCGGCACCTATTCGACCAGTGAGGGAACCAGCCTCGCCTCCGCGGAAGTCGCTGGCGTCGCCTCCCTAGTGCTCTCGGTACGGCCGTACCTCAAGCCCGAACAGGTGCGCCAGATCCTGTCGGCGACCGCCCGTTCCTTTGGCAACAGCTCGGGATGCACAGCGACGCTTTGCGGTGCCGGCATCGTCGATGCGGCGGCAGCGGTGCAGGCAGCGCGCACCACTTTTGGCTACGGGGGTCGCGCGGTCTCGGCGAGCGGGGCGACTTCCATGGCCTTGCGAAATGACGGCACGGTCCTGCAATGGGGCGATGACTACTATGGCTTCGGACCGATTCAGCGCCCTTATGAAAGCTATCGCGCAAACCTGATCCCCGGCCTCGACGGCATCGTGCAATTGGCAGCCGGACCGTATTTCGGCGTCGCCCTGCGCAACGACGGCACGGTCTGGACCTGGGGAAATAACGGCAACGGCCAGCTAGGCAATGGCGGCACCGCCATGACCTTCGCCCTTGAACAGGCGGCCGGATTGAGCAATGTCGTGCACGTGGCAACCGGTGACGGCTTTCCGCCTTACGCGATGGCCGTGAAGTCCGACGGTACGGTATGGGAGTGGGGCGGCGGCAATGGTACGCCGAC
>JANPGJ010000263.1:0-40572 GCA_031423955.1 Burkholderiales bacterium
CTGCGCCGCTGTCGCTCTCCCAGCCGGCCAGGTTGACCGGCTGGCGGTGGCGGTCGGTGAACGGCAGCACGCCGCCGACCAGCACCACCCGGCCGGCGAATGCGCCGTTCAGACGCGCCTGGTCGCCGTTGCGGACCCAGTCCCACACCTGGTGCAGCGGAATGTAGGCATACGGTGCGCCGAGCGCGAAATCGAGCATGCCGGCGGGCGCCGCGTGCCCGAGGCGTCGCGCCAGTACGCCGGCCAGGGTCGGCACCGTCGCGCCGCCTTCGCCCTGGCGCTCGTCGAAGCGGCGCACCACGTCATCGGCATCGAGCGGCCAGGTGGCCAGCCCTGCGCCCTCGCTGCCGGCCAGGGTCAGGAAGGCCGGATGCACCGGCCTGACCCGCCCGCCTTCATCGACGGTGCGGGCGATCACCAGCGGCGCCGCGCGCGCCGCGGCGGCGAGGCCCTGCGCGAGCGCCGCATCGAGCCCGGGCTTCAACCCATCCTGCGAGCGCTGCGGCAACTCGATGTCGAGGCCGATGGCCCGCGGCCGCGTCGCGGCCAGCGCGGCCAGGACGCCGCCCAGGTACTCGTGCCACAGGGCGACCGGTTCGGCAAACGCATCCTGGGTGGCTTCATCGATGCCGATCAGCACCGGCGTCTGCGCCGCGGACCTGGGTGCCAGGCGCCGCAGCACGTCGAATTGCCGGTCGATCAGGCGCAGTTCCAGCAGTTCGGTGGCCGGCAGCGCCTGTATCGCGATGGCGCCGATGAGCGCCAGTGCGCCCCAGGTCCATAACGACGCCCTGGATGCGACGGCGGACAGGCGCGCGAGACTGGTTGGCATGGAGCGCAAGTATAGGATCGTCGAGCGGGCTTCGGTTGCTGCGCATGCAAAAGCACCGGCGGCGGCCGGCCCTCACCGTGATTGGCGATTGCCGGGTTGCGCGACATGCAATAGAGTAGTCGGACCACTGCCATCTGGAGTTGTGTTGCCGACCCTGCCCGCGGATTCAAGGAGCCTGCGTTGAAGCCGCTGCGCTGCGCGCTGCCGCTGTTGCTGCTGTGCGCCGCCTGTCACGGCGCGGTGACGCTGGACGGCAGCTTGGGCGCCGCCGGTCCGCTTGCCGGTCCGGCCTATGCCATTCCCGCCGCCGTCGGGCGGCAGGTCGGCGCCAACCTGTTCCACAGTTTCACCGGTTTTTCGATCGCCAGCGGCGAGAGTGCCACCTTCAGCGGGCCGGGGTCGGTGACCAACGTCATCGCCCGGGTCACCGGCGGCGGTGTCTCGGCGATCGACGGCCTGCTGCGTTCGACCATCAGCGGCGCCAACCTGTACCTGCTGAACCCCGCGGGCGTGCTGTTCGGGCCCAATGCAGCGCTTGATGTCGGCGGCTCGTTTTACGCCAGCAGCGCGCATTCGCTGCGCCTGGCCGATGGCGGCCGCTTTGATGCGGCAGTCCCGTCGGCCAGCGTGCTGACAGCGGCGGCGCCGGCTGCGTTCGGTTTCCTCGGGCCCGCCGGCGCGATCGCGGTGGATCGCAGCCAGTTGGCGGTACCGGCCGGCCGCACCCTGGCGCTGGTCGGTGGCGAGGTCGCCATCGGCGGCGTTGCCGGCGCGGCGCGCCTGTCCGCGCCCGGCGGGAAGATCGCGATCGCCGCGCTCGCCGGCGCCGGCGAAGTCGCCGTTGGCGGCGCGGCGATCGACATCGCAGGGCCGGTCGGCCGCGGCAATGTGAACTTGTCCGGCAACACCACTCTCGATGTGCGCAGCGGCGGCGCTGCCAGCGGCGGCTCGGTGATGATCCGCGCCGGCCGTTTCGTGATGAGCGATTCGAGCATCGATGCGCGCACCGTCAACGGCACCGGCGGCAGCGTCGATATCGGTGCCAGCGGCGACCTGCTGGTCAGCGGGCAGGGCGGCAACCAGAGCATCAGCACCGTGACCACCGGCGCCGGCGACGCCGGTTCCATCGTCCTTGCCGGTGCCAACATCATCGTTTCCAATGCGGCGCAGATCGACAGCAGCGCCGACCCCGGCGCCAGCGGCCGCGGCGGCCGCATCGATGTGCGCGCGAGCGGATCGATCAGCATCACCGGCAGGAGCGCGATCAACTCGCTGGCTGAACTGACCGGACTGGTCTCCAATACCTTCGGTGCCGGCAACGCCGGCGCGGTCAGCTTCAGTGCGCCGCGCGTGACCATCAGCGAGTTCGCGACGGTGCAGTCGCAAACCGCGGCGGGCGGCAATGCCGGCTCGATCGGCTTCGATGTCGGCAGCCTCGAGGTGCGCGGCGGCGCGCAGATCCAGTCGGCCACCGCCGGCGCCGGGGCCGGCGGCGCGGTCAACATCAAGGCGACCGGCGCAGTCACGATTGCCGGCAGTTCCGCCGACGGCGCCTTCATCAGCGGCGTGTTCGCCGACACGCTGTCGACCGGCGCCGGCGGCACCGTGAACGTCACGGCGGGTTCTCTCGCCTTGTCGGGCGGCGGCGAGATCAGCAGTTCCAGCCGCGCCGGCGCCGCCGCGCGTGGCGGCGACGTGCGCATCGCGGTCGGCGGCGGGGTGGCGATTTCCGGCGCCAGCGCGGCCGGCCAGAGCAGCGCCATCGTCGCCAACACCTTCGGCGCCGGCAATGCCGGCACCATCGACCTTTCGGCCGGCAATCTCGCGATGACCGATCGCGGCCGCATCCAGTCGCAAAGCGAGGGCGCCGGCAACGGCGGCGAAATCCGCCTTGCGCTGGGTGGCCTGCAACTGGCGGGTGGCGGCCAGATTTCCGCCGATACGCGGCAGGGCGGGCGCGGCGGCAGCGTCGACGCGCGGGTCGCCGGCGATGCGTCGATCAGCGGCGCCGACAGCGGCCTGTTCGCCAATGCCTACCTGTCAGGCGCGAGCGGCAATCTGCGCCTGGATGCCGGCTCGCTGACGCTTGCCGACGGCGGCGGCTTGTTCGCCTTTTCGCAAGGCGCCGGTCGCGCCGGCGACGTGGTGGTCAACGCCGGCACGGTGGCCATGCGCGGCGGCGCGCGCATCAGCGTGCAGAGCTTCGGCAGCGGCGACGCCGGCAGCATCAGCCTCGACGGCGGCGCCAGTCTGGCCATGCAAGGCAGCGCGATCTCCACCGAGGCACGGGTGGCCGACGGCGGCAACATCACCATTCGTGCGCGCGACCTGATCGTGCTGCAGGACAGCCGCATCACCGCCACCGTGGGCACCGGCTTGGGCAACGGCGGCAATATCGCCATCGACCCGGCGCTGATGGCGTTGAATCACAGCGACATCATCGCCAACGCATTCGGCGGCAACGGCGGCAACATCAGCATTGCCGCCGGCCAGTTCTTTCGTTCGCCCGACAGCGCGGTGACGGCATCCTCGCAACTGGGCATCAGCGGCAGTGTGGTGATCCGCTCGCCGATCGCCGACCTGAGCGGCGCACTGGCCGCGCTGGCGGCAGCCTATCTCGATACCGGCGCCCTGCTCGGCAATGCCTGCGCGGCGCGACTGGCGGGCCGGGCATCGAGCCTGGTGCTGGCCGGGCGTGGCGGCCTGCCGGCCGCGCCGGACCGCCCGTTCAGCGGCATGCTGGCCGGGCTCGCAGCGGCGCCGCAGGCCGAAGCGCCGGCGCCGACCGTGCGGCCGTGGTCGCTGGCGGCAGCGGCAAGACCGCTTCTGCTCGCCTGCGCCAGGTAGCCGCACCGCGTCGGTCGAGATGGTTTTTCGCGGACGGGTGTTGATCAACCGGGTCGGCCTTGCGCCCGGTGCGGTCGCGCTGCTGCGCGCCGGTGCCCTGATCGCCGCCGCGGTCGCCGATTGTGCCGCACAGCCGTTTCCGGCCCCCGACCGCTTGCCCGATGCGCGGCCCGCGCTGCCCGCTTTCCAGACCCCGGCGCAGCCGTCGCTGAGCCTGCCGCCGCTGCCGCCGGTGCCTGAAGACGGGCAATTGTCCGGTCAGTCCAAAGTGTTTGTGCGGCGTATCGTGGTCGAAGGGCACACCGTCCTTTCGGCGGGCGACCTGCGGGCACTGGTGGCGCCCTTCGAGGGCCGCGAGGTCAGCGCCGGTGAGTTGCAGGAATTGCGCCGCCGCCTGACGCTGCACTACATCGAGCGCGGCTACATCAGTTCCGGCGCCTTGCTGCCGGACCAGCCGGTGCAGGACGGCGTCATCCGCTTCCTGGTGGTCGAAGGGGAACTGGGCGGCATCGATGTCGCCACCGACGGTCGCCTCGCGCCCGGCTATGTCGCCGACCGCATCCGCCTGGGCACCGGCGCCCCGCTCAACCTGGCGCAACTGCAGGAGCGCCTGCGCATCCTGCAACAGGACCGGCTGATCGAAAGCATCAATGCCGAATTGCGTCCTGGCGCGGCGCCCGGCGAGAGCCGGCTGGCGGTCGAGGTGAAGGAGGCGCAGGCGCTCGAGGCCGGAGTCGGTCTGAACAACCAGCGCTCGCCCAGCGTCGGCGCCAATCGCTTCGAGGCGTATGCGGCGCATCGCAATGCCGGTGGCCGTGGTGACGCGCTGGAGGCGCGTTACGGACGCACCCGCGGTCTCACCGACTATGCCCTGGCCTATGCTCTGCCGCTCAACGCCGCCGACACGCAGATCGCCCTGCGCTTGTCGGCCAGCGAGGCACTGGTGGTCGAGCCGCCGTTCAGGCCGCTGGATATCCGCAGCAAATCGGCGACCCATGCCCTGGCCCTGACGCAGCCGCTGCTGCGTACCGCCAGCGACCGTCTTGGCCTTGGCGCCGCCTTCGAGCGGCGTTCGAGTGATACCAGCCTGCTGGGCCAGCCGTTTTCATTTTCGCCGGGGATACCGGACGGCAGCAGTCGCTCGAGCGCATGGCGCTATTGGCTGGAGTGGCAGCGGCGCACCGCCGACGAAGTGCTGGCGTTGCGCCTGGCGTTGCTCGACGGGCGCACCAACGCCGGCCCCAAGGTCGGCGGCGCGGGCCCCGACCCGGCCTTCATGGTGGCGCAGTTGCAGCTGCAATGGGCACGGCGCATCAGCCGCACCGCCGGCCAGGTGCTGGTGCGCGTGGATGCCCAGGAAACCGGCCATGCCCTGATGGCGCAGGACAAGCTCGGTATCGGCGGGGTGGCCACGGTGCGCGGCTATCGCGAGAACCTGCTGCTGCGCGACCGCGGCCAGATCGTCAGCCTGGAATACCGGTATCCGCTGGCCAGCAGCGACTTGGGCGGCGATTCGCTGCAACTGGCGCTGTTCTTCGATCGCGGCCGCGGCACCAATCACGATCCGGCGCCGACGCTGCCGCAAAGCATTTCAAGCGTCGGCGGCGGGATTCTGTGGAATCCGTCGCGCAGCGTGCAGATGCAGTTGCAATATGGCCGCGCCTTGCGCACGGTTGCCACGCCGACCCGCGACATGGCCGATCGCGGCGTGCATTTTGCGCTGGCCTATCAGTTCTTCTGAACGCGCGGAGCGGGTCAGCGACTGTCCTCGTAGCCTGCGGCGGCGGTCAGCCCGACTTCGCGCAACAGCGCGGCGCGCAGGCGTCGCGCCTCGCGGTCGTCGGGCTGCGCCTCGATGCGCGCCGAGAGCGCCGCCAATGCGTCGTACCAGAGGCCCTCTTCGGCATAGACGCGATAGCGCGCCGGCGCGTCGGTTTGCGCGATCTTTTGCGCAAGCGCGGCAGGCGTGGCGACGCGGCGGATGGTGCCGCTGGCGACGATGTCGTTGCTGCGCCGGGTGGGGTCGGCGACCACCCCGACATGCCAGCGGTATTCGACGTTCGGCGCCAGCCTGACGCCGTAGCCGGCCAGGTCAAGGCGCTGCACGCCGGCTTCGCGCGGCGCGTCGACGAAGCGTTCAAGCAAGGGCTCGACCGACTTGTCGTCGATTACGGTGATTTCCACCCGGGTCGCCGCGGGGCGATCGATGAACCAGTACAGCACCGGCTGTTCGACCGTGGTCAGGCCGGTGTGGTCGGGCGCGAGCACCTGCACCGCGGGCCGTGCGCCACCGAGGCCGCGGCTGCCGCCGCCGACCCGGCTGGCCGGCGCGCCGCGCGAGGGCGGCTTGTAGGTATTGGCATCCTGGGCGTGCAGTGGCGCCGCGCCGAGGGAAATGCCGAGGCAGGCCAGGGCGGCGAGGATCGATGCGTGCAGTTTCATGGTGATGCGGATGGTGGGGATGGTGTTGCGGTGCCGGATGCCGATTTTACCGGAGGGATGTGCGCGGTGATCTGGAAGATGGCGATTTCTTCGGCCTTGCCTTTCAGCGCGACGCTGCCGATCGAGCGGGTCACGAAGGCGTTTCCGAGGTGTGCCAGGGTGGCTGCGCTGGCGAGGATGCGGCAAGTCCCGTCGGCCGCGGTGGCCGTGCCGTAGCTTTCCAGCCGCGATGCGATGTTGACGGTGTCGCCGATCACGGTGTACTCGAGGCGGTCGGCGCCACCGACGCTGCCGGCGACCAGCGGCCCGCAGTGGATGCCGGCGCGGATGCCGATTTCCGGCAGTCCGGCGGCGCGCCATTGCCGGTTCAGGCGGTCGAGTTCCACGCCCATCGCCAGCGCGCAGGCCACCGCCTGTGCGGCGTCGCGCGCGATGTCTTCGGTGTTGTCGCGCGCCACCGGCACCCCGAACACCGCCATCACGGCGTCGCCGATGTACTTGTTGACGATGCCGCCGTGCGCATCGACGATGCGCGACATCGCGTCCAGGTATTGGTCAAGCCAGGCGAACAGGCTGGTCGCATCGAGCTTCTCGGAAATCTTGGTGAAACCGCGGATGTCGGTGAACAGCACCGTGGCGGTGATCTGCTGCGGGCGCGGGCGGCCGCCCTCGAGGAAGTCGGCGCGTTGCTGCCAGAGCGAGTCGGCAACCTGCGGCGACACATGGCGTGAAAAAATGTCCATCAGCGCGCTGCGCTCCAGCTTTTCCTGCATGGTGCGGTAGGCGATGGCCGCGGCGGCGGCAAGTGCGAACGAGGCTGCCGCCGGCAGCGGCGGGATCCACCAGCCGGCGGCGGCAGCCGCCTGGGCGGCGGCGGCCACGGCAGCGAGGCCCGCCGCCGCCAGAGCCACGAAGCGCAGCAACGATCCGGCGTGCGTCCCGAGCAGGATGCCGAGCACGCACCAGGCGCCGATCCAGGCGTATTCGAGCGGGTCGGGCCAGACCCGCAGCGGGCGCGACTCGCCCAGCGCGATGCGCAGCAACTGGCTTGCCACCATGCCATGCAGATGCGGCCCTGGCAGGCGCTGGTCCTGCACCTGCCCGCGGCTGAACGGGGTGTAGAAATCGTCGCGCAGCGAGGGTGCGGAACTGCCGATGATGACGATGCGCTCGCGCAGGTCGGCGGCGCTGAAGCGGCCGTCGAGAATGTCGCCGACAGTGAAGCTGCGGAAGCGCCGCGGCATGCCCTGGTAGTCGAGCAGGAACTGGTAGCCGCGCGCGTCGGCGCCCACGTAGCCGCCGTCGTTGCGCTCGAAAGGCGCGATGGTGGCCGCGCCCAGGCGCGCGTGTTCGGGGTTGGCGCTGTCGGCGGCAAGGCCGATGTTCAGCGGCTTGAGGTAGGCCAGGGCCAGGCGCAGGCCGAAGCCGTAGGCGGAGCTGCCGTCGTCGTCCATGAACAGCAGGCCGCGGCGGATCACGCCGCCGGCGTCATCGATGAAATCGTTGAAGCCGACACGGTCGGTACCCTGGAGCATCGCCGGCGGCGGGATGCGCCGGCCGCGCGACTCGCCGAAATTCATCACCCAGAAAATGTTTGGGTTGGCCTGCAGGGTCTGCGCCAGCGCCGCACTGCCGGGCGGTACCGGAATGTCGCGATATTTGTCGACCCCGATCGCGCGCGGCGCGGCTGCGGCGATCTTGTCGAGCAATTGCGCGAACACGCCGTCGGCCAGCGGATAGCCGAGACGCCGGATGTCTTCCTCGGTTTCCTCCACCACCACGATCCGCGGATCGGGCGGCGCTGGTGCGCGCCAGCGCAGGCTGTGGTCCCAGGCCAGCAATTCGAGCGACTCGAGGCCGCCCGCGGCGCGCAGCAGCGCAACCAGGGTGAACACCACGATACCCAGCAGGCACAGGCGGGTGGCCGGCGCATGCAGGACCTCCGCGAAGCGCGCAGCCATCATGTCAGCGGCAAGACGCCGGCGGCATTGGCAGCCGCTGGCGGCCATGCCCGCGTCGGATCCGCAGCCGGAGGTGACGGCAACATCAGAGCCAGTTGCCGATGAGCAGGAACGGCGCCCAGAAATACGGATGCCGGTAGCGCGCATCGCGACCAAGCGCGAGTTGCGCCTGCTGCAGGGCGCGCGCCTTGCTGAAACCGGGCAAGCCCAACTGGCGGTAGAAGTCGGTCATCAGGGAGGCAGTGGATTCATCGTTGATGTACCACAGCGAGGCCAGCGCGCTGCGCACCCCGGCCTTGATGGCCACCCCGGCCAGACCGAGGGCCGCGCGGTCGTCGCCGGCGGCCGACTGGCACGCCGAGAGGGTGAGCATTTCAATCGGTTGCGTGCGGTAGCGGCTCGGTCCGATCAGCGCCTCAAGGCGGTTCATCGTCAGTTTCTGGTCGAACGCCAGCAGGAAGGTCTGGTTGACGTCGCCATTGAATTCGCCGTGCGACGCGATATGCACCACCGAGAACGGTTTGTCGCCAAGTTCGCGCTCGACATTGGCGATCAGGAAATCCTGGTCCTTGAGCGTGGTGGCGGCGTACAGTTTTTGCAGCGACTGCAATTCCTCGGCGACCGCCGGCAACGCCGGGAACCCCTGCACCGGCACAGTGATGCCGTTGAGCAGCAGTTGCACCGCGCGCTGCTGCAGGGGACGGGTTTCGGTGAGCGACATGCCGGGCGTGGTGGCCAGCGCGTAGCGCGCGACCAGGAAATCGCTGCCGTCGTGCAGCGCACCCATCGGTACGGTGCGCAGCGGACCGTCAGGCACGAACACCAGGGTGTGGACCGCGCGCTTGCGCAACTCCGGCTCCAGCGGGCGGATCAGGATGTCGTAGAGCTTTTGCGCCGGCAACAGGTACTGGCGGGTGGTGCGCCGTTCAAGCTTGATGCGGTAGTCGCGCACCAGTTCGGTGACCGCGCCGGCGCCGATGGCAACGCTGAACTGGCGCGAGCCGTCGGCGAAGGTGACGATGACCTCGGTGCGCCCGGGCAGCAGGATCGGGTAGATCACCGCCGTGCCGGCGCCCACCTGGGCGAGGCTCGAGACCCGTGCCTGCTGCTCGGCGACGCAACCGTCCTGGAAATAATCCTGCAACTCGGCGGCCTTGGACAATTCGATGGTGGCACGCGCCTCCTCGACGATGCGCTCGAATTCCGCACCTGCGTTGAGGCTGGCGCCGCGCGCCAGCAGCAGGTCCGCAAGTTCGAAGTACACCGGCCCCAGCACCGCGCGAAAACTGCTCCTGCCGCCGGCCAGATTGAGGGCCAGGTCGTCGCGAATCCCCTGCACGTATTGCACCGCCAGGCGATAGGCGGCGATGGCGTCGTCGGGCCGGCCGGCCGCCTTCTGGATGCGTCCGTTCTGCCAGTGCCAGCGGTAGAGCAGGTCGGCCGCGGCGGCGTCGGGCGCGGCGAAGATGGCGCGGCGCGTCAGTTGTGCCGCCTCGTCGAGGCGGCCGGCCTGTTCATACAGATGGCCCAGGTAACCCAGCGCGAAACTCTGCACGCGGCTGTCGCCGGCCGGTTCGGCGATGGCCAGCGCACCGCGGTAGGCCTGGTGCGCGCGCAGCATCGCCTGTGGATCGGCCGGCGCCGCGCGCATGCCGAGTTCGCCCAGCGCGATCAGGGCCATCGCCTTGCCATGGCCGGTTTCGAGGGTGTCGATGACGCGCGCCGCGCGCTCGAGATAGGTGGCGGCGGGCGGATCGGTGCCGGCGTCCTGCGCGGTGCGTGCGGCATTGAGCAGCGCCTGCGCGTGCAATGACGACTGGCCGTGGCCGGCCGCCAGGGCGGCGGCTTCGACATAGGCGGCGAGCGCTTCGGGGTGGCGACCGCCCTCGTAGTGCAGGTTGCCGATTTCGTTGTGCACGCCCGCCAGCAGGTCGCGGCGGTCGGCCGCGGTGGCAAGCGCACGCGCCGCGTCGAGCGCCTCGCGCGCCTGTTGGTGGCGGCCCGCGAGTATCGCCGCGGCGGCGACCAGTTGGTGCGCCTGGATGCTGCGCACCTGATCGCCGCCCGACTGCGCCAGCCGCAGCGCGCTGGCTGCCGCCGCCAGCGCTTCGGCGCCGTGCCCGAGGCTGCGCAGCGTCGCCGCGGTGCCGAGCAACGCGTCGGTCCGGGCAGCGGCATCGCCTGCGTCGGCCGCCGCCGCGGCGACGGCCTGCCATTCGGTCAGAGCCAGATCAAAGCGGCCGCGCTGCTGCAGGCCGAGGGCGTGCGCGGCGGATGGGTCGGCGGCGCTGCTGTCGATAGCGGCGGTCAGCAGTGCGGGCAGCAGTAGCAGTGCGGCGATGACCTTCACGCTTGATCCATTGGACGATTCCGGGAAGCCTCGCCGGGTCATTGCTGCCACCGGCGCGGCTGTCAGACCAGTATAGCCAACAGGGCTTCGCGCACGGGTGTTTGGCGTTGCCGGCACGCGGCCGACGGCATGCCGTCGGCCGGCGAGTGCGCTGCGGCGTCGTCGATTGCGGCGCGTGCACGGGCGGCGGTCGCAGGCATTGGGTGCAATAATGTTGCGATCCCCTCTACGCTTGGCGCCAAGTGAATGCATAAGGAACCGTCGGTGCCGTCAGCGATGGCAGCAGTCGATCAGGTGCCGCAATCCGGGCCGCCGCCGACGCCGGCCGCATCGTTCTGGGCGCCATTCGCGCAACCCGCGTTCCTGGTGATCTGGAGCGCGACCTTGCTGGGCAACATCGCCACCGCGATGCGTGAACTCGCGGCTGCCTGGCTGATGACCTCGCTGTCGATATCGTCGACCGATGTCGGGATGGTCAAGGCAGCGGCGGCCTTGCCGGTGCTCCTGCTGGCACTGCCCGCCGGTGCGCTGGCCGATACCTTCAACCGGCGCTACCTGAATATTTCAGTCAACAGCCTGCTCGCGCTGGTGACCGCGGGGATCGGCCTGGCCACGCTCAACGGCGGCTTGACCCCGTCGTTGCTGGTGGCGGCGATTTTCCTGACCGGCATCGGCTCGGCGGTGCTGCAGCCGACGCAGCAGTCGCTGGTGCCGCTGCTGGTCGAGCGCGCGCAACTTGAGCAGGCGGTGGCGCTCAATGGCATGGGGCTCAACCTTTCGCGCGCGGTCGGACCGGCGATCGCCGGCGCGCTGGTGGCCGGGCTCGGGACCGCAGCGGCATTTTTCGCCAACGCGTTCGGCTACCTGATCGTGATCGCGGCGTTCATCTGGTGGAAGGGCGCCGCAACGCGGGTGGCCGCCGGCGCCCAGGAGCGGATTCCCGGCGCGATGATGGCGGGCCTGCGTTTCGTGCGCCATGCGCCGATGCTGCGCCGCGTGCTGGCGCGACTGGCCTGGTTCGTGTTTGTGGCGAGTGCCTATTGGACCCTGCTACCGGTGCTGGTGCGACGCGATCTTGGCGGCAGTCCGGGCCTGTACGGCAACCTGCTGGCGGCCATCGGCATCGGGACTGTCATCACAACCCTCGCGCTGCCGCGCCTGCGCGCGCGCTTGTCGCCGGAGAATACGTTTCGGCTGGGGTTGGCGGCAACGTCAGCAGTGCTGGCAATCCTGGCGTGGGCGGGCAATGTGTATTTCATCGCATTTGCCGCACTGTGCGCCGGCGCGGCCTGGCTGGCGGCGCTGACGGTTGCCAACGTGGCGGCGCAATCCCATCTGCCGGACTGGATGCGCGGGCGCGGCATGGCGATCTACCTGGCACTGTTCGCCGGCGCGATGACCGTCGGCAGCATGACATGGGGCTGGGTCGCTGATCACACTTCCCTGCGTACGGCGTTTGCCGCTGCCGCGCTGGCAGGAGTGGCCGGGATTGCCTACGCCTGGCGCTACCCGCTGGCCGAAACGCCGCCCGACCTGCGTCCGGGGCTGCACTGGTGGCCGGAGCCGCATGTACCGCAGGCGATACCGGCCGGCCGCGGGCCGGCGCTGGTGTCGATCGAATACCAGATCGATCCGCAAGAGTCTGCCCACTTTCTGGCGCAAATGCGCGAGCTCTCCGCAGAGCGCCTGCGTGACGGCGCCTACCAGTGGGGCGTGTTCGAGGATGTCGCTTCGCCGGGACGCTATGTCGAAACCTTCCTGCTGGCGTCCTGGGAGGACCATGAACGGCAGTATCGGCGACTCTCCGCTGACGGTGCGCTGCGCGAGGCGATGGTGATGCGCTTTCATCGCGGGCCCGGCGAGCCGCTGGTGCGCCACTGGATTGCGCCGCCGGCATCCTGATCTTGTACGGGTTTCCCGAGGGCAGTCCTGCGCAACGGCCGGACCGATACCGATACCGATACCGCGACCGCGGAGTCACTACATCAGGCCGCCGGTTTTCCCGCTCGGCAACTGGCGGCGCGCGGGCTGCGCAGGCGTCGCCGATCGCGCCACCAAACGACCAGTGGCAGCAACACAAATGCGCCCGGCAGCAGGGAGACCGCCAGATATGGCGACAAAACGGACGCGCGGCGCAGGTGGGCGCGCAACGCATCGCGTTCCAGGTCGCTCAAGGGCTGTCGGCTGCCGGCAAGTACCAGGAGGGGCACCAGGCCGCTGAACTTTGCGACCTCGCCGGCCAGGAATGCGCGTTCGCGACCGGCCAACGCGCAAGCCTCGCGGACCGCAAGGGCAACGGATTTGCTGAGGCTGCCTGCCAGTCGGCTGAACATGGGATTCCTGAAATCTTCCGGCGTTGATCGCAAATGCGAAGTCGCAGTGTTGCCCGTCGTGTTTGCGCGGGCAAGCAGATTTTCTCCCTACCTGTGACCGGCATCACTCAAATCGGCACATCATTGGGCCGGCGTGTCATTTGTCACGGATCGACATCAGGGCTGCGCGGTGGCGCTTGCCGGCCGTTGACAGATTCCGGCCCGCGACTTTGCGGCAACTCTTGCCCGCAAGCTCCCCGTGCGCGGCGCGCGCGGCGGACGTCAACGTCCGGTTTCGTCTTCCCGGCGCGGCGCAGGGCGGCGATCGAAGGTGCGGCGGCGCATGCCGATCGCCGCCAGGCCGATGCACAACAGTGCAAGCGATGCCGGTTCGGCAACCGCCATGCTTGCAGCGCTCAACTGCGGCAGCCGGTGGCCGGATGCGGAGGTGTAGTAAGAGTCGTCAAGCGGCCCCAAGCCATAGCCAAACCTCACGCTGGCGTCGATCGATGAACCACCTGCCGCAACTGCGACAACCACCATGTCAAGCAGTATCGGCAGGTTCTCATCGACTTGCAGCGAGTCTTCGAAAGCGTAGTGGAAGAAGCCTGATTCCGGAACCACGTAGTGGGTCGGGATTCGCGGAGCGATCGGGTTGTCGCCGGCATCCTGATTGACCAAGCCCGTGAATATGAAGACAGGATAAGGTTGACCTGTCGCAGCAGGGGCGATGCTTGCGAATCCGTCGATCCAGGTCCAGAAGGAAACCGTACCGCTGGCGTGGAACGTGACGGTGTCGTACGTTTCGATCAGCGACAATGCAAGGCTGCCGGCTTGCGCATTCGTACTTGCCGCGATGCGGACAAATGAACGAGTGCTGTCGATGGCGGCAACTGCGGCGCCGTTCTCTGTGACGGCCGACTGCGCAAGCGAGCCGCACACCGCGGATTCCACTGCCGGCACCAATGCGCCGGTTGCCGCAATGCGCAGGGCCGAAATGTCACCGTGACCGACGTTGCAAAGGCCGGAGGTGGTCGTATAGTGCGGAATTGCCCACACCGGGGTCGCGCATTCAAGCAGGCCGGCAACTATCGCGGCCACGCGCAGGAAATTGCTGCTTGCCATGTCTCGCCTGTTTTCGACTGGTGAATTGGCGGGATTGTGGCTGTCGCCGACAACCTGATCTGTACGCTGTCGTACGCAAGCAGGCCTTGCGGGAAACATGGAACAGGTCCGCAGTGCCGCAAAGCCATCGTTGCAGGCGGTCGAATCGCAAGGACTCCATGTAGGGAAGTCCTCGTTCCAGGCGTTGGTTCAACCTTGTGCCGGGACTGGGAAAAGCACGGTACGCGGGCTTCGCGCGCGCAACTTGCTAAAATCCGCTGTGTCGCAGGCGCGTGGGGCGTTAGCTCAGTTGGTTAGAGCAGGGGACTCATAATCCCTTGGTCGCTGGTTCGAGCCCAGCACGCCCTACCAGGGTCAGCACGCGGGCAGGCTTCCTTCCTTGGGGTATCCGGATGAAGAATCGTCTTCGCGCGCTGTGGTGCGCGGCGTTGGCCACGACACTGCCGCCGATGGTCGCGGCCCAGGACGTCTGGCCCACCCGCTCGATTCGCCTGATCATCGGTTTTCCGCCGGGTGGCACGGTTGACGCGTTGTCGCGCGCCCTGGTGCCGGCGATGGTGAAGGCATTGGGGCAAGCGGTGGTCGTCGAGAATCGTCCCGGCGCCGGCCAGGCCCTGGCGGCGGAGATGGTGGCCAAGGCGGATGCCGATGGCTACAGCGTGGGCCTGGTCGACTCCGGCCCGCTGACCGTATCACCTCATCTAAAGCCGATGGGCTTTGACCCCTACAAGTCTTTCACGCCGATCGCCAGTGTCGCCAAATTGCCGCTTCTTCTGGTTGCTTCCAATGGCAGTGGCATCGGCAACCTGCAGGACTTGATCCGTGTCGCCCGGGCCAAACCAGGCACCCTGGGGTACGCGAGCGTGGGCTCGGGCAGCATGCACAACCTGACCGGCGAATACATGAAGAGCATCCTGAAGCTCGACATACTTCATGTGCCCTATCGTGGCGCGGCGCTGGCGGCGCCGGATGTGATCGCCGGCCGGGTGGCGTTGATGTTTTCGGGCGTATCCAGCGGCGCCGGCCTGGTGCGCGACAAACGCGTGACGGCAATCGGCGTGACTTCGGTCAAACGATCGGTTGCCCTGCCGGGCGTTCCGACCCTGGCCGAGCAGGGCATGCCGGGCTTCGAGTCGCTAGGCTGGGTCGGCCTGTTCGGGCCGGCCGGTGTGCCGCCGGCGATCGTCGCGAAGTTGGGCGCGGCGATGCGCGAAGCGCTGAAGGACCCGGCCGTGATCACCCAGGAAGTGCTGCGCGGCGGCAATGAAATGCTCGCCGGCACTGCCGAAGAACTGACGGCTTTGATCGCCAGCGATGACCAGCGCTGGGGAAGGATCATCAGGGAGCAGGGCATTCGCCCGGAATAGAGACGGCGCCGGCGGCGCGTCATTCGACCTTCAGTCCGGCCCGGCGGGTCAAGGCTACCCAGGCCCGGCCGTCAGCCTCGAAGTAGCTCTTCACCTCGCCAGCGGTGGCAAACGTCTGCAGGGTTCCGCCATCGGCTTCCAGGCGCTGCCTGAACGCGTCCGACCGCAGCACGGAATTCATTGCGCGATGAATCTGATCGACCAGCACCTCGGCAGTGCTGGCCGGGGCCAGCATGAACACGTAGCCGTTGAGCGCCGGATAGCCCGGAACCTGCTCGTCCACGGTGGGTACTTGCGGCAGCACCTTGTTGCGTTGCGCGCCGCTGACGGCCAGCGCCTTCAGGCGCCCCTGGCGGATCAGCGGCGCGGCGCTTTGCACGGTCATGATGACCATGTCGATATGCTTGCCGCCGAGCGCGGCCAGCAGGTCGGGGCCGCCGCGATAGGCGATCGGATTGCCCTTCACGGCCGCCGCTTCTTCCAGCGCAATGCCGAGAAAATGGCCGAGCGTGCCGTTGCCGCCGAAACCCCAGGACAACTTGCCAGGCTCCGCCTTCGCCTGCGCGACGAAGTCGGCGAGCGATCCGATTCTGCTGTCTGGCGGCACCACGAACGTGTAGGGCATGGTGCCAAGGTGCGCGACCGGCGCGAAGTCTCGGTATGGATCGTAGCCGCTGTTGCGCACGATCACCGGGTTGACGTAGTGGTTGATGCTGGTGATCAGCAGGCTGGTGGTGTCGCCACTGCTGCCGGCTACCTGATTGGCGGCGATGTTGCCGCCGGCGCCCGGTTTGTTTTCCACGATCACCGATGCGCCCGAGGTTTTCTGCAGCGTGTCGGCGACCGTGCGCGCCAGGCCGTCAACACTGCCGCCGGGCGAGAACGGAACCACCAGTTTCAGTTTTCTTGTGGCCAGCGGCGCGGCACCCTGTGCCGACACCAGCGCCGGGGTCAGCAAGGCGACGGCCAGCAGTAGGCATTGAGACCGCCACCGGCGATTCGGCGTTGTGATTGTCAACGTGCATGCCGGGTGTTGCATGTTCATCTGGCAACTCGCTTCGAGGTTCGACCACATTAAACTGGTTCGGATTCCCGCTCTTTTTGGGTTGGCCGATGCTCTTGAGCGGCCTTATTGGTGCCGCCGTTTCGGTGCTGCGAACGCGCCGATTCAGCCAGCACGGCACAACACCCAGTGATCCAGAAGTATACTAAAAAAATTTTTTACTAGTATAGCAGAAGGCTTTTGGTGCTATTGCTATACTAATAATTAAGTTTTATTAGTATACGATCATGGCGCCCTTCGTCGAATTGACCCTCTCTGCTCAAACCGCCTATGCCCAGCTGCTTGAGGCGGCAGTGGCGGCCGAGCATCTGCGCTCGGTGGCGGACTTGAACGGCTCATTCGCAGCCAAAACGGTGCGCGGCAAGACGTACTGGTATTTCCAATATACCGAGCCGGCAGGCAAGCTGCGGCAAGCCTATGTCGGACCGGACAACGAGGCGGTTCGCGCATTGCGTACACGCATGGCACTGCCGTCGTCGCACATGAGCCTGGGTCCGCTGGCCCGTTCGGCGGCGGTGCTCGGATGCGCCGAAGTCTTGCCACGCCATCTGCGCGTGATCCAGCGCCTGGCCGAGTACGGATTTTTCAAGGCCGGCGGGGTTTTGATCGGCACCCATGCCTTTCTCGCGTTTGGCAACATGCTTGGGGTGCGTTGGGGCGAGGCCTCGCGCACCCAGGACGTCGACTTCGCACATGCCGGCAGAAACCTGGCGATCGCGTTGCCGGGCAATTTCGAAGTCAACACCGATGCCGCCATCAAGTCGCTGGAACTGGGACTGCTGCCGATCGCAAGTCTGACCGGCAAGGCTGGCGCGACTTACCTGAGCCCGAAAGAGCCGGAATTTCGCCTTGATTTCCTGACCACCATGCATCGCGGCAAAGACGCGCCGGTGGAACACGGGCAGCTGGGCGTTACATTGCAGCCGCTCAAATTCATCGAGTACTCGCTGGAGAACGTGCAGCAAGCCGCACTCATCGCAGGCGCGCGGGTCGTGGTTGTGAACCTGCCGCATCCGGCGCGCTACGCCTTGCACAAGCTGATTGTCTATGGCGAGCGGCAGGGCGCTTTCGCGGCGAAATCAAACAAGGATCTGATGCAGGCGGGCCTTTTGCTCACGCGACTGAAAGATACCCGTCAATGGGAGGTCGATGAGGCGTGGGCCGATCTTTGCGGACGCGGCAAGGGGTGGAGGGACAGGGTCAAGCGCGGTCGCGACGCGCTGGCGCGCGTGTTTCCGGAGTTGGGCGTCAGGGAATGGCTGACGCTCTAACGCAGAGCATCGCAATCGCCGCTACATACCGAGACAGAGGCGCGATCGCACGCTTCGGTAGTTGCATGGCACTCCACTGCTGGCGCTCACAAGCTCGCGCAAGCCCTCACATCACTCCGCCTTGATGCCCGCATCCTTCACCACCCGCGACCATTTGACGGTTTCCTTGACGATGTACTGGCCGAATTCGGCGCTGCTCATCTGGATCGCCTCGACAGCCTCGCTTTCGAAGCGCTTTTGCATCTCCGTTGTCTGCACGATCAGGCCGAGTTCACGGTGCACGCGGCTGACGATCGCCGCCGGCAGGCCGGCCGGCGCGATGATGCCCCACCAGTTGACCGCGTCATAGCCGGGCACCCCGGCCTCCGAAATGGTCGGCACCTCCGGCAGGGTCGGCGAACGCTTCTGGCCACCCACGCCGAGCGCCTTCAGCTTGCCTGACCTGATTTGCGGCAGGGTCTGCACCAGCGAGCCGAGCATGATCTGGGTGTTGCCGGCGATCACGTCGACCATCGCCGGCCCGCCGCCCTTGAACGGTACATGCACCACATCGACCTTGGCCATGCTGACGAACAGCGCGCTGCCCAGATGCTGGAAGCTGCCGATGCCGGCCGAGGCGTAATTGAGCTGGCCCGGTTTCTGGCGCGCCAGCGCGAGCAGGTCCCTGACCGAATTCACCTGCAGGGTCGGCGCCACCGCCAGCACGTTCGGCCCGGCTGCGATCATCGCCACCGGCACAAATGCCTTGGCGGGGTCATAGGGCAGCTTATAGAGTGAACTGTTGGCGGCAAACGCGGACGAGATGAACAGCAGGGTGTAGCCGTCCGGCAGCGCCTTGGCGACCATCTCGGTACCGATCACGCCGCCGGCGCCGCCGCGGTTGTCGACCACCACCTGCTGGCCCAGGCGCTCGCCCAGTTGGGTGGCGATCACCCGGCCGACGACATCGTTGCTGCCGCCGGGTGGAAACGGGATCACCAGCTTGACCGGCTTGGCGGGGTAGGTGTCGGCGGCATGAATCGGGCTGTTGCAAACGGCAAGCATGGCCACCAGGCCATGCAGCACGTTGCGCGCCATGCGGCCGGGGTGTTTGCCAGTTGATGCTTTCATCGGGTCCTATCCAAGCAGGTACGGCGCGCCGCAGCGCTCGCACACCTGCCGCAGTTGTTCGGCCAGCAGCGCCGGCACCGGCACGCCTGCGCGCAAGCGTTCCTCGCGCACCGCGGCTTCCGGGTCACCGGCCACCAGCACCGGTTGCGCCGGGTCGATCGCCGGTGTCTGGTGCAGCACATCGATCACCGCATCGAGGTCGTCTTCAAATTCGCCTTCGGCGCGAAAAGCCAGGGGGTCGATGGCCAGGAAGAAATGCCCTAGATCGTCGGGCTGATCGGCGCGTTGGGTGCGGTTGCGGATCGGCGAAAACGATGCCCCGGCGAGCACGCCGCCCAGGATGTGCGCCATCATCGACAGGCCGTAGCCCTTGTGGCTGGCCAGTTCGGCGGTGCCGCCAAGCGGCGTCAGGCCGCCACCGGCATGGCTGCCGCGGTTGAACAAGGTATCCATTGCCAGGGTCGCATCAGTGACCGGCCGGCCCTGACCGTCGAGCACCCAGCCGGCAGGCAGCGGCTTGTCGTTCAATTCGTAGACCTTGACCTTGTTGGCGGCGGTGCTCGCAGTCGCCATGTCGAGCAGGAACGGGCGATGGCGCCGTGCCGGCGCGGCGAACGCGATCGGGTTGGTGCCGAGCACCGGAATGCTGCCGCGGGTCGGCACCGTGTTGATGCTGCGGGTGGCGCTGGTCACCATGCCGATCAGGCCCGCGCGCGCCGCCAGGTTGGCGTAATAGCCGGCGGCACCGAAATGATGCGAGTTGCGTACCGCCACCACGCCCACACTCATGGCTTGCGCCTTGCTGATCGCCAGTTGCATGCCCATCGCCGCCGCCGGGTGGCCAAGCCCGGCATCGGCATCGATCAGAGCAGTGACCGGGTTCTCGCGCACCACGTTCGGCCTGGCGGCCAGATTGAGCTTGCCTCTGGCACGCGAGTTGTCGTAGTCCATCAGCATCGAGATGCCATGCGAATCAACGCCGGCCAGATCGGTCTCGACCATCACGTCGGTGGTCACCCGGATGATCTCCGCATCCATGCCCCAGGCGCCGAGCACGGCCTCGATCTGCCGGCGCAATACTTCCACCGGGATCCGCTTCGGCGATTGCTGATCGCAATTGTTTGCGGCGCTGGTCGACATTTCAGAGGTCATGCCAGCGCGGCGCGTAGCGCGGACGTCCATTGATTGGCCGCCGCCATCATGAAGCCCAAGTCGGTCTGGGTGGTGATGAACTGCGCGCCGCGCCGAATCGCCGCGGCCTGCCGCCCGACATCGCGGTTGCCGCCGCAGCCGGCGAATTTTCCATGAGCGCGGGCGGCGGCGATCGCCCGGTCCTGCGCGGCGATGATTTCGGGGTCGTCGAACTTGCCGGGCTTGCCCATGTTGACCAGCAGGTCGTTGCTGCCGACATGGATCACATCCACCCCCTCGACGGCGGCGATCTTCTCGACATTGGCGAGGCCTTCGAGAGTCTCGATCATGCATACCACCAGTGCGGCTTCGCCCAGTGCCGCCACGCTCTGGCTCATCGGCACGCTGCGGAAATCGAAGTGCGGATAGCCACCGCAGACCGAGCGCCGACCGACCGGCGCAAATTTGGCGGCAGCGACCGCGCGTTGTGCTTCTTCAACTGTGTTCACATCGGGAAAAATGATGCCGGTGGCACCGTTGTCGAGCAACAACGACACGTCCGGATCATTGACGCTTTTCACCCGCACCAATGGTGCGATGCCGATGGCAAGCGCCACCTGCGCCATGTGGGCGATGGTCTCGAGGTTGAAAATCGAGTGCTGGCCGTCGATGAAAATGAAGTCGTGACCGGTCGCCTTGGCGATGCGCGCGATGTCGCCGGAGCGCCCGAGACGCACGGTGATGCCGAGCGCCGCATCGCCGGCGCGCATACGCTCCATCACCGGGTTGGGGATGTGCACAGGGTTGCTCATTGTTGTCCTTTGGAGGTGGCGAACATTGATATTGCGCGATTGCGAAAAAGCCGGCACTTCGTCCAACCCATGGTTGCGGCAACCGACAACGCTCCGCATGCGCCGCTAGCCGCTTCCCGCGGTCTTCGCACCACCCGCTCCCGCATTGGCAAGTGGTGGCAGCACTGCTTCGGGGCAGATGATAAGCAAAGCAGGAAACTGTGTCAGACTTTCCGGCCCACGGCCATTCGGCCAAGCGCGCCGCGCGGGCATTGTCCAAAAACGCATGAAGATCCGCACATGAACTACACCAGCGATTTTCGCAGCATCGAGAATGACGTCAGTCCGGAGGAATGGCAGGCGCGCACCGATCTGGCGGCCTGCTACCGGCTGGTCGACCGGTTCGGCATGACCGACCTCATCTACAACCACATCACCCTGCGCATCCCGGGCTCGCCCGACCATTTGCTGATCAATCTCTATGGCCTGCTCTACAAGGAGATCACCGCTTCGTCCCTGGTCAAGATTGATCTTGAAGGCAATGTCATCTGGAAGCCCGCAACTGACTACGGCATCAATCGTTCGGGCTACGTGATTCATGGCGCGATCCATGCCGCGCGCCATGATGTGAAGTGCATCATCCACACCCATACTCGTGCCGGCATGGCGGTGGCGGCGATGCGGCGCGGGCTGTTGCCGCTGACCCAGACCGGGATTCGCTTCATCGGCCATCTCGGCTACCACGACTACGAGGGGCCATCGATCGATCTGGCCGAACGCGAGCGCCTGGTGCGTGATCTCGGCGCCGACAACGCCATGGTCCTGCGCGGCCACGGCCTTTTGACCTGCGGTCCGAGCGCGGGCGAGGCATTCAACCTGATGTACAACCTCGAACTGGCCTGCCGTGCCCAGGTCGACGCGATGGCGGCGCACACCGAGCTGTATGTGGCGCCGCAGGCGGTGCTGGAAAAAACCGCCGACCTGTATCAGCCGGGTACACGCCGACCCTACGGCGTGCTCGAATGGCCGGCGATGTTGCGTCTGCTCAAGGCCGAGACCGCGCAATCCGGGTTCGCCCCCTACTGGAGTTGACGCCGCACGCGGATGCCGCCGGCGGGCGGGTGATCTGCGCATGCCGCCCCGGTCCGCCGGTGCGGCGCGCAGGGCCGGGCACGCGCCGCGCACCAGACGCGAGCGGCCTTACAACACGGCCGAGGTACCGCCATCGAGGTTGATGCTGGTGCCGGTGACGTAGCTGGCGGCGTCGGATGCCAGGAAGGTGATGACATTGGCCACCTCCTCGGCCAGGCCAACCCGGCCAAGGGGAATATCCTTGCCCATGCCGGCATAGACGGATTCAACATCGACTCCGGCTTTGGCGGCCTTGCTTTCGTGCTGCCCGGCGCGGATCAAGCCGATGCACACGGTATTGACCAGGATCGCGTCGGCGGCGAATTCCTTCGACAAGGCCTTGGTCAGCGCGAGGCCGGCGGCACGGGTGACGCTGGTCGGCATGCTCTTGGCGCGCGGCTGTTTGCCACCGATGTTGGTGATGTTGATGATGCGCCCGCCGCCCTGCTTTTTCATGTGCGGAATGGCCAGCCGCGCCAGGCGAATCGCGCCGAACAGCTTGAGGTCGAAATCAGCCTGCCAGGTGGCATCGGTGACCGATTCGAATTCGCCGGTGGCCGAGGTGCCGGCATTGTTGACCAGAATGTCGAGGCGACCGAACGATTCAAGGGCGGCGGCGACCAGGCGCTGGCAATCCTCGACCCGCGAAACATCGGTCGGCACCGTGGCGACCTTGCCGCCGGCAGCGCGGATGTCGGCGGCAACCGTATCCAGCAACTCCCTGCCGCGGGCGGCGATCACCACGCTTGCCCCTTCCCTGGCGAGCACCATCGCGGTCGCGCGGCCGATACCCTGGGAGCCGCCGGTGACGATCGCGACCTTGCCATTGAGTTTGAGATCCATTGAATGCCTCCGCTTCGGTTGATTGAAAGAATGACAGGCCGTGACGCGCACGCCCGCCGGATCGCAATTGTGGCACCAAGCATTGCATGGCGCCGCTTGCATGTGAGGCGGGCGGGCAGTGGCGGCGCGGCGGCTTGTTAAATCAGGTGGCGGCAGGTCAACAAACGTCAAATGCGGCGCTGCGCGCGATACGGCATGGCAATCGGTGCGGATAATCCGGGTTGTTGATAATTGCGGAGCAAATTGATGGATAAACTCGACTGTGCCACCTGCGGATCCTCGCCCCTGCGAGCACCGCACTTGGTGGGTGGGGTCTGGTATGCGTTGTGCGCACAATGCCTGTTCGAAACCGAAGTGGAGGCGTTGGGCGGGAGCGGCGATTCTGTCATGGCATTTCGTGTCAAGGGGGTCGCCGGCGTGTCGCCCCAGCAGGAGGCTGATTTGCGGCGACCGATCCCGGTGGCCTGACGGCCGGGCGGAAATTCCCGTCGCGTGTCGGCACGCAAGCCCGGGAGCGGGTCGGACCGCCATCGGCGGCGCAGCCGCAAACCGGCGCGGCCGGGCCAACGCGAGGCGGTAACGGCCGCGCCGTGAAATTGTTCTCATGTTCTTGTCGTGCGATCCGTAAACGATTGTCAAGTGTGCGTTTTCACACGCAGGAGTTTCAGATGCGGCGTCAATACTGGCGCTCCGCGGTCGGGCCAACAATCCGGCCCGACGCCGCAACAAGGAGATGCAGCATGAGCGACCTGACCTGCCCGATGTGTGCCAAAGCACCACTAGGTGCTCCCTACCAGTTCAGCGGCAAATGGCTTGCCGCCTGTGGTGCCTGCCATTCGGAAATCGAACTGCGCCACAGCACCGGTTCAGATCAAAGTACGCCGAAATTCCAGCTCACGGCCACCATGAAGCTGGCGACCTTGCGCGAAGCCGAGTACTACCGGCGCCGCACCGTGTTCTAGCAGCCGCCGCGGGTTAAACTGCCTCCGGGTCATTCAACGAGGCGTTTTCCCGGGCATGTCAGCAGCACGCGATCCACGCAATACCCTGAGTACCGAACAGGCGGCTGCGATCGAACCGATCGATCCGGCGCAGTTCAACGCCGGCTTGGGCCCGGTGCGCGGCCTTTCCGCGGCGGCCCTGCGCGCGCGCTTTCTCGAACAGCGGGCCTGGCGCCACGAGATGCTGGGCGACCAGCAATTCGAAGACCTCGGCACCGATGCCGCAGCCGGCTATCGGCAGGCGTCGGTTCTGGTGCCGATTGTGGCCGGTCCGGACCTTTCGCTGCTCCTGACCCGGCGCACCTCGCACCTTTCGAGCCACGCCGGGCAGATCAGTTTTCCAGGCGGTCGGGCCGAGGCTGCCGATGCCGACGTGGTCGATACCGCATTGCGCGAGTCGACCGAGGAAATCGGGCTGGCGCGCGAACACGTCGAAGTGATCGGCTATTTGCCGAAGTATTTCACCGTGTCACGCTACGAGGTCACCCCGGTAGTCGCTCTGGTTCACCCGCCGTTCCAGCTGGCGCCGGATCCGAATGAGGTGGCCGAGACATTCGAAGTACCGCTCGAGTTCATCCTCGACCCGGCCAATCACCAGAAGCGCAGCCGCCCCTGGGAAGGGCGCACGCGGTACTTTTATGCCATGCCCTATGGCCGGCATTTCATCTGGGGCGCGACCGCCGCGATGCTGCGCAACCTGTATCACTTCATGCGCGCCTAGCCGCCCGCCGCCGCGCGTCGAGCGCGACCGCGCGATCGACCAGCCGCGAAAAATTGCCCAGCGAGAACAGGTGCGCATAGATGCGCGCCGCCAGGCCCTTGACGGCCAGGGTCTGGTGCCCGGCCGCGTCGAGTGCTGCGAACCTGGCTTCGTCGATGCAATGCATGCCCTGCATCGTCATACCCGCGGCGTCGCCATTCTTGACCTGCATGGTGAACGGCGCGAACAGGCCGAGGGCGGCGAAATGGCTGCACATTTGCGTGGTCAGGTCGAGGTCTTTTTCGTACTCGGTCAGAAGGCGCTCGCGCTCCGTCCACGCGGCGCCGGCCTGGCCATCGGCATCGAACATGGCGATGCCGCTGGCGTCGACATACGATTTTTCGACGCAAACCAGTCGATCATCCTGCGCCACCCCGTCGGTGTAGATGCGTGAAATGCAGAACGGATAGCGACGCACGAAGGCCGGCACATACGCGCCCCCGGCCCAGTGATCATGTTCATCGATAAACAGGTTCTGCCCGTCTGCCAGTCCGAGCACCGCGACCGGCGCGTAGGTCTTGCCCGAGTCGGCGGTCGCGAACACGATCGGATAGTCGCGCTGGGCGATGGCGAATTCGGAAAACGAGATCGCCATCGCATTGATGCGCTTGGCGAAATCAGGCACCGTGCCGGCGCTGCCGCTGGCCGGCAACAGCACGCGGTGGTGCTTTTCGAGCGGAACAATCTCGCCGTAGCCGAAGGGTGGAGTGATCTGCATTGAGGTAATGAGGCCCGCGGCCGGATGTGGATGGTTGGGAAGCGGCGCCCGGCACGGCGTGCCTGCGTGCGGCCGTCGACCACGCAGGATGCCGGCAGCGAATCATCCGGCGCTCCCGGCAGCCACGGTGCTGCGCGTGCGCCAGCTTGCCGGTGGTCTGCACACTGCTACACGATTCTAGCGTGCGCGCTGTGATATCTTGCGCCAGCCATGACCGTGCTCGCCCTGATCGTCGCGTTGTTGCTCGAGCAGGCCCGCCCCCTGGATGATCGCGCTGTCCTGGCGCGCCTGCTCGATGCGCCGCTCCGTCTTCTCGAGCACTATGTCCACACCGGCCAGCAAGCCCACGGCAAGCTCGCCTGGTTCATCGCGATGGTGCCGGCCGTGCTTGCGACCCTGGGCATTTACCTGCTTCTGTATCAGGTGCACGTGTTGCTGGCATGGGCATGGAATGTGGCGATTCTCTATCTGACCATGGGTTTCCGGCAGTTCAGCCACCACTTCACCGACATTCATCGCGCCCTGATCGATGGCGACCTGCCGCGTGCACGGCGCCTGACCGAGGAATGGCGCGGCCGCCCGGCGCACGATCTCAACACGGTCGAGGTGGCGCGGGTGGCCATCGAAGAGGCGTTTTCGGCGTCGCACCGGCATGTGTTCGGCGTGCTGTTCTGGTTCGCTTTGCTGCCCGGCCCGAGCGGTGCGGTGCTGTATCGTCTCGCGCTGGCATTGCGTCAGCGCTGGGGCGGAACTGCCGGCGGCGCGGGATTTGGCGAGTTCGCGGTACGGGCCTTCGGCAAGATCGACTGGCTGCCGTTGCGCCTGACCGCGACCGGTTTTGCGATCGTCGGCAACTTCGAGGACGCGGTGTACTGCTGGCGCAACCAGGCCCACAAATGGCGTGATCCCGAGCTCGGAATCGTGCTGGCCAGTGGCGCCGGCGCGATCGGTGTGAAGCTCGGCAAGCCGATCCGCGAGGGGGTGACCGCCGCCGGCCTGGCGATTGACGAGCGTGCCGAGATCGGCATCGGTGATGAGGCCGATGCCGGATTTTTGTCGTCCACTGTCGGACTGGTGTGGCGCGCCCTGGTGTTGTGGCTTCTGTTGCTGATGCTGGTGGCGATCGCGCAGTGGGTATCCTGAGCGCGCAGGAGTTGCGAAGTCCCGTGTGCGGCACCACAACCGCGGTCGGCACCTGCGTTCCGGCACGGTCGGTCGATTGCCCGGACCGGGGCGCTGCACGGGTGCACAGGCTTGCGGTGTGCGGGTGTCAATCGATGAGACGCTGGCGGCCACAGGCCCAGCAGGCGGTGAATTGGCCCTCCAGCCATTCATCGCAGTCCGGACAGGTCCAGGCCGGGCCCTGGCGCCAGGCGTCGCGCGTCAGGTCGCCCAATAGAGCGCGGGCACGCTCGAGGTCACGCCGGTCTGCGAGCCAGATCTCGGGCCAGCATTGATCGAAGGGCAATTCCCCGGCCAGGCGCGCGAGGTTTTCGTTGCGCAGGAAGGTGGCGATGCCGGCCGAATCAAGCAGGTTCTTGAGGTGGGTGGCCTCGACCAGATGGCGCGCGCGGGTGAGGCGAATCATGCACCGATTTCACCGCGAAATTTGCTGTAGAGCTCGTGGCGCCGCGCGTCGATGCGCCTGGCGGCAAGAGCGGCGGTCAGGCCGCAGCCGGGCTCCCGCTCATGCCGGCAATTGGCGAAGCGACAGTCATTCAGAAACGGTGCGAAATCGGCAAACCCGGCGGTCAGCGTGTTGAAGTCGAGGTTGTGCAAGCCGACTTCCTGCATGCCGGGGCAATCGATCAGGGTTGAATCCGCATCGATGCGATAGCGGCGCGAAAAGGTGGTGGTATGGCGCCCGGCGCCAAGCGCCTGCGAAATTTCACCGGTGATCGCCGCGGCCCCCGGAATCAGTGCATTGACCAGTGATGACTTGCCCATCCCGGATTGCCAGGCCAGCACCGTGGCATGACCTTTGAGGCAGGCCGACAGTTCGCTGGTGCCCTGCGCCAGCGTCGGCATCGCGACCCCGTTCGCCCGCGGCTTGACCGCGACTTCGAGAACGCGGTGGCCGGCGCGCGCGAAGACTGCGACCCGTTCGCGCGCCGCCTGCACCCCAGGCAGGTCGATCTTGTTGAGCGCGATCAGGGTGCTGATGCCGGCAGCATGTGCCAGCAGCAGCACACGCGTGACGAATTCGTCGGAGAACCAGGGATCGACGGCGACCAGTACGAGCAACTGGTCGGCATTGGCGGCGATCGCCTTTTGCTTGTACGGATCGGCGCGTTCGAGATAGCTGCTGCGCGGCAGGATGTTGTTGATCACCGCCTGACCCGGGCCGGTTGCCTGCACTTCGACGCGATCGCCGCAGGCGGCTTCGCGTTTCTTGCCGCGCGCCACGCAGTCCAGTCTCTCGCCGCGGTCGGTCTCAACCTCGTAACGCCGCCCGAAGACGGCGATCACGGTGCCGGCGGCGCCGCTCAATGGGGCGCCGCTGACGACATTGCCTGCCCTTCGAATCGACGAATCAGCGGATCCGGAGTGCTGGCGCGGTTGCGGCCGCAGCGCGGCTTCATGCGCCCGCCCCCTTGAGGCGGCCGATGCGGATGAACGCCGGCGGGTGCGAGTCGTAGAACGCGGAGTGCAGAGGATCCGGCGTCAGGGTGGCGGCATTGTCGTTGTAGATCTTGGTCAGCGCGCCGATCAGGTCATCGGCCGAGGTTTGCTGCACGGCGTAGGCGTCGGCTTCGAACTCGTGTTTGCGTGACGAAAGGCTCGCAAGCGGCGTGAGCATGAAGGTGAACACCGGCAACGCCATGGTGAGCAGGATCAGCGCCATCGCCGGGCTGGCGCTGGTGACACCGAGACCGGTGAAGAACCACGCCTGGCCCATCAGGTAGCCCAGCAAGCCGAAGAACGCGAGGCTGACGGCGAAAGCCAGCACGATGCGCTTGACGATGTGGCGGTGGTGAAAGTGCCCGAGTTCATGCGCCAGCACCGCTTCGATTTCGTTGGGCGCGAGCTTCTGGATCAGGGTGTCGAACAGGACGATGCGCTTGGCCGCGCCGAAGCCGGAAAAAAACGCGTTGCTGTGGCGCGAGCGCTTCGAGCCGTCCATCACGAACAGACCGCCGGCGGTGAATCCGCAACGCTTGAGCAGGGCCTCGATGGCGGTCTTGAGCGAACCTTCCTGGAGTGGCGTGAACTTGTTGAACAGGGGCATGATGACGGTCGGAAACAGTACCAGCAGCAATAGCTGGAAGGCGCAATAGGACAACCATGCATAGAGCCACCACAGGTCGCCGGCGCGGTTGATGAACCACAGGATTCCGAGCACCAGCGGTGCGCCCAAGGCGGCTCCCAGCAGCACGCCCTTGACCGCATCGGTGATGAACAGCCTTCGCGTCATCTGGTTGAAACCGAAGCGCGCCTCGATGCCGAAGGTGCGGTGCCAGGTGAAGGGCAGGCCGATGAGACCCATCAGCACGGCTACGGCTGCGATCAACGCAAGCTCGCGGCCGTAGCCGGCCGGCACCCCGGTCAGCAGGCCGGCGAGCATTTCGAGCCCTCCGCCGACGGTCAAAACCAGCAACAACGCGGTGTCGACCACTGCCTCGAGCATGCCGAAGCGCGTTTTGGTCGTGGTGTAGTCGGCGGCGCGCTGGTGCGCGGCCAGATCGATGGCGCCGGCGAATTCCGCCGGTACCCGGGCGCGGTGCGCCTGCACATGCGTCGCGTGGCGCTGCGCCAGCCAGAGCGTCAGGGCCAGCGAGGCGCCGGCGGCGAGCATGAACAGAAGCGAAAAGAAATGCATCTAAAGGGATCCGGGATGGGTATGCGACAATCGATCGCACCCCTGATTATCGCGCAAAGCCGATGGCCCAAGACCAAAACAACCTGATCTGGATCGACATGGAAATGACCGGGCTGGTGCCGGAGTCCGACCGCATCATCGAGGTTGCCATCGTCATCACCGATTCAAATCTCAATACCGTGGCCGAGGCGCCGGTGCTGGTGGTGCATCAGGCGGATGAAGTGCTGGCCGGGATGGACAACTGGAACAAGTCTACCCATGCCAAATCCGGCCTGATCGACAAGATCAGGGCCTCGACCCTGGACGAACGCGCGGTGGAATTGCGCATGCTCGACTTTCTCAAGCTGCATGCGCCCAAGGGCGGCTCGCCGATGTGCGGCAATTCGGTATGCCAGGATCGGCGCTTCATGGCGCGCACCATGCCCGAACTGGAAGCCTGGTTCCATTATCGCAATCTCGACGTTTCGACCCTGAAGGAACTGGTCAAGCGCTGGAAACCTGAATTGGCCAAGGGGTTTTCCAAGCATGGCAAGCACGAAGCGCTGGCTGATATCTACGAATCGATCGAAGAGCTCAAGTACTACCGCGAGCATTTCATCCGCCTTTAGGCGACAACCGGCAGGAAGTGGCCTTGCATGCCGCCGGCGCGGCCGGTTCCCGACCGGGCGCGCGCGGTCAGCGTCACCCTGCTAACCCCTGTTGCGCGCCTCGGCGGCCTGGTTTTTCGCCCGCAGGACCTTGATCAGTCCGTCTACCCCGTCGTTGGCGATGACGCCGTTGAACTGGTTCTTGTAGGTCTCGATCAGCCGTGCACCGAACACGTTGATGTCGACCACCTTCCAGACACCGTCGTTGCGTTCCAGGTAGTAGTCCAGCTGAATCGGCTCGCCGCCGCGCGCCTTCACCAGCGAGCGCACCACCGCGTCGGTATCGCCGGCCTGCATGCGCAACGGGCGATATTCAATGGTGGTGTCGGGTTGATAGCTCGACAGCGCGCCGGCATAGGTATTGATCAGCAGGCGGCTGAACTCGCGCACCAGTGCGGCTTGCTGCTCGGGGGTGGCGCGCGCCCAGTGGCGGCCGGTGGCGGCGCGCGTCATGCCCGGCAGATTGAGATGCGGAAAGATGCGGCTGTCGACCAGGGCGGTGATCTTCTGGCGGTTGCCGGCCTGGATGTCGCGGTCGGCGTCGAGCACGGCGGTGACTTCGGCAACCGCGCGCTTGATGGTGATGTCGGGCGCTTCCTGCGCCCCGGCGCGCATTGCCGGCACGGTCAATGCTAACGTCAGGGCAAATGTGCGGAGGATGCGGCCGAAACGGCTGTCGCCGGCTTCCAGGCTGCGTCTTGAATCAAGTCTAAGCATCGCGGCGGTCTCCGGTCGCGGTTTTAAGGAGCGCAACTAGCGCCATGCCGCCAACAACGCGGATTCGCGGAAATGGTGCGCGGCGCTTACGGTTTTTTACACAAAACCGCGCCGCGCCCGGTATCGTCCGGGTCAATCGCGGAATCCGGGCGACTCGCGATCGAGTTTGCGCAGCAGCGCTTGCCACTCCAGTGCGGCGTACCGGCTCATCACCGGTCCGGTGGGCTGGTAGCGGCGGGCCAGGCTTTCGGCCAGTGCCGGTGGTGGCAGCATGTAGCCGACCGAGCTGCCGAGCACGTCGACCTGCACCTTGCAGGCGTTTTCCAGCCAGTACATCAGGTTGAATGCCTCGCCAATGGTACGGCCGCAGGCCAGCAAGCCATGATTGCGCAGGATGATGGCGTTGTGCCGGCCGAGATCGCGCGCCAGGCGCTCGCGCTCGTTGATGTCGGCGGTCGGCTCCTCATAGTCGTGATAGCCGATCGCACCGTAGAAGCGCATGCTGGTCTGGGTCAGGGGCAAGAGCCCGTCCTTCATCGCCGAGACCGCCATGCCGGCGCGGGTGTGGGTATGCAACACGCAGCCGAGTTCCGGCCGCGCACCGTGCACCGCGCTATGGATCACGAAACCGGCCTGGTTGACCGGGAAATCGGGTTCCGGCTGCATGATGATGTTGCCGTCAAGGTCGAGCTTGCAGAAACACGAGGCGGTCATTTCCTCGTACAGGAAACCCATCGGATTGATCAGGAAATGCCCGGGTTCGTCGGGCACCTTGGCGGTGATGTGGTTGTAGATCATGTCGCTCATGCCATAGCGTGCGACCAGGCGGTAGCAGGCGGCCAATTCGACCCGGGTTTGCCATTCGGCGGCGCTGACGCGGGCGCGAAGCCCGGGTTCCGCTACTGATGCCAGTTTCATGAGCTGCACTTCCTCGCGGTTGATTCACTGCTGTTTCGCCGACCGGCGAATCCGGCATGATAAGCCGCTTTCGCCGGCATCGCCCGGGAGCGGGCTGGCAAGGTATAATGCTCCTTTTACCGACTTACCGGACAAACCCACATCATGGCCGAACGCAAACGCACCCGTCGCAACACACTTGAACGTCGTTGCCTGTCCAAGGTCTTCAAGCGCATGTTCGCCGGCGCCCCGAAAGCCACTTTCAAGATGCTCGAAAAGATCAAGCGTACCTGATGCACAGTCGTCAGCAAGGAAAAGCCGCCTTGGTGCGGCTTTTTTTTCGCCTGCCTTCCGGCGCATCCGGGAGTACCGGGGCCGCGCATTGATCAGGTCAGAACCGCCAGCTGCAGCTTGCTACTTGATCGAACAGGATTCGCCGCGTTCCGGCACCGACACATTTGCCCATTTGAGCCTGGTGCGAATCAACTCGGCGAATTCGAGCGCGTTCGCGTGTTCGCCGTGCACCACGAATGTTTGGCGCGGCGCACTCTTGAATCCCGCCAGCCAGGCGAGCAGGCCTGCCTGGTCGGCGTGCGCGGACAGGCCGCCGATCGTATAGACCTGCGCCTTGACGGCGACCCGGCGGCCGAACAGGTTGATCTCGCGCGCGCCGTCAACCAACCGGCGGCCCAGCGTGCCCTCGGCCTGGAAGCCGGTGATCAACACCGAGGATTGGCGGCGCGGCAGGTTCTGCGCCAGGTGATGCAGGATGCGGCCGGCATTGCACATGCCGGCGGCTGCGATGATGATCGCCCCGCCGGCGATCTGGTTGATCGCCATCGATTCGCGCACGGTGGCGGTGAAGCGCAGGTTGAACCGCGTCTTGTGGCGCTTGATCCAGTCGCTCGTCGCGCGTGCCTGATCGTCGAGCAGGTGGGAGAATTTCGCGGTGGCGAGCGAGGCGGCGGTGGCCATTGGTGAATCGACGAAGACGCAGAGCGCTGGCAGGCGTTCGCGTTGCACCAGGTCGGCCAGGACATGGATGACTTCCTGCGTGCGGCCGACAGCGAAGGCCGGAATCACGACGTTGCCGCCGCGTTCGAAGGTTTCGCTCACCGCCCTGACCAGTTCTTCCTCGGTGTCCTTGAGGCTTTTGTGGAGGCGATTGCCATAGGTCGATTCGACCAGAAGGACATCGGCGGCCGCGACCGGCGTCGGGTCTTGCATCAGAGGTCGGTCGGGCTGGCCCAGATCGCCCGAAAACACCAGTTTGCGCTTGCCGGCGCTGGTTGCGACCGTGCACTCGGCGATCGCCGAGCCCAGAATATGGCCGGCGTCGCGGAACGTCACGCTGACCGACGGGTGCGGGCTGAATGGTCGGTTGTACTCCTCGGTTGCCAACTGCTCCAAGGCGAGCATTGCCTGGTTGACGGTGTAGAGGGGCGCTGAGTCCGCACTGGCGAAACGGCCCGCAACGTGCCGGCGGCGATTCTTCCAGGTACTTTCGGATTCCTGCACGTGGGCGCTGTCGGGCAGCATGATTTCCAGCAATGCCGCGGTGGCGCGGGTGCAATGGACCGGGCCGCGGAAGCCCAGGGCGATCAAGCGCGGGATCAGGCCGCTGTGGTCGATGTGGGCGTGGGTCAGGATCACGAAGTCGATGGTGCGCGGATCGATACGGATGGCCGAAAGATTCCTGGCGCGGGCGTCGCGCCCGCCCTGGAACATGCCGCAATCGATGAGAAAGCGGGTTCCTTCGTTCTCGACAAGGAAGCATGAACCGGTCACTTCGCCGGCGGCACCGAGGAATTCGATTCGCATCAGGCTCATCCTTTCCGATCGCGGCCGGCCGATTACTTCACAAACGATTCCTTGAGACTGGTGATCCGGTTGAACACCGGCTTATCCGCGGCGTGATCCTTGCGGTCGGCAACGAAATAGCCGTGGCGCTCGAACTGGAAGCGCTGATCGGCGAGCGAGCCAGCAAGCGATGGTTCGAGATACGCGGTCACGATCTTCAGGCTATGCGGATTGAGGCTGGCCTTGAAGTCGCGGCCGCCGGCGTCCGGCTGCGGGTCGGTGAACAGTCGTTCATAGAGCCTGACTTCAGCGACCAGGGCATCGCCCGTGCCGACCCAGGTGATCACCCCCTTGACCTTGACGCTGGTCGATCCCGGCGTGCCGCTCCTGGTGTCCGGGATCACGGTGGCGAGTACCGACACGATGTTGCCCGCAGCATCTTTCTCGCAGCCGGTGCACTCGATCACGTAGCCATACTTGAGGCGCACCTTGTTGCCGGGAAACAGGCGAAAAAATCCCTTGGGCGCGACTTCTTCGAAGTCTTCCCGTTCGATCCACACTTCGCCCCCGAGTTTGAAATGGCGCATGCCGCGTTCCGGGTGCTGCGGATGAAGCGGCGCGCTGCAGTCTTCCTCGTGGCTGGCGCTGCCGAACAGTGCCCCCCAGTTGGTCAGCTTCAGTTTCAGCGGATCGAGCACCGCCATCGCGCGCGCGGTCTTGCTGTCGAGGTCGTCGCGCAACGCCATTTCCAGGGTTGAATAATCGATCCAGGAATCTGCCTTGGCGACCCCGATGCGCTCGCAGAACAACTGGATCGCCGCGGGGGTATAGCCGCGCCGGCGTAGCCCGACGATGGTCGGCATGCGCGGATCGTCCCACCCTTGCACGATGCCTTCATCGACCAGGCTTTTCAGGCGCCGCTTGCTGGTCATCACGTAGGTCAGGTTAAGGCGCGCGAACTCGTATTGGTGCGGCAGCGGTCGCGCCAGCAGGCCGGCATCAGCGACCCGCGCCAGCACCCAGTCATAAAACGGCCGCTGGTCCTCGAATTCGAGGGTGCAGATCGAGTGGGTGACGCGCTCGAGCGCGTCTTCGAGCGGGTGCGCGAAGGCGTACATCGGGTAGATGCACCAGGTGCCGCCGGTGCGATGGTGCGCCACCTTGCGAATCCGGTAGATCGCCGGATCGCGCAGGTTGATGTTGGGCGAAGCCATGTCGATTTTCGCGCGCAGCACCATGCTGCCTTCAGGATGGTCTCCGGCGCGCATCTGGCGAAAGCGCGCCAGCGAATCGGCCGGCGCACGGGTGCGGTAAGGGCTGTCGCGGCCGGCTTCGGTCAGGCTGCCGCGGCTGGCGCGCATGTCGTCTGCGCTTTGCTCATCCACGTAGGCGTGCCCGCCATTGATCAGCGCCTCGGCCGCGGTGTACATGAAATCGAAGTAGTCGCTGGCGAAATAGAGATGCGATTGACCGAACGCATCCCAGGTGAAGCCCAGCCATTTAACCGCATCGAGAATCGAATCGACGTATTCCTGCTCCTCCTTTTCCGGATTGGTGTCGTCGAAGCGCATGTGGCAGACGCCGCCATAGTCGCGCGCCAGGCCGAAATTGAGACAGATGCTCTTGGCATGGCCGACATGCAGATAGCCGTTGGGCTCGGGCGGAAAGCGGGTGCGGATATTCGCAGCATCGGCCGGCGCCTGTTCGTGCGTCGCGGCCGGCCCCGGCTTGCCGCCCCAGCCGCGGGCGGCATAGGTGCCTTTCGCGAGGTCGGCATCAATGATGCTGCGCAGGAAATTTCCGGCGTGCGGTTCGGCGGGCTTGCTGTTGTCGGTGGCCATGAATGGATCATGCTTGAGGGCGCAAGGACCAATTTTACCGCTCGGGTGCGGCATGCGCCGCTGTTGCCGGTGTTGGGTGCCCGGCTGCCGGACGGCGGTTGCCACGCGCATTTGGCGTCGATGCGAGAATGCAGCTCTTGCTGCAACCCGACTCAGCCAGCCGATGACCGCACCAGACCACGACCTCGATTTCGCTCCGGCATGGGATCAACCGATCCGCTACATCGCACGTACCCACCAATGGTACGGCACGCTGGGCTACGGCAACCCGTATCGATATGCGCAGTACGCAGCAGTGCCGTTTACCCGATTGGCGCGGCCGCTGGCGCAAAGCCGGGTCGCGCTATCGACCACTGCCGCGCCGTATCGGCCCGAATGCGGCGACCAGAGCGTGCGCTCGCCATACAACGCGGCCGCCAAATTTTTCAAGGTGTACACCGGCGATACCGCGCACGACCATGACCTGCGCATCTCGCATGTCGGGATCGACCGCGCGCAGGCGGTGGACGACGCCAACACCTGGTTCCCGCTGCCGGCGCTGCGGCGGGCGGCTGCGGGCGGGCGCATTGCGGAAGTCGCACCGCGCTTCATCGGCGTGCCGACCAACCGCAGCCAGCGCCATACGCTCGAAGTCGATTGCCCCGACGTGCTGGCCGCATGTCGTGCTGATGAGGTCGACGTTGCCGTGCTGGTGCCGAATTGCCCGGTGTGTCACCAGACCATGAGCCTGGTCGCGCGCCATCTGGAGGCCAACGGCATCCCGACCATCATCATCGGCGCGGCGCGTGACATCGTCGAATTGTGCGGCGTGCCACGCTTCCTGTTCAGCGATTTTCCGCTTGGCAACGCCGCCGGCCTGCCGTTCGATCAGGCCGCCTGCGATGCCACCCTGGCGCTCGCGCTGGACGTGCTGGAGAGCGCGGTGGCGCCACGCACTACAGTGCAGAACCCGCTGCGCTGGACCGGCCCGGCGGACTGGCGACTTGATTTCATGAATGTCGAGCGCCTGAGTGCGGCGGAAGTGGCCAGCCGGCGCGCTGAAAATGACCGCATCAAGGCGGTGGCACAGGGAGTGCGCGATTCAACCCTGGCTTGAGCCTGGCACATCGCCGCGCGCCTTGGCGGCACTCAATCCGACTTGATATTGGCGTCCTTCACCACACGGCCCCAGGTGGCGACCTGTTCGCGGATGTGGCGATCGAACACCTCGGGCGCACCACCGACGATCTCGATCCCGGACTGGCTGAAGCGCTCCTTGACATCAGGCAGCGCGAGCACCCGGTTGATCTCTGCGTTCAGTTTGGCAACCACGTCTTTCGGTGTGGCGGCCGGCGCCACGACACCGAACCAGACCGACACCTGATAGCCGGGGACGCCGGCTTCATCGACGGTCGGGATGTCGGGCAGGCCGGACGAGCGCTTCGCGGTGGTGATGGCGAGCGCGCGCAGGCGCCCCGCCTTCACATGCGCGATCACGTTGGGCACGTTGTCGAACATGGCCTGCACTTGGTTGCCGATCAGGTCGGTCACCGCCGGCGCGCTGCCCTTGTAGGGGATGTGGGTCAGATTGGTGCCGGACATCACCTTGAACAACTCCATCGACAAATGGTTCGAGGTGCCGTTGCCGGTGGAGGCGTAGGCGATCTTGCCCGGTTCGGCCCGGGCCGCTGCCAGCAGGTCCTTGACCGACTTGTAGGGCGAGTTCGGGTTCACCACCAGCAGGTTGGGGGTCGAGCCGACCCAGGTGAGCGCCGTGAAATCGCGGGTGACGTCGATTTTCGATTGGGTGTGCAGACTGTTGATCAGCGCGAACGGGAATGCCACTACCAGGATGGTATGGCCATCGGGCACCGATTTTGCGACAAAATCGGTGCCGATCACGGTGCCGGCGCCGGGCTTGTTGTCGACCTGTGAGCCGGGCGCGAAACCCTTGCCGAATTCTTGCGCCAGCGTGCGGCCCAGGGTGTCGTTGAACGCGCCCGGGGTGAACGGCACGACAATCTTGATCGGCTTCGACGGGAAGCCCTGCGCCTGCACCACCGCTGGAGCGGTCAGGGCCAGCATGGCGATTGCAAGGATGCGTTTGATGGTGTTTGTCATTCGTCTCTCTTTGTTGTCAGGGGCTGCCTGCCGTACCCTACACGTAACTCGGCCCTTCGATCACCGGATGGCGAATCAGGAAGTCTTCGTCGACCTCCAGCCCCAATCCTGGCCCGTCCAGCGGTCGCACGCAACCATCCGCGTCAAGCTTGTAGGGTTGGTTGACCATGACATCGCGAAACAGGTTGTTCTTCGACACATCGCCTTCGAAATAGCCGGGGTGATCGAGCGCTGCCAGCACGTGGATCGAGGCCGCCATGTTGAGACCGGTCATCGAGGTATGCGGATGCACCGGCAGCTTGTGGGCCGAGGCCATCGCGGCGATCTTCATCACCTCGGTGACGCCGCCCGTTTTCGACAGGTCGGGCTGCAGGATGGTGACGACTCCCTCGTCGATCAGGCGCGAAAACTCGAAGCGCGTGTAGTGGTTCTCGCCGGCTGCCAACGGTACCCGGCCGAAGGCTTTGGCTTCACGGTAGCTGCGGTAATCGTGTGCCGGAAACGGCTCTTCGAGCCAGGCCACGCCGTGGGCGTCGAGCCCCGGCATCACCGCGCGCGCGTCCGCCACCGAGTAGCCGATGTTGGCGTCGGTCAGGATCACCAGGGCATCGCCAAACGCACGGCGGATCGCCGCGACCCGCGCCAGGTCGTCTTTCGGGTTGTCACCGAGCCGCAGTTTTACCGCCTTGTAACCGGCGGCGACATGCAGTTGCGCTTCCTCGATCAGCGCTGCCGGATCCTGGAAGCCCAGCGAAATGCCGCCGGCGTAGGCGGCAATCGGTTTGGAGGTGCCGCCGAGCAACTTGTAAAGCGGCCAGCCGGTGGCCTTGCCACGAATATCCCACAGCGCCATGTCGATGCCGCTCATCGCCATCGCGGTGCCGGCGCCGAGGCCATGGCTGGCCAGTTGCTTGATGTAGATCTTTTGCCAGATGCCCTGCACGTCGGCGGCGTTTTCACCCAGCACCAGCATTTTCAGCGTGGTCTCGATCAGTTTTGCGATGGTCGAGGGCGCGCGCGCATGGTGCGATTCACCCCAGCCGATCAGGCCGCCGGCGGTCGTCACCTTGACCACCACCGCGTCCTTCTTGACGGCGCGGCCGATGCCCAGGCGCACATTGCCATCCGTAGGCAGGGGAAACGAGGTGGCGTAGGCCTTGATGTCGGTGATTGTCAGATCGTGCGTCATTGCGTTTCCTGAAGTCGGTGGCAAGCCGCGACATGCAGCACATGCCGCGCCTGTGATGGTACCGCTGGCGGCGCGGCCGGCGGCGTCCGCGATGGCGTAGTCCTGTGCGAATCGGCGGCGCGTCGTGTGGTGCGTCGCCCCTTGTGCCCGCGGCTACTTCCGCAGACGCTTGATCAGGCTCGAGGTATCGAAGCGGCGGCCGCCCATTTGCTGCACGTCGCCATAGAACTGGTCGACCAGGGCGGTCACCGGCAGCGGCGCACTGTTGCGCCTGGCTTCGTCAATGCACAGCCCGAGATCCTTGCGCATCCAGTCGACCGCGAAGCCGAAATCGAACTTGTTGTCGACCATGGTCTTGCCGCGGTTTTCCATCTGCCACGAACCGGCGGCACCCTTGGAGATCACTTCGAGCACCTGCTTCATGTCGAGGCCGGCGGCAATGCCGAAATTCACCCCTTCCGACAGGCCCTGCACCAGGCCTGCTATACAGATCTGGTTGACCATCTTGGCCAACTGGCCGGCGCCCACCGGTCCCAGGCACTGCGCCATCCGGCCATAGGCCATCAGCACCGGTTTGACTTCGTCGAAGGTGGCCTGCTCGCCGCCGCACATGATGGTCAACACGCCGTTCTCGGCGCCAGCCTGGCCGCCGGACACCGGCGCGTCGATGAAGCGCAGTCCGAGGTTTGCAGCTGCGGAGGCCAGTTCGCGCGCCACATTGGCCGAGGCGGTGGTGTGGTCGATGAACACCGCACCCTTTTTCATGCCGGCGAAGGCGCCGTTGTCGCCCAGCACCACCGCGCGCAGGTCGTCGTCATTGCCGACGCAGCAGGCGACGATGTCGCAATCCTTGGCGGCTTCGCGCGGTGTTGCGGCATGGCTGCCGACGTATTGTGTAGCCCAGTCGGCGGCCTTGGACGCGGTGCGGTTGTACACGGTGACCGCATGACCGGCCTGCTTCAAGTGGCCGGCCATCGGGAATCCCATGACGCCCAGGCCCAGGAAGGCGGTCTTGCGCGGGGTGGCAGGTTCGTATTGTTTGCTCATGATCGGGTGGCGTCCTGAAATGGGGGGTTGAGTCGAATGCCGGTGCCTTCGGCCGGTCAATGGCGGCCTGCGAGTTTACTTGATGGTGTGCCGGCACCGCGGGCGTCAATGCAGCGACACCGGCCGACCCAACCTGCGCTCTCAGCCATGCATGGCCCGCCGCTCGCCGCCCGGTCGGCGATGGAAGGTGCCGTCCTTCATGATCATGGTCAAGCGTTCCTGGTCTTGCAGGATGGCGACGTCTGCCGTCGGATCGCCATCCACCACCAGCAGGTCAGCCAGATAGCCTGGCTTGAGCAAGCCGATCAAGTCGCCTTGCCCCATCAATTCGCCACCGAGCTTGGTGGCCGCCACCAGGGTCTCGGTCGGCGTGTAGCCGAACAGGTCGACGAACAATTGCAGGTCACGTGCGTTGCGGCCGATCGGGTTATACGGAAATCCGTAGTCGCCGCCGGGCAGCACGCGGATGCCGCGCTTGCGCATTTTCGGGTATAGCACCTGCATGCGTTCCATACCCGACACCGCGCCCATCTCGGCGGCGACCTGGCGGGTGATGCCGAACGATTCGGCTTCATGGACCCGCGAATACAGCAGGCCGACCGCCGGTGCGACAAAGATTTCATCCTTCGCCGCTTCCATCATGTCGAGCGCCTCCTCATCGGCATGACTGCAGTGGTAGAGCGCGCGAAAGCCGTGGCGCACCGCCATCTTGACCGCCGCCGCCGCCTGGGCGTGGCACGAAAGCGCGATGCCGCGCTCGCGCGCCTCGGCGCCGATGGCCGCCACTTCCTCCTCGGTGTAGGTGAGCTTCTGCGACCCGCCGGGCACGAACGCATCGTCGCTCGACAACAGGAACTTGATCGAATCGACCCCGGCTGCCGCCATCGCCTTCACATACTCACGCATCGGCGCCGGGCCGCGTGTGTGCGCCGCACCGTCCTTCGCCTGCTGGCCAAGAGCGCCGTCGGGCAGTCGTTCGAGGGAAGAGGCGCGCAGCCGCGGCCCCGGCACCCAGCCGCCGTCGATCTCGTCGCGCAAGGCGATTTCGAAGCGCGCGCCGAGCGAGCCGGCCGAATAGGCCGAGGTGTAGCCGGCGTCCAGCGTGACCCGTGCATTGCGGGTGGTCACCAGCAGGTGCTCTTCCGGCGGCAGCATCATCGCGTTGATCACCCGACCGACTGACGAAGGCCAGGAAAGATGTGCATGTGACTCGACCAAGCCCGGCATCAGGGTCGCGCCGGCGCAATCAATCACCTCGGCGCCGCCGCGCGGCAGCGGGTTGGCGCGATCGCTGACGGTTTCGACCCGCTTGTCGGCCACCAGAACCTCGCCGGGGAATGGCGCGCTGCCGCTGCCGTCGAAGACGCGGGCGTTGGTGAAAAGGTATCGTGACATGCTGCCGGTCCTCCGTGGTTGTGATGTGAACGCCGGGTTGCTCGGTACCGCCCGGCGCTATGCG
>JANPGJ010000264.1:0-9892 GCA_031423955.1 Burkholderiales bacterium
GTAGTGACCGTTTAAGCGCATGCAGGTGTAGAGCGCCTCGTTGGCCGTCTTCACGCCCCACCACTTGGCCATCGACGATTCGGCGTCGTGGCGCAAACCCTTGTCCTTCAGCGACAGCGCGCGGTAGCACAACAGGCGCGCAGCCTCCAGCTTGGTGGCCTCGGTCGCCAGTTCGTTGGCGACGCCCTGCCATTTGGAGAGCGAGCGCCCCATCACCTGGCGCTGCTTGACGTAGTCAATGGTTTCCTCGAGCGATTTCATTGCCGCGCCGATGCAGGCCAGCGGCACGAAGTTGCGGTTGTAGCCGATGATGGTCATGGCCCAGATGAAGCCCTCGTTTTCCTTGCCGATCATGTTGTGCGCCGGGATCCGCACATCGTCGAAGTACATGCTGCCGCCGCGGTCGAGCTTTTGCCCCATGCGCTCGAAGTTGGTGGTCGTGAGGCCGGGCGTATCGGTCGGCACCAGGAAGAACGACAGGCCCTTCGGGCCAGGCTTGCCGGTGCGTGCCGAGACAAACACCACTTTCGACACGCCGGTGAAGGTGATGCTGGTCTTGGCGCCGTTGATCACCCAGTGGTCGCCGTCGCGCACCGCCTTGGTGGTGATGTTGCCGGCGTCGGCGCCGCCGCGCGGTTCGGTGAAGGCGAGCGACATCATTTCGCCGTTGGCGATGCGCGGAATCCATTCCTCCTGCAGGTCCGGGTGCATCGACGAGGCCATTTCGCCCAGGTGGATGGCGTTGGAGATGATGTAGCGGATCTGGTGGTCGCAGCGGCCGATCTCCTCGCACACGATGCCGCAGTCGACAAACGAGTAACCCTGGCCGCCGTATTTTTCCGGCAGGCGCAGGCGCAAGAGGCCCATGTCGACCAGCTTGTCCATGAAATCCTTGGTGAGCCACTCGCCGGTCTTGTCCCAGCGCTGGTAGTTGGGCAGCAGTTCCGCCTCGGCGTACTTGCGCACCGAATCGCGGATCATGATTTGATTCTCGGTCAGGCTGAAATCCATGCTTCTGCTCCTTGGGTTACATCTTCAGGTGGTCCGGCAGCCCTTGATAGTAGGGGCCGGCAATCGGGTTCTTCCACGGGTTGGGGCCGGCATTGCCATAGGCTCGGGGGCCGAAGCGGAAGTGCTTGGCCGCCTCCAGGGTTTCCACCGCCGGCATGTTGGCGTCATAGAAGTCCTCCGGCCGGGTCGGGCGCGGGCCGGCCCTGGCGACGCAGCCGAAGGCCGGCCGGCCGATGATTTTTTCTAAGTGCCAGACGCACTCGATCAGGCGGCCCAGGTCGACGCCGGTGGCGATGCCCATGCCGTCCAGCATGTGCATCAGGTCTTCGGTGGCCACCATGCTCGAGGCGCGGCCGTTGCCGCCGAACTGCCCGCCGCCGATGCCGCCCAGCGTGCCTTCGATCAAGGCGGTGTCGTTCGCATCGAGGCTGCGCAGCGCCGCATACAGCGCGGGCAGCGCCATGCCGCGCGCATTGTGCATGTGGAAATGGAACTGCCTGACCTGCGGCCAGCGGCGTTTGATTTCCGCCAGATCCGCTTCCATTTCGTGCGGCAGGCAAAAGCTTTGCGAATCGTGCAGGCCGATCTCGATGACGCTGATGCCGGCGGCATCGAGCAGCGCCATTTGCCGCTCAAGAAAGTAGAAACGAAAATCCTGCGAAAACCTGCCCATGAAGTTGGAGCCCCAGGCTGAACCGACGCCGATGCGCGCGCGCGTCACGCCACGCGCCACCGCATTGGCGATCGCCTCCGGCCAGGAATCCATCATCTGCTCGACCGAGCGGTTGACGTTGCGACGCTGGTGGATGTCACAGATGTCGACAAACAGCGTGAACACATCTTCTTCCACCGTCAATGGCGGCACGTATTGCAGCGCCAGCTGGCGCGCTTTCGGGTTGTGGATGTAGGGCAGGTAGGTCACACCCGCCTTCGGGCGGAAAGTCTTGAGCAGGTCTTCGAAGCAGGCCATCTGCGGCACGTACTTCGGGCTGACGAATGCGCCGAGGGTGATGCGCTGCAAGCCGGTCCCGGAAAGCGCATCGAGAAACTCAACCTTGGCTGAGAGCGGAATGGCCAGGTCTTCAATGCCGAAGCCCTCGCGCATCACCTCCTCGTTGTAGATCACGGTCGGCCAGTTCATGCAATTGCTCCAGGCTGCCAGCAGGTTTTAATTGTATAACTATTATGATACGATGATGGAAATCAGTCAACAACCCCAACCCAAGTCAACGCCGCCGCTGCGAACGATGGGCGGCCGGTATTGGTCCGGGCAAGCTTTGCGGCCCGCGCGCGGCATGACCGGGGGCGTGCATCAGGAGACATGCGGTGAACCACAAAGCCCTGCCCGATGGCAACACCTACGAAGAGCTGTGCGCGCGCTTTCGCTGGGACATTCCCGCCAACTTCAACATCGCCGTCGACATCTGCGATCGCCATGCCGACGACGCGACCTGCCTGGCGATGATTTACGAGGACGAGGACGGGCGCATCAGCGAACACACGTTCGCCGAGTTTCGCGCCCGCTCCAACCAGCTGGCCCATGCGTTGACCCGCCTTGCCGTGCAGCGCGGCGACCGGGTCGGCATTGTGATGTCGCAACGGCCGGAGACCGGTGTCGCTCACCTCGGCATCTACAAGCTCGGTGCCGTGGTGCTGCCGCTGGCCACCCTGTTCGGCCCGGATGCGCTGGAATTCCGCTTGCGCAGTGCCGGCGTGCGGGTGGTGCTGACCGACGCCCAAAGCCTGGATCGCCTGCTCGAAGTGCAGAAGAAGTATCCGGAACTCACCCACATCATCAGCGCCGATCCGACCACCACCGCCGGCGTGCTCGACTACCGGGCGCTGTTGGCCGGCGAGTCCGAGGCATTCGAGCCGGTCGTCACCGCCGCCGAGGATCCGGCGCTGCTGATCTTCACCTCCGGCACCACCGGGCCGCCCAAAGGGGCGCTGCATGCGCACCGCATCATGCTCGGGCGCCTGCCGTCGATGGAGTTCGTGCACCAGGCCTTTCCGCAGCCCGGCGACCGCTTCTGGACACCGGCCGACTGGGCCTGGGCCGGCGGATTGCTCGACATGCTGTTGCCAAGCTGGCATTACGGCGTGACCGTGGTGGCGCACCGCAGCCGCAAGTTCGACGCCGTGCGCGCGTTCGAATTGATGGCGCGGCACAAGATCCGCAATGTGTTCTTGCCGGCCACCGTGCTCAAGATGATGCGTTTGATCGAAAATCCGCGCGACAAGTGGGATGTGCAGTTACGCACCATCCACACCGGCGGCGAGACGGTGGGCGAGGACATCATCCGCTGGGCGCAGCAGGCGTTGGGGGCGACGCCGCATGAAGCCTTTGGCCAGACCGAGGCGGTGATGATCATCGGCAACTGCACCGACTACATGCCGATCAAGCCGGGTTCGCTGGGCCGCGCGATTCCGGGTCACGAGATCGCACTGCTCGATGCCGGGGGGCAGCCGGTGGCGGATGGCGCAATCGGCGAAATCGCCTTGAAGCGGCCGATCCCGGCGATGTTCCTGCGCTACTGGAATGACGAGGCCGCGACGCGCGACAAGTTCTCTGGTGACTGGCTGTTGACCGGCGACCTGGCCAACAGGGATGCCGACGGTTACATCTGGTACGTCGGGCGCAAGGATGATGTGATCTCCAGCGGCGCCTATCGCATCGGCCCGGGCGAAATCGAAGCCTGCCTCAGCGGCCACCCGGCGGTGGCGCTGGCGGCCGCGGTCGGCAGCCCCGATCCGATTCGCGGCGAGGTGGTGAAGGCCTTCGTGCAGTTGCGCGAGGGCTATCTGCCGACGGCGGAATTGGCGCAGGAGTTGCAGACCCTGGTGCGCACGCGCCTGTCGGCCCACGAGTACCCGCGCGAGATCGAGTTTTACGACGCGATTCCCACTACCACCACCGGCAAGGTGATCCGCAAGGGCTTGCGGCAGTTGGAGCACGAGCGCAAGAAGCGTCAAGTGCCATAGGCTGGCCGGTCCTTCTTACTTGAAGGTGCCGAGTTTTTTCGCCAACTGTCCGGCTTTTTCGAGTTCGTTTTTCATATCAGCCTCAAACTGCTCGTTGGTGCGCGCGATCGGTTGCGCTCCGAGCGCGGTCAGGCGTTCCTTGACTTCGTTCGAGCGCATCGCGCCTACGATCAGTTCGTTGAGCGTGTTGACGGCATCGCGCGACGTGCCGGCCGGCGCGAGGAAGCCGTACCAGACCGGCGTCGGGGTGTAGCCGGCCACGCGTACCTCGTCGGCCATCGGCGGCACCTCCGGCAGCAGTGGCGAGCGCTGGGTGTCGAACACACCGAGCGCGCGCGCCCGCCCGGAGCGCAGGTGCGGCAGCGCCAGCGGCACCACCACCGGAAACAGGGCGATCTGGCCGCCGATCGTATCGGTCATCGCCTGCGCCGTGCTCTTGTACGGAATCTCGACAATATCCAGCCCCGCCGCCTGCTTGAAGAGTTCCATTTCCTGCTGGCTGATGGTGCCGGCGCCGGAAGATGCGTAGCTCAGCTTGCCCGGATTGGCGCGCGCATAGGCCAGCAGTTCGCGGATGTTGGTGAATGGCGCCTGCGGGTTGGTGGCCAGCACCAGCGGAATCACCGCGACCTTGGCGACCGGCACAAAGTCCTTGAGCGGGTCGTACTGCGGCTTCGAGTTCTGGCTCGGCACGATGATGAAGGGATTGGCGGCGATCAGCAGGGTGTAGCCGTCGGGCGCGGATTTCGCCGCGGCCATGGTGCCGATCAGGCTGCCGCCGCCGTCGCGGTTTTCGATCACCACCGGCTGCCCGGTCTTTTCGCTGATGTTCTGGCCGATGGTGCGCGCCAGCACGTCGCTGCCGGTGCCGGCCGAGTACGGCACGATGATCTTCAGCGGCCGGTTCGGAAACGGGCCGGATTGCGAAAACGCAGTGCTAGTGGCCAGTGCCAATGCAAGCCCGGCTGCGAGACGGGCCAGACAAGTAGTCGAGCTGCGAAATGGATTACGCATTGCTGTCTCCTGGTGGATGGATCTGCACCGAATCAATGATTTGCCCGCTTGGTGGCGAGTCTTGCGGCGGGCCGGCGCTTGACATTCTATTTGTATAACCATTTAATCGTATCCTGCATCCAAGGTCAAGTGCTACCCTCGCAACCGTTTTCCCAAACCGGACCCACATGAAACGCAGCAGCGCGACGGCGCAACCGCAACCGATGGCTAGCGCGCCAGCGAAGCGCCCCAAGGCCGCCGAGAACGTGGCGGCGGAACTGCGCCGGCAGATCGTCACCGGCCGCCTGAAACCGGGCGACAAGCTGCATCCGGAGAACGTGTTGCAGGCCGAGTTCGCCATCTCGCGCCCCACGATGCGCGAGGCCTTGCGGATTCTCGAGTCGGAGTCGCTGATCAGCATCAGCCGCGGCAAGCATGGCGGGGCACGGGTGATCGAGATCGATCTCGGCGCCGCTGCCAATCAGGTCGGGGTGTACCTGCAGATCGCCGGCACCACGCTCACCGATGTTTGGCTGGCGCGCACCATCCTGGAGCCGCCGGCGGCCGGCATGCTGGCCGCCCAGGGCGATCCGCAGGCATTCGCCGCGCTTGAGGCCAACATCGCCGCCGCGCGCGAGGCCGCGCAGCACGACCTGATCCGCTATGCCGACCTGAGCGCCGAATTCTCGATGCTGATCACGCGGCATTGCGGCAACCAGACCATCCATCTGCTGTCGTCACTGATCTACGACATCATCCGCCGCCAGCATGAAGACGTGACCGCGCGCACCTCGGCCAAGGCCAGTGTCGACAAGCTGCGGCAAGAGAGCATCAGGAGTCGCGAAATGGCGGTGGCGCTGATGCGCAACGGCGTGCCGGCGGTGGTCGAGAGCTTCTGGCGCGCGCACCTGGAGCGCATGCGCGACCTGGTGCTCGCCGCCTACAATGGGCCGGTCACCATCGATGTGTTGAACCAGCCGCAGGACAAGCCGCGTCCGGTGGGCAAGGTCAAGCGGCTGGTGCGATCTGCCGCGATCGGCGGCGTCCAGCCTTAACGCGGCGCGAGTGAGATGGCAGCGATCGTACACCACCGTCTTCGGGGCGATGCGGGCCGGGTCGCTTGCTTATTCTTTCCCGTAGCTGAAGTCGTCGAACAGTGTCACGCTATCGGCCTTGGTCCATACACCAACCGCACCGGCGTCCCTGATGTGCTCGTCATCGGCCTCGATGTATAGCCTGCCGTTGAGCAATACGCGGATCTTTTTTCCGGAGAATTCCGCGCGCAGCGTGTGCCACACGTTGCGCGGCACCGGCGCGTCGACGTACTTGATGGTGCTGCGAATTCCGAGGGTGGTGTAGTACAACGATACGTTGTTCTCGTTGGCATTGGCGCGCGCGACATAGTAGGTGCGCCCACTTTGCCAGCGCCAGACGATGCCGCCCGCCTGATCTTCCTTTCCCGCTACTGACTTGAAGCGGGTTTCAACAAACCCGTCGGCCAGCGACGCCGACTTTTTCACCGCCCACGGATAGGCGCCCGCGCCCGACTGCCTGAGCACATTGGGCGGACTCGGCGCGCCCGGGTCGCTGACCACCGCCCAATGCGGTGTGCCGAATCCGGTGACGCCGGAAATCCAGCCTGCCGGCAAGGCGCCGGGTTTGGTTTGATCGAATGATTCAGTTTCAGCACTCATGGCATTTACTCCCCACAGGATCGACGCGGCAACAAGAAATGGGCGCACAGGAATCTCCGGTTATCGATTTGGGCGTGACTCACAGCCTGGTCACCCGGCTTGTAGGAAACTTCATCAATGCCGCATGCGTGAAAAATCGTGCGACCGGCAAATCAAGCCACCGAAATCAGTGACATGCTGTTAGCGCTTTCGCCTCTGGCGGGCCGCGGCAACCCGATCCAGTGTTGCATGCGCAATCACATCAATTGCCGAGTCCGGAAAGGGTGACACGCAACTGACGTTGATTTCGCACAGCACATAGGTGTCGTCACCGTTGTCGCTTTTCTCTCCCAGCAGGAAGTCGCAATCCCAGATGATCGGCAGGCTGGCGCTGCGGATTTCAAATTGGCGTTGCAATTGCGGCACCCATGCGGATTCCAGTTGACGCTTGAGGGCCTGAAAGCGCGGCAAGTCCGGCGGATAGTACAGGCGCGGGGTGGTCGCCGGCACGTAGCCGGCATGTGCATCGGCGGGTGCCGGGCACAGCGCGTTGACGGCCTGATGGCCAAACCCGGCGACCTTGTCGTGCACCAGGTAGCAACGCACCATGCCTTCCGGAAGTCGCGCCTGGTAAGCCTGGTTGATGATGCGGCCCTCGCCTTCGAAATACTGCTCGCAGCGTTGCAGAAATGCGCCCAATCGCATGATTTCGTCAAGGCTTCCGCGCTTGGCATGGCGCACACGAACCGGCAAATCCAGGGCGTCAATCGTAGTGCCGACGGGATCCGGGCCGGGTAGTGGATATTCGGCCGGCTCGACCTTCCACACACCATTTCCGCCGTTGCCGCGATATTGCTTGAGCACTCGCGCGCATCCGGTGGCGATTTGCGACGCCACAACTTGCCGAAGCTGATCGGCAGTCAGGTGCAGTTGCGTATCGCTTGCACCCCATCCCATATCGCGGGTTTGATACAACACTTCCTTGGTACCCAGTTTGAGGATCACGTCCGGATGGGTGCTTACGTAGACGCCGGAGCCGGCGACTTCACGCAACATCGCATCGAGTCGCGAGCGGTCGCGCCCACCTTCAATCGGGTTGACCCAGACCAGAACCGCGTCCATCGACATCAACTGGTCGCGTACGGCATCGGAAAAATCGTCATGGTAGACAGCCGGTTCGGCCTGCATCCCCAAGCCGGTCAAGGCCTGGAAAAGCGGCAGGAACCGGCTGTTCTCCGGGCTCGCGGTTTGCCTCGCATCCGCATCGCCGGCGTAGAGGATCGCTACCTTGAAGTCTGTTTGCCTTGTCATTTTCGTGCTTTCGGTTGGGTTTTCACTGCGTGGTCATGGTGCGGCAATTGGACCTGATTTTCACTTTGCCGAACAAGATTCCTTCATCAGCGTCGCTTGTGCCAATCCAGTTACGTTGATCCTGCGCGCCGCAGTCCTGGTGGATGCGCAGAGATGCAGCGTAGGCATGAGGTCCACATGAAGCAGGGTGCGGGGGCGCTCGGCTTGAGGCGCGAAGCCGAGCGCGCAGGCGCCGTTCAAGGGGTTCGCCATCTCCAGCTTGGTGGCGCGCCGTGCGTTGAGATCGATGCGCCAGAGCGACCCATGGATCGCACTGATGGCGTACAGGCGATCGCGGCTGGTGGACAGCAAGCCGGTAAAGCCGACATCCTTGTCGGGATCGGCGTCCAGTACGATGTCCAGGCGTTCCGCTTCAAGGCTTTTCGCATCAATGCGCCAAAGTGTTGGCGCAATATTGCTTGACACGATCACGTTGCCCGCGACATCGACGGCGATGTCGGCCGCGCAGCTATGTTGCGCGCCGACCGAAGACCAGCCGCGCAACGCGATTGTTTTCGCCCAGGTCCGCGCGCGCCCGTGATACAGCAAGACCTCGCCCTCACTGAGGCTCCAGATACGATCGCGTGCGTCGTCACGCTCGACTCTGGGCGGAAAGAACGTAGACGCCGCCGAAACGCTTGTGGCGGCGCGATTGAGATCGCGCGTCGCCTGAGCGCGGAGACTGGATGCGCCAAACAGGAGGGCGATACCGCAGACGGCGACCGTGTATGTGGGCGAAAGAGTCGCCCCGAGTTTTCGAATGGTGGTCATCATGGCTTATCTCGCAATCGGTTTTTGGGTTGCGGGATCGGGCGTGCGCAGCAACAGCCACGCATTGGTGAGGCCGTAGGCCACGAATCCCGCAGCGATCGCAATGAAGATTCCGCTCGTGCCTGCGTCGAGCCAGGTGACCGCGGCATACGCGCCGCCTGCGCTGATCGCCACGCGTATGGCGTTGGCCAACACCGCCGGAACAATCGCACCGATACCCTGCATGACGAAGTAGAGCGCCATGCCGGCGCCGTAGATCGCGTAGGCGGGCGCGACGATCCGGAGATATTGGCTGCCGATGCGGGTGATGTCGGCTTGGTCGGCAAAAAGATTCATCCAAAGCAGCGGGAACAAGGCTACGAAAACGCCGATCGCGCCGCAGCAGACGGCGACCGTCAGTGCGCCGGTCCAGGCGATGCGCCGCGCCCGCTGGTACTGGCAGGCACCCCAGTTGGTGCCGATCATGGCGACCAAGGCCGTGCCGAAGCCGAAGCCGATCGGGATCATGATGTATTCCAGCCGCGCGCCCATCGCGTAGCCGATTGCAGCGGCGGTTCCCTGGTGCCCGGCGATGCCGGTGATCAACACGACCGACAAGTTGGTCAGCGCGACATTGGCCATGCCCGGCACGCCCACCCGCAGAATGTCTTTGAAGAGACTCCATTCATAGCGGACTCCACGCAGCGAAAGTGTCACCAGCGATCGGCCGCGACGCAGATGGGTGAACAGAACCACGCTGCCCGCCGAAAACGAAATCACCAGGCCCCAGCCGGCACCGGCCGGCCCCAATGCCGGCACCGGCCCCCAGCCAAAGATCAGTGCGGGTGACAGGACGATGTGCGCACATACGCTGCCCACCAGCACCTGCGCGGGCAAGCCCATGTTGCCGGTGCCGCGCACCACATTGGCCAGAATATTGAGCATGCAAACCGCGAGCGCGCCGCCAAACGCGACGTTGGAATAGGCGAGCGCCGCCTGCAACGCGGGTCCGCGACCGCCCATCGCCTGGTAAATCAGCGGGCCCAGCGTCAACATCAGTGGAGCGAACAACAGTGCCATGCCGATCGCCAATACAAAAGCGTGGGCCGCCAGGGCATCGGCACGCGCGCGCG
>JANPGJ010000265.1:0-12315 GCA_031423955.1 Burkholderiales bacterium
GGACCTGTTCGAGTCGGCCATCCGCTACGCCAGCGACGGCTACCTGGTCAGTCCGATCGTGCATCAAAAATGGAAGGCGATGGAGCCGATCCTGAAGAATCAGCCGGGGTTCGCCGAGCATTTCCTGCCGAAAGGGCGCACACCACATATCGGCGAAAAATTCGTCCTCAAGGGCGCCGCGGAGACCCTCACGAAAATCGCCCGCAGCAAGGGCGAGGCCTACTATCGCGGCGACATCGCCGCCGCGATCGCCAGGCATTCGCAAGCCAATGGCGGCGTGATGGGCGAAGCCGATCTGGCCGCCCACACCTGCGACTGGGTCACGCCGATCCAGAAGAACTACCGTGGCTACACCATGCACGAGATTCCGCCCAACGGCCAGGGCATCGCCGCCCTGATGGCGCTGGGCATGCTGGAGAATTTCGACCTGTCGGCGCTCGACCCCGACGGCCCGGAATCCCTGCACCTGCAGATCGAGGCGATGAAACTGGCATTCGCCGACATCAACGCCTATGTGTCGGATATACGTTTCATGGAAAAGGTCACGCCGGCGCACCTGCTCGACGACGCCTATCTCAAGTCGCGGGCCCGGCTGATCGACCCGAAGCGCGCGATCGACTTCAAGGCCGGCACGCCCGACAAGGGCGGCACCATCTACCTGACCACGGCAGATGAAAACGGCATGATGGTCAGCTTCATCCAGTCCAATTTCATGGGCTTCGGTTCGGGCATGGTCGCGCCCGGCGGCATCAGCCTGCAGAACCGCGGCGCCGGCTTCGTGCTGACCGACGGCCACCCCAACCAAGTCGGCCCGGGCAAGCGGCCGTTCCACACCATCATCCCGGCGTTCCTGACCAAGGATGGCAGGCCGCAAATGAGCTTCGGCGTGATGGGCGGCAACATGCAGCCGCAAGGCCACATCCAGACCCTGATCCGCATGCTCGACTACAAGCAGAACCCGCAGGCGGCCTGCGACGGCCCGCGCTGGCGGGTTGCCGGCGGCATGACCGTGAACTCCGAAGTCACCATGCGCGAGGCCACCATGCTGGCGCTGAAGGATCGCGGCCACGCCATCGCCACCTTGAACGACCCGTACATGGATTTCGGCTCAGGTCAATTTGCCTGGGCGCTCGAAGAGGAAGGCCGCTTCACCGGCTATATCGCCGCCTCGGACGCCCGCAAGGACGGCCACGCCGCAGGTTATTAGGCAGTCTGTGCTGCCGCCCAGCGGGGCGGCCAACTCGGGATGGCACCGAGACACGGGGGGAAAGCCGGTGTCTTGCGCGAGCCACTCCGTGTTTTGGGCCGCGCGGCGGCGTACTGACGCGACCGACTGTGTCAGACCTCTTCAGCAGCTGCCGGATCAGCCTTGACTTGCTGCTGCGCCGGTTGCACCTCCGGATGGACAACCGGGACTGCCGACGCCGGCGCACCGGGTGCGGCTACCTGCACGTAGGTGCTGCCGCCGGCGGCCGCCTTCAGGCGATCACGCTCGGCCAGCACCTTGGACGCATAGCCGTAGTCGTCGCCGGTAGCGCCTGAGTAGGCGCGCAGGCCCTGCTCGAGGCCGCCAAAGCGCTGCAGGTAGTCCTTGAGGATCAGGGCGCCAACCCGGATGTTGACCACCGGATTGAGAATCGCATCGCGACCGCCAAGTTCTTCCAGTTTGTCGAGGTGATACTTCGGGATCACCTGCATCAGCCCCTGCGCGCCCATGCCCGACTCGGCGAACGGGTTCAGGCGCGATTCGATCGCCATCACCGCCAGAATCAAGAGCGGATCAACCCCGACATCCTTGCCGGCCAGAAAGGCGGCGTTGACAATCCAGTGGGTGGCGTCGGTCGCGACCTTGTACTTGCGCGCAAGAAAGGTGGACAGGCGCTTGTGCTCGGTCGGATTGCCGGCAAGCGGCAGATCGGCCTCGTCGGCCAGAGCCTTGGTTTCCATGGCCAGGCTTGCGGGCCGCAGCGCATCGAGCAGCGGTGCTGCAGGCAAGCCCTCCGCCCCGGCCTGCCGCACCGCCGCCATCGCCGGCGAACCACGATGGCTGAACTTGTCTACTTCCCAGGCGACCAATGCGACCACGCCGGTCAGCATCAGCACGTTCTTGACGACATCCCACAGGGTACTGGCAAATTGCCGGGCAACTAATTGCTTCATTGCTTGAACCTCCTATCTCTGCAGGTTCCCGCCGCGGCAGCCAACAGCGCTGTCGCGTGGAAACATGCTTCGCAGTCGAGGGTCTGGATCGGAGGCGTCGGGCCTCCGTGATTCCGCCAGACCGGAATCGCCACGCGGCCTGCCCAGGTTGGTTGGGGCAGCGTCAGCGGCGCTTGGTATCAGGTTGCGGAAGCCGTATGACGTTTCCGCTCATTGATCTTCAGGGAGCCGGGGATGAAAGTTGGAATGTTCTACTTCCCCAAGCACAGGCCCGCATTGTATGGAGTCAGGCAAGGATGGTCAACCTGCATTTTATATAATAAAATCAATAAGTTACTGTTATGCTAATGGCATACACCTGCAAAATCAGTCGCTTGGCGCTATACTCGGACGGAAATCTTCTTTTTTGGCACAAACCCTTGAAATATCAAGATCTTAGAGACTTCATCAACGGCCTCGATGCAATCGGCGAGCTCAAACGCGTGCAAATCGAGGTGTCGCCGAAACTCGAATTGACCGAATTCTGCGATCGCGTCCTGCGGGCCGGCGGGCCGGCGCTATTGTTCGAGAAGCCTGCCGGCCATTCGATGCCGATGCTGGCCAACCTGTTCGGCAGCGTTCGCAGGGTCGCCTTGGGCATGGGGGTGGACGCCGCCAGCGACGCCGAGGCGTTGCTGCGCTTGCGCGAGGTTGGCAAGCTGCTGGCCTTCCTCAAGGAGCCGGAACCGCCGAAGGGCTTGCGCGACGCCTGGGAAAAATGGCCGGTGCTGCGCCAGGTGCTCAACATGGCGCCGAAAATTGTGTCGAACCCGGCCTGCCAGTTGCAACGCCAGGAAGGCAGCGAGGTCGACTTAGCCGGGCTGCCGATCCAGACCTGCTGGCCGGGCGACGCCGGCCCCTTGATCACCTGGGGCCTGACCGTGACGCGCGGCCCGCACAAGTCGCGGCAGAATCTTGGCATCTACCGCCAGCAGGTGATCGGCCGCAACCGCGTGATCATGCGCTGGCTGGCGCATCGCGGCGGTGCACTGGATTTCCGTGAGCATGCGCTTACTTATCCCGGAACACCATTCGCGATTGCGGTGGTACTTGGTTGCGACCCCGCAACCATGCTTGGCGCAGTGACGCCGGTGCCGGATTCGCTGAGTGAATATCAGTTCGCCGGCCTGTTGCGCGGCGCGCGGACCGAACTGGCGAAATGCATCGGTTCGGACCTGCAGGTGCCGGCGACGGCGGAGATCGTGCTCGAAGGCGCGATCCGTCCCGACCCTGCGGATGCGAGCGGTTTCGAGTCGGCGATCGAAGGGCCGTTCGGCGACCATACCGGCTATTACAACGAGACCGAGCGCTTCCCGGTATTCACCATCGACCGCGTCACCACCCGCCCGAGCCCGATCTATCACACCACCTATACGGGCAAGCCGCCGGATGAACCGGCGATGCTGGGCGTGGCCTTGAACGAGGTGTTCGTTCCGCTGCTGATTCGCCAGTTTCCGGAAATCACCGATTTTTATCTGCCGCCGGAAGGTTGCTCGTACCGGTTGGCGGTAGTCAGCATGAAGAAAGCCTATCCGGGGCATGCCAAGCGGGTGATGTTCGGCGTCTGGAGCTTTCTGCGCCAGTTCATGTACACCAAGTTCATCATCGTGACCGACGACGATATCGACATCCGCCAGTGGCGCGAGGTGATCTGGGCGATGACCACCCGGGTCGACCCGGCGCGCGATGCGCTGATTGTCGAGAACACCCCGATCGACTACCTTGATTTCGCCTCACCGGTTGCCGGACTCGGCTCGAAAATGGGGCTGGATGCGACCAACAAGATGCCCGGCGAGAGCAATCGGGAATGGGGTCGCCCGATTGCGATGGACCCGGCGGTAAAACTGCGGGTCGATGCGTTGATGCAACAGTTGGGGATGTAGGGGGGATGTAGGGCACGCGCGCCAGCGGTTAGCCGGCGGTCGGACCGGCGCTGCGATCTGCAGCATCAGGCCGCGTTCCGGCGGCGCCGGCGGTTCCCCGGCGATTTCTTGCGCAATGCGCCGATCAGCCGCTCAAGGCGCAACGCCAGACGGATGCTGCGATGCGTCGGCAACATAATGCCGCAGCAGGCCATAGGTTCGCCAGGCGGCATAGGCATATCCGGCATAGCGCAGCAGGCGCAAGGCACGCCCGCCGCCGGCGCCGCGCGCTGCCAGCAGCGCCGCCGCGGTCGAGATCCAGGCCGGGCTGCGCCAGGTGCGCAGAATATTGGCGCCGATCATCGCAAAATTGACCGGCTTTTTAAGCCGTCGCAGTTCGCGCACATGTTCGGCAAGCTCGATTCGTTCGATGCGCGCGAGGAGCAGCAACTCCTCCTTGCGGCGCGCGCGCGCCTCAGCCTTGGCGGACACGATTGAGCGCCTCGATATCGGATTTCAATTCCGTCATGGTGGCATCGAACATCGGCGGCCGGGAAGCCAGGTTCGACCGCAGGCGCCAGATGCAGAACAACGCGCCTGCGCCGTACAGCGCGACCATCGCCACGATCGCCTGATAGCGATAGCTGCTCCAGAACCAGGCCAGCACAAAAACATTGAGCATCAACAAAGCCAGCCCGCCAAACAGCAGCGCGCATGCCGCCAGCATCGCCGCTGACGCGGCACGCGCCTTTTCTTCGGCGAGTTCGATGCCGAACAGTTCAAGCCGCGTGCGCAGCAATGCAAACAGCGCCGGCCCGATGCTGCGCAGCGAGTGAAACACGCCGCCGGGCGGGACGTCACCCGCGGGGTCGCGCCCGGCACCGTGTTCGGCCATGCTCGGGCAATCTACTTGCGGTTGACCAGGAGGCCAATGAGAAATCCGACAGCGGCGGCGATACCGACCGATTTCCACGGATTGTCATGCACGAAATCATCGGTCGCGCGCGCGGCGGCCTTGGCGCGCTCGGCCAGGACTTCCTGCACATCGCCCATCTTCTCTTTCGCGCTACGCAACTTCACGCGCAGCTTCTCGCCGAGTTCGGTTGCTTTCTCGCCGGTCGCCGAGGCCATAGCCTTGACGATATCGTCGGCATCGGCCATCAGGGTCTTCACGTCGGTGATCAGCTTGTCGCGATTGGCATCGGTAGTCATGAATCAAGTCTCCAGATAAAAACACGATGGAATCCCGATTATAGGTCGGCTTCCCGCTTGCATGTAGGCACTCAAACATCTGAATGTTTGCTTGCCAGCCGAATCGCGCCCACGGTCGCGTCCGCGCCATCACCCGCCGCAAAGCCTGCCCGGGCAGCTACGGCAAGTCCGCCAGGCGGCTGACAACTTTGCTCAAAACGAGTACTTGAGGCTGACCGCCCATTGGTCACCCTTGGCCACACCGTTGCCGCCAGCGCCTGCAGCGCCATAGTTTTCGTATTCGAACCGCAAGCCGAATCCGCGCCCGACGCTATAGCCAAGACCCAGGCCCAGCAGCAGGTCCGAACGGGCACTCCCCTGGGCGGTCCAGGGCGTGGCGGCGAACGGGCCGCCAAACCGGCCAAGCTCGGCCTGTTTGCTGCCCAAGCCCACCTTCCCGGTCAAGGACCAGCTCTTGCCGAGTGCGAGATTGCCGGTGCCGGCGAGCGACCAGGCGCGCATGCGCACGTCACCCAGCGCCGACAACCCAGGAATACCGGAGGCGTAGCCATAGCGTCCGAGGTCGCCATAAGCTGCCTCGAGACCGAACGTATTGCTGAACTGATACCCGGCAAGCAGTCGCCAGGCCGCGCCACGATTGGTCGCCGCACCCGCAGGCGAAGCCTCAGTGGTACCCGTCAGTGTGACGGCCGGCGCAGCCTGCGCGTGTACAGGCGCGGCCGGCTGCACCGCCAACCCAGCACCTGCAAGCACCCAGAACGCCAATTTCACCTTGGATATCCCTTGACCGTCGTCGCTTAACCGGCATCCGGTTTGCGTCGATCGACGTGCTGTTTCGGTTCACCCCGGCGGGCTGACCATCACTTCGACCTTCAATACCACGCCCGACGCCAATATCATACACATTGCCACAGGGTTATGACAGTGTGGAGCCCTCCCCTGTTCCCGGACCGGCAGCCGGCGCGCCCAGGAGTCCGCATGGCAGAAGTGATCGAAGCGAAGCGTAAGGCGCGAGAGCCCGGTTTGTCACAGGATTTGAGGCACGTACCAAGTGGTACGCAACCAGTAGCCGGTACAAAGCGACACTCGCCGCCACGCATTGCGGCCGTTTTCGTTCTGCCGCGCAGACTCCCGGGCTCAGCCTTCGGCGTACACCCATTGCAGGAGCGCATCCTGCAGCCCCTGTGCGCCCGCCAGGTTGCTGTGGTTGACAATGCACACGATCGCATAGCGTCGCCCCGAGGCGGCCAGCACGTAGCCGCCAATCGATCGCACGTCATTCAGGCTGCCGGTCTTTACATGCGCCTGGCCGGCGACTTCACGGGTCTTCAATCGGCGACGCATGGTGCCGTCGTATGCAACCAGCGGCATCGACGCCATGAATTCCGGCATCACCGGACTGCGGTAAGCCGCCACCAGCATGCGGCCGAGGCTGCCGGCTGCGATCCGTTCGATGCGCGACAATCCGGAGCCGTTTTCCATCACCAATTCGTCGCCGCCGAGTTTCTTGTCGGCCAGCCAGGTCTTGACCGCACGGGCCGACCGTTCCTGGCTTCCCGGCAGCTTGAGCAGTTCGGAGGACAGGGTCAGGAAGAGTTGCCGCGCCATGACGTTGTTGGAAAACTTGTTGATGTCGCGCGCGATCTCGGCCAGGCTCTGTGAATCGGCCTCGTACAACAGGCGGGCCCCTGCCGGCAATAGGCCGTCGCGCACATCGCCGGCCAGGACGCCACCAACATCGCTCCACAAGGCACGCAACACCGCACCGGCGTATTGCAGCTGACTCAATTCATAGGGATGCAGCCACCAGGTCCGCACGCCACAGGTGCTGGCGTAGGTACCGGTCAGCGAAATGCCGGTGGCGTCGAGCTTCGGCTTGATCGGATAGGCGCGAAAGTCGGCGCACGGTCCGGCCACCATGCGCACCGCCGTGCGTAGCGGCAAGCCGGTGGTACGCGGCTCCACCGTGATATTGACTTGGGCGCCGACATCGTCTGGCGCAAAAGTGACTGCGAAAGTCTTGAAGTTGATCAGCAATGCGTCCGGGCCGGCGTTGTATGCGCGCAACGGATCACCGTCGAATTTTCCGGGATCGTGACCGTTGGCATCGAAGGCACTGCGGTCCAGCACAATATTGCCGCGGATTTCGCGCACACCACGGGCACGCACGGCTTTCAATGCCAGCCAGATGTTTTCCTGTGCCAGTTTCGGGTCACCCGTGCCGCGAATCACCAGATCACCGTCCAGCACGTCGCCGCGCCGCGCCCCGGTCTCGTAGAAGCCGGTTTTCCAGATAAAGCTCGGGCCGAGCAATTCAAGCGCCGAATAGGTCGTCACCAGCTTCATCACCGAGGCCGGATTCATCGGGCGGTCGGGATTGAGTGCGAACGATGGTTTCGTCGCGCTCACATCCTGCACGTAGAGACCGACCGAACCGGCAGGCAGACGTGCCGCGCGCAACGCATTGGCCACCGCCGGCGGAATGCCTGCCGGCAACACCGGTTCGCTTTCGACAGGCATAGTCGGCGCGACGCCCGTCCCTGTCGACCCGACGGCGCCGGGGCTTTGCTGCGCGCACACCCACCCGGTGCCGGCGAAGGCGATCAAAATCGCCATCCAACTCGATGCAGAATTCTTGCGCACGCCGAAGTAAACCCGATTGAAGGCTGAATTATCCCATGGGGCGTGCAAGGCTCGTACCGACAGCGGCAAAAGCGGGACGACATCGGGCACCACCCACCAATCGCCGTTCACTTGACGGTGGTGCCGCTGCGCCCAAGGCTTGCGGGCCTTGCCCGTAGCGGCGCGCCGCGTGGCCGGTCCAATCCGGCTCAGGCGGCGGCCGTGAACCGCTTGAGAACGTCGAACCCGACCCGCTCCCAGTCCCCGGCGCTCTGGATCACGCGGCTCAGGCGAATTTCGAACCGGTCGCGGCCCGGCCGCATGGTGTAAGTCCGGGTCGGGTCGAACGCGCCGCTCCTGACAATGATCGAATCCGCCAAGCCCCGTGCTTCATCGCCAAAAACGAAGAATCCAAAGGTGCCTTCGCCCTCGTCCGCGGTATGCATGTCAACTGCCACTTCTTCCTGCAGACGCACCGGTCGCCAGGTGACCGCCATGCGTCGTACCCCGACCTCGACACCATGCGAGGCAACCGCCACCCGGACGGCGGCACCGACGATCCAGCCGTCGCCGCCAGGATCGGCGAACACCGTCAGCGCGCCCTTTTCAATCGGCTGCGCCAATCCGGTCACCATGAAACCGGCGCCGGTCGGTGACAAATCGATCAGGGTCCACTGCTCGGCAGCGGCCGCGCCGGTCACTGCCTGCACGCAACGATCATAGCCGCTGGCGGCTGCCACCGATTTCTCCTCGATCCGCTTGCGGCCGCTATCCTTCCCGGAGTGCCGAACCGCAACATAGTCCCAATAGCGGCTCAATTGATTGAGCGCGTCGTGAAACTCGAACAACGGATTGGTGAGATACAAGCCGATAGTGGCGACGCTGATCTGGCGAAAATAATCCGATCGCGCCGCAGACACCCGCGCGGCCAGACGCGCATGGTCGAAATACCGCGGCGCTGCCATTTTTTCCTGGGCGTTGATCACCTGCAATCCGGCACTTCCTTCAAGATCGACCGCCAGATGATGACGCGCCTCATCTTGTCGTTGGTCGAGGGCGATATCCAGCGACCAGCTACTGAGCCAATCAAAGCTCTTGTCGATCTGGCGCGCGGTCAGTCCGTTGCCCGCGAGGGTCGACAGCAACAGCAGGCGCAGATAGAAGGCCCTGTCGGACGGGCCAAGGTCAGTCGGCTTGTCCGCCGTTCCGGCAGCTTCGGCGCGCGCGTACATGCGGTGTCCGTGGCTCCATGTGGGAGCAGCGATAGGCTCGGCGACCAGCATGCTGCACAAGCCATGCAGACCGGCCAGCCGCAATCCGCGCGTCACGATCACCCCGCTGCCGCCTCCTGTGCAGCCACGTTCCATTGCCATCAGCAGCAGATAGCACAGAGGCCGCAAATCGGTCTCGTCCGGCGCCGACTTGGCGGCGGAACGGCGGCGCCGCTCCCGCTGTTGCGTCAGGCGCACCTCCAACTCGTCGTCAAGCGCAACAAGAAGTCGCGGTTCGACTGTGGCAGCGGCCAACCAGGTTTCAACCGTCGTCGTCGCCGTTGCTTCGAATTCCGCATCAGCCAACTGTCGCCAGGTGATTTCGTCGGCATCACCCGGAATGCTGCGCCCGCCACTCATCGCGGCGCTCCCGGCACCGGCAAGGGCAGATCGCGCACCGAGTCCGAGACCTTCTGGCCAAGCACGTATTTCGTCATGTCAAGGGTGGAGCCGAGCCAGTTTGAGGGCGTGTCGAGATCCAGCCCCGGCACTTTTTCGCCTTCAAACGTCGGTTCATTCGGGTCCATCAGGCGTCCATACGCCGCGATCAGTTGCCAGTGGGTCGCACTGTCCGGATACTGACCGCGAAACGCCCGCGCCACCACCGCATACTCCCCGACCCGGCGTTCCATCCGCAACACCTCCAGCAGCGCAAGGTGAATCGCCATCGGTTCGGCCGACCGGTACAAGGCGTATTCGAGAAAGCTGATCGCCTTGGCAGCGTCAAAATCTTCCTGATAATAGGTTCTTGCCAGACCGATGATCGAGCGCGGGTCGTCCAGCTTGACGCGGCCGAGCGCAATTTCCGGGAACAGCTTGCGTTCGAACTCGGCAAAGTAGCTTTCGGCGCGCGCGCGCGCTTCGGGGTCGGTGGCGGCGGACTGGCCAAGTGGCCCTTGATCTTCGATGACAAAATCGATTTCCAGCCGCGGCGGATTGTCGCGAAGGCTGCCGAGATCGAGTGTCGTTTCGTGCAGCTTTTGGGCCGACTCTTCGGCTTCCGCCTGCTCAAGCCTGGCTCCCCGTGCCGTTCTGGTGAGCACCGCGGATTCCGGCAGGTACAGGTCATCTTCGCGCACAACGCGTGTCACAGGAACCGGTTCTGATGGGCTCACGGCCGGCGCCACTGGCGGAGACGGCATCTGTGTTGCGTCGCGCGGCGCTACCGCAGGCTTGCCTGCGGCAGGCTTTGCGGCCGCCGTCGCCACAGGCTTCGCATTGCCGGCAGCCAACGCCGCCCGGCGATCCAGCGACACAGTACGTTCGAACTCGACCACCTGAGGCTCGGTCGCGACCGGCGCAGGATTGGCCACCTTCGGGGCCGGTGGCGGAATCGTCGGCGAGGCGGCGGCCGCGGCTCGTGGCGGTGCAGCCATCCGCGGCGTTGCCGCCGTCGATGCATCCAGAGGTTCCGGCTCGGCAGAAGGCACCTCCGGTACGTGCTCCGCGGCAGTGCGGGGCTCGACAGGCCACGAGCGCGCGCGCAATCCCCGTCGCTCCGCCGCGACCCGATAGCGCCAGATAACCAAGGCAAGCAGGGCGGCGCACACCAGAAAAGCGGCGAACATCGCCACCCCGTTGAGCCATGCGGAAAGCCGGCGATTCTCGTCCGTCAGCCGGCGCACCCGGTCATCGGCCAGCTTGCGCGACGCTTCAATCTCGCCCAGTTCCTTGCGCAGCCCGGTCATGCCGGTCTCGAGCGCGCTCAGGCGCGTCTGCATGCGCGCCGCCTCGGCGATCGGGTTCTCGCTCAGGCGGATGCGCGCCTCCAGGCGCAGGCCTTCGAGCTCCGATGCCGCATTCTCGCGCGGCGGCCCGCTCAGGCTTGACAATTCGTCGCTGCGCCGCAGCGGCAGGATCAGCGGGTCGTCATATTCACGGTCCTGCGGCTTCGACAAGGTCAGACGATGCCCCTGCGCCCGCATTGCCGGCGGCTGCCGGACCTTGCCCGGCGCACCGCCCGCGGCTTGCACGGGCGGTGCGCCAATTCGCAGCGAGGACGCCAGCCCACCAGCCGGATTGACGTTTGCAGGACGCCCTTTGCCCGCAGTCGGCGCGCCGCCAGGCGCCGCCGGACCCCGTCCGGCGGCGGGCGCTGCGGCCCGTCGCGGAACCGCGGCCTGCACGACCGGGGAAACCACCACCGCGGTTGCTGACGCCGCCGGCGCCATGGTGCCCGGAGCGTCGAGCAGCACGACGAACTCGCGTACCAGCGAGCCCTTGGGCGCGCAGTTGATCGCCAGCCGTACGCGCACCACAGGCTCATTGACCAGGGCGCGCGTGCGAATCACTATTTCGCCACCGCCCGCCGAATGCACGACCTCAAAGCGCAAACCGCCCAGCAGCGGCACATGCTGGTTCGGGGAAGATCCGTCATCGAGCGCACGAATGCACTGCGGCGACACGGCTTCATCGGCGTTCGCGGAAAACGGCAAGGCGGCCTCGAACGCCCCGCCCACCGCCGAGCGGATTTTCAATTCGCCCACCGACAAGGCCGATGCGGCGGCACACACGCCCAACGTGAGCAGGCCCGCAAGCCAGCGCTTGATCAATGAAAGCAAAATAATGCCGATGGCGTCCGTGCGATGCGCGAGCCCCTGAAATCATTCTTCAAGCACCCGCTTTACGCGAGCCGCCTGCCGGCGCTCGCCCCCTTGGACCCGTACTTTATCCTAAATGGGCCGGCGCGAAGACTCTCTCGGACTCAGTGAAGCGCCGCGCTTCCGGGGCCGATGCCCTCCGGCTGCAACAGGGCGTCGGCCGGGTACACATGCGTACCGGCCGACTTGGAAGGGGCATCGGGCTGGCCGTGAATGGCCTGGTGTATCTGGTGCAGAAACCACAGTTCATCCATCACTTCGGGGGGAAAGCCCTGGCGGCCACCACGCTCGTCAACGATCAGGTGATTGATCTCGGCCGCAAAAAGCGGGTTCGACCAGCCTTCGATCATGCGCACCAGGAGGCGCGGATAGTGCGCTTCGAGGTCGCTCGCATGGTCGGACTCGAAGCTGCCATATTTGAACGCGTCTCCATACAGGAGATTCATCCATACCGGCGCGTTCGCCGGCGCCGCTGCCGGTTTGGCGGCAGCGGCGGGCGCGGTGGCGCGTTTCGTCCCCAGGGTCGCGGCCAGCGCCAGGCGCGGTGCA
>JANPGJ010000266.1:0-27306 GCA_031423955.1 Burkholderiales bacterium
GGCACCCAGCTGTTTGGCAATGAAATCAACCTTAGCTTCCATCTCCGCAGGAAGCTGGACCTTACGCAGCAGCAGTTCGCCGACCTGCTTGGGGTTTCGTTCGTCACGGCCAATCGATGGGAGAACGGGCAGTCGAAGCCCTCGGCGATGGGACTGGCGAAGATCCAGGAACTTGCTGCCCGCAATGACAGCGGGCCTGCACAGCCCGAAATCGACCGGGCCAGTTCGGATTCTTCCGACGGAAAAGCCGAACCTCCGCGGATCGATTTCCTAGGGGACGCCAACGCGCTTCGCGTTTGCGTCGAGGGCGAGCGGCTGTCGTATGGGCACCTGTTCAACCCCGCATTCGCGACCGAGATCAGCGAGATCGATCCGCTGCCGCACCAACGCATCGCGGTTTACCAGCGCATGTTGCCCCAGCACCGCCTGCGCTTCCTGCTGGCCGATGATGCCGGTGCCGGCAAGACGATCATGACCGGGCTCTAAATTCGCGAGAGTTTGTCTCGCAGGACGATCCGCCGCGTCATGCCGCCAGCCTGCCCCACAGGTCGTGGGCGTCGCTGCCGGTGAACCTGACGTTGACGAATTCACCGACCTTGAGTCTGGCCTGGTCGGCGCGACGCTCGGGCCAGTCGATGAATACGCTGCCGTCGATTTCCGGCGCATCGGCAGACGAGCGCGCGACCGCGCCTTCGGCGTTGACCGCGTCGATCAATACCTTGACGGTCTTGCCGACCTTTCGCGCCAGGCGCTTTTTCGAGACGCGCTCCTGCACCTTCATGAATTCCGCGCGTCGCGCTTCGCGCTCGGATTCCGGCAGCGCGCCAGGCAGGTCATTGGCGCGCGCGCCTTCGACCGGCGAATAGGCAAAACAGCCCGCGCGGTCGATCTGCGCGGCTTCAACAAAATCAAGGAGCTCCTGGAATTCGGCCTCGGTCTCGCCGGGAAACCCGGCGATAAAGGTCGAACGGATGGTGATGTCAGGGCAGATCGCACGCCATGCCTCGATACGCTCGAGATTGCGCTCACCGGACGCAGGCCTTTCCATCAATTTCAGAATGCGCGCATTGGCATGCTGAAACGGCACATCGATATACGGCAGGATGCGTCCTTCGGCCATCAACGGAATCACCTTGTCGACGCTTGGATACGGATAGACGTAATGCAGGCGGGTCCACACGCCCATCGCGCCCAGCGCCACTGCAAGTTCCTCCATCCGCGTCTTGATCGGCGTGCCGTTCCAGAAGCCGGTGCGGTACCTCACATCGACGCCATACGCCGACGTGTCCTGCGAGATCACCAGCAATTCGCGCACGCCGGCCTTGACCAGATTTTCCGCTTCGCGCAACACCAGACCGATGTCGCGGCTCACCAGATCGCCGCGCATCGCCGGAATGATGCAGAAGGTGCAGCGATGGTTGCAGCCTTCGGAGATCTTCAGGTACGCGTAGTGCTTCGGCGTCAGCTTCACGCCCTGCGGCGGCACCAGGTCGGCAAACGGGTCATGCGGCTTCGGCAGGTATGCATGCACCGCGGCCATCACCTCCTGCATCGCATGCGGGCCGGTCACGGCCAGCACCTTCGGGTGGGTCTTCTTAACCACATCGCCCTTGGCGCCGAGGCAGCCGGTGACGATCACGCGACCGTTCTCGGCCAGCGCTTCACCGATCGCATCGAGAGACTCCTGCACCGCCGAATCGATGAAGCCGCAGGTGTTGACCACCACCAGGTCGGCACCTGCGTAGGATGGCGAGACGCCATAGCCTTCGGCTCGCAATTGGGTCAGGATCTGTTCGGAGTCGACGAGCGCTTTCGGGCAGCCGAGCGAAACGAATCCCACCTTCGGCGGCGCGGCGGGGTCGGCAACGGGTGCGGCGGCGATTTCGGTCATGGCGTCACATTCAAAAAAAAGAGCGCCGCGAGGCGCCCTTGCACAAGCGCTGGCCGATCACTAGTTCTTGCCGGGTTCGCCGGGAAACGGAAAGCCGGTGAACATGGTTTTGGCCTGATTCTGAAACTGGTCCTGCATCTGCAGGAACATGTTCTTGCTCTGCTCGATGTAGTTGCTCATCATGCCCTGCATCATCGGGCCCTGGAAATTCATGAACTGCGCCCATGCGTCCGGGCTCGCCCCGGCGCCCGGCACGGACTTGCCGTTGGCGGCAAACAGCGCCTTGGACTGCTCGGCCATGCGCTCCTGGATGTCGAGGAAGGCCTGGATGTTCTTCTCCAGATAAGTCCCCATCATGCCCTGCATCGCGTGGCCGTAAAAACGGATGATGTTCGACAGCACCGGCGCCGAAAACATCGGCTTGCCGCCCGCCTCTTCGTCCAGGATGATCTGCAGCAAAATCGCGCGCGTCAGGTCTTCGCCGGATTTCGCATCGATGACCTTGAAGTCTTCCTGTTCAAGTACCAGTTGCTTGACGTCGACAATGGTGATGTACGTACTGGTCTGCGTATCGTAAAGGCGACGGTTCGGGTACTTCTTGATCATCCGGGTTTCGGCCATGCGTGTCTACCTCTTGGACTGTTGTACCTGCCCGCGACAACCGCGGGCGCGGGTGGCCGGTATGCAAATGCCTGCCTCGCACCGGTCAATGACGCACTGCAATAAGAGGCTGGATTCTACACGTTTCGGATTGGCGCAAAAGCTGTATCAGCCGGATGCCGACAGCATATGAATCCGTCCTCGCAACACGCCGACGCGGACGCCGGAAAACACCGGCCCGGATGCAATCATGGCGCCCCAGACCGGTTCCGCCCGACTCAACCCATGTGCAAGCCGCCATTGAGGGAGAAATCCGCACCGGTCGCATAGCCACCCTCGTCGGACGCGATCCAGCCGACGATCGACGCGATTTCCTCGGGCTGACCAAGACGCTTCACCGGAATGGTCGCAATGATTTTCTCGAGTACATCGGGGCGAATCGCCCGCACCATGTCGGTTCCGACATAGCCCGGTGAAACCGTGTTCACGGTCACGCCCTTGCCTGCCAATTCCTGCGCGAGCGCCATCGTGAAGCCGTGGATCGCCGCTTTTGCAGTCGAATAGTTGGTCTGGCCAAACTGCCCCTTCTGCCCGTTGACCGACGAGATATTGATGATGCGCCCGAAGTTGCGATCGCACATGTCGTCGATCACCTGCTTGGTCACGTTAAACAGCGAGTTCAGGTTGGTATCCATCACCGCATCCCAGTCGGCCTTGCTCATCTTGCGAAACGAGCCGTCACGGGTGATGCCGGCGTTGTTCACCAGCACATCGATCGGACCATGGTCGCCCTTGGCCTTCTTGAAAGCCTCGACGGTGGAATCCCAGTCGGCGACATTGCCCACCGATGTGTAGAACGTGTAGCCGAGCGCCTTTTGCTCGCCGATCCACTTGTCATAGTCGCGGCTCGGGCCACAGCCGGCGATGACGGTGAAGCCATCCTTGTGAAGGCGTTGGCACAGCGAGGTTCCGATTCCGCCCATGCCACCGGTTACGTATGCGACTTTTGCCATTTCGATTCTCCTTGGGTATTGACACTTTGGTGGGAACTTCCACAAAACACAATCAGCACTCAGATGCGTACTTTGACATACTCGCCGGGCGCCGCGACGATTGGATGATGAATTTTGTCGCCAGGCGATTTGCGCGCCCTGACGGTACCACCCTTGAAACGCGCCAGCCATGCACTCCAGTCGAGCCACCAGCTACCGGCGGTCTCTTGCGAAGCCTGCAGCCACTGCTCCGCATCGACTGGCTGCGGCGACGGCCCGGCCGCCGGCCGCCGAAAGCTGCGCCGGTTTCGAGTCGCCGGATTGACGATCCCGGCGATATGACCGGAGGCGCCGAGCACGAAACGACAATCACCGGAGAGCAGGCGGGTGCTCGCGAACGCCGATCGCCAGGGCACGATGTGGTCCTCGACTGTCGCCACCAGGTAGGTCGGCATGTCGAGCCGCGACAAATCGACCGGTTGCCCCAGCGACCGCAGGTGGCCAGGCACCCGCAGACCATTTTCGAGATATAGCTTGCGCAGGTACCAGCGAACCATCGGCCCCGGCAGACTGGTACTGTCGGCATTCCAGAACAAGAGGTCGAATGCGGATGGCGCATTCCCCATCAGGTAGCCGTTGCTGACCTGGTTCCACACCAGGTCCCGCGGCCGCAGGGAAGCGAATGCGGCTGCCAGATCGCGACCGGACATCAGGCCGCCGCCCGCAAGAGCCGCTTCGCGCATCGCGACGCCGGCAGCATCGACAAACACGCCGAGTTGGCCAACGTCGGAGAAATCGAGCAAGGTGGCCAGCAGGGTAAGGCTTTCGACCGGATGCTCGCCGCGCGCGGCCATAGCCGCCAGCGCCGTCGCCAGGATTGTGCCGCCGATGCAGAAGCCGAGCGCGTTGATGGTCTCGGCGCCACAGATCTGACGCACTGCCGCGACCGGTTCGACCACCCCAAGCCGAAGATAGTCGTCCCAGCCCAGATCTGCCTGCTCAATGCCAGGGTTGCGCCACGACACCATGAATACCGTATGGCCTGCGGCCACGCAATGCCGGACAAACGAGTTCTCCGGTCCGAGGTCTAGTATGTAGAACTTGTTGATGCATGGCGGCACGATCAGCAGCGGGCGCGCACCGACCCTGGCGGTTGCCGGCAAGTACTGGATCAGTTCCACCAATTCGTTTTTCATCACAACAGCGCCGGGCGTGATGGCAAGATTGCGTCCGACTTCGAACGCGGCCTCGTCAGTATTCGACACTCGGCCACGCGCGATATCGGCCGCCAGGAATTGCATGCCCTGCGCCAGGCTGCCACCACGGGTCTCGATTGCGCGCGCGATCGCCTTTGGGTTGGTGGCCAGAAAATTTTCCGGATTGATCGCTGCCAGCCACTGTTCCACGGCGAACGTCAGCCTGGCGCGCGCCGCTTCGTCAAGCGCCGCGCCGGCCACCCAGCGCCGCATGGCCGTGCAGCCATCCGCATATGTATTGGCGACCCATTGGTCAATCGAGGTTTCCAATGCTTTCTTTCGCCTGCCTGCGCAATTCCGGGGAGTCGATCTTGCGCCATCAAGATTACAGGAAGCTTGCAGCCGGAATGTCGCTTTTCTGCTGTAACCTTTGCATTCCTGAAACTTCACGGGATTGGCGTGGACGCACAATGACAAGATCGTTCTCTCCCTGGCCTGCGCCGGCCCGGGTCGGCATGCGGGTCGACGAAGTCGACACGCCGGCACTGCTCCTCGACCTCGATTGTTTCGAGCGAAATCTCGCGCGCATGGCCGAGTTCGCGGGCGTGCGCAAATTGCGCCTGCGGCCGCACGCGAAAATGCACAAGACCCCGGCCGTGGCCGCCGCACAGCTTCGCCTCGGCGCGGTGGGGATCTGCTGCCAGAAAGTCAGCGAAGCCGAGGCGATGGTCGATGGCGGCGCTGCGGACGTGCTGGTCAGCAATCAGGTGGTCGGGACGCCAAAGCTGGCGCGACTTGCGGCACTCGCCCGGCGCGCGCGGATCGGCGTTTGCGTTGACGACGCCGGCAACGTCGCTGACCTCGCGCTGTCCGCGCGCAGTGCCGGCGTCACCCTCGATGTCTACATCGAGATCGATGTCGGCGCCGGGCGCTGCGGCGTGGCTCCGGGCGGTCCGGCGCTTGCGCTGGCGCGGGCCGTCAATGCGGAGGCCGGCTTGCGGCTGGCCGGACTGCAGGCCTATCAGGGACGGGCACAGCACCTGCGAACGCCGGCCTTGCGTGAAGCCGCAATCAACGCCGCGGCGGCCGCCGCGGCGCAAACCCGGTCGATGATCATCGCCGCCGGCTTGCCATGCGCGATCGTGACCGGCGCCGGCACCGGTACCTACATGCTGGAAGCGGCCAGCAATATCTACGACGAATTGCAGCCAGGCTCGTACGCATTCATGGACGCCGACTACGCCAGAAACGAATGCGCAGTCCCCTTTGAACACAGTCTCTTCGTGTTGACCACCATCATGAGCCGCGGCGGGGTGAGCCCGCCGCAAGCACCGTCGCGGCTGGTGGTTGATGCCGGACTGAAGGCGCATAGTGTCGATTCGGGCTTGCCGACCGTGCACGCCAACGCATTCGGCGAGCCCGTGCCGGGACTCGACTATCTCAACGCCTCCGACGAGCATGGCGTGGTGGCGGTCGCCGCGGGGATCAACGCCCCGGGCCTGGGCGCCAAGCTGCGCCTGATTCCGGGCCACATCGACCCGACGATCAACCTGCACGACTGGATCGTATGCCTGCGCGGCAATCGGGTGGCGGAAGTCTGGCCGGTTGCCGCACGCGGCGCGATGTGGTGACCAGGGTCACCGCAGAGCTCGTGGTGGACGGCCCGCGGCAGTTGTTGCGTGCCTTACGCAAACGGGTGGTGGATTCCCTGGCCAGCGAAGGTGCCGCGATTCAGTTGACCGAATCGCATCAGGAAGACCGGCTTCAATTCAAGCTGTCGGCCGAACATGGCATGCCCTATCCGCAACTGATCGCCGCCTCCGCGATGTATCCCGATTGTGTGCTCAGCATGAACTGGCAGAGCGACGGCAATCGCGGCCTGACCACTATCCGCGCGGGCGAGGTGCAAGTCGCCAGTGGCGAATCGCTTGCCGGTGGCGAGTTGCCGCAGGCGATCGAGGTCGATGCCGACGGCTGCTTGCTGCTCGGCATCGTCGTGGCTGGCGTTGGCGGGGCGGGAGCGACGACGGGATTCGCGGCCACCCGCGCGGCCGAGACCTATTTCAGCATCGCGGGCGGCGACCCGGGGCACCGGCTGGCAACAACAGGCGGTGGCGGCCTCCACTGGGATGAGCATTGGCAATGCGACCTGGCAGGCGCGTGGCGACTCGATGCCGACCATCCGGCTCGGCCCATCGAAGAATGCCAGATGCGACAACTGGAAGCGGCCGCAGCGGCTTTTCGCGCCCGCTGGCTTTGGTACGACCAGGCGCCGCCTGAAGACACGGCGATCGAGCGCGCGCGCGCCGCAGCAGAAGATCGGCGGGTGTGGGCGATCAACGTACAATCACGGGCCTTGGCAGCCTTGGGCGAAAATCGCGCATTCGACAGCATCGCCGCGGCGGATTGTCGCTTGGTGCCGCTGTTGCGCCGGACCTGGGCCGCGACGGATCTTTGAAGCAGCGTCGGGAATGCATGAGCGAATACCGTGAACATACCGTGCAGTGCCTGTCGCCGGCCGGACTGCACCGAATCGCCTATACCGAATGGGGCGATGCGACCAATCCACGCACCCTGGTGTGCGTTCACGGACTGTCGCGCGTCGGCCGCGATTTCGACGATTTGGCACGCGCGCTGTGCGCCGACTACCGGGTGATCTGCCCGGATATTGTCGGCCGCGGTGCGAGCGACTGGCTGGCTGACCCGATGCATTACCAGATTCCGCAATACGCGGGCGACATGGTGACCTTGCTGGCGCGCCTGAACACGGGCGACGTGCACTGGTTCGGCACCTCGATGGGCGGGCTGATCGGCATGGCGCTTGCTGCGATGCCGCACTCGCCGATCACCCGCCTGGTCCTGAACGATGTCGGCCCGCTGCTCAAGGCCGGGGCGCTGAAGCGAATCGCGGAATATGTCGGCCAGGCACCGGTTTTCCCCGACTTCGCCGCAGCCGAAGCTTATGTTCGCGCTGTCAGCGCGTCATTCGGATTGACCAGTGATGCGCAATGGCGGCACCTGACCGAAATCAGCCTGCGGCCGGCGCCCGGCGGTGCCTTGCGCCTGCACTACGACCCAGCCATCGCGGTACCCATGCGCGCCCAGAACACCGGCAGTGCCGATGTCGACATATGGCACATTTACGACGCGATCCGCTGCCCCACCCTGGTTGTGCGAGGCGCACAGTCGGACCTGCTCGACCCGGCCACGCTGGCGGCGATGGCTGCGCGTGGTCCGCGGGCCGCGACGGTCGAAATCGCCGCGGTCGGCCATGCACCGATGTTCATGGACGCCTCGCAGATCGAGATTGTCAGACAATTCCTGTTGCAAACTCAAACCAAAGGAAACAAAGCATGAAAGTAGATCGTTTTCACGTCGGCCCGCGGCTCTCCGAAATGGCGATTCACCATGGCACCGTGTACCTGGCAGGGCAGATCGCCGAGGATGTGAGCCAGGACATGGCGGGCCAGACACTGCAGGTACTTGCCAGCATCGATCGGCTGCTCGCCGAGGCCGGTACCGACAAGACCAAGATCCTGATGGCGCAAATCATCATCACCGACATGCGCTTGTTCGGCGAACTCAACAAGGCTTGGGAATCGTGGGTGACACCCGGTCAGACCCCGCCGCGCGCAACCATCGAAGCGAAACTGGCAACGCCGAAACACTTGGTCGAAATCATTGTCACGGCGGCGCAAAAGTAGCGCCGCAAAGGCCGCCGGCATGCCGCGACTCCGGCGGGTGTGACGGGCGCCTCAATCGCCCGCATTTGAGCTGTTTATTTGCGGCGCTTTGTCAATCAGTTGCTGCCGTTGGCGCCTGGTGCCAATAGCCCTTGCACTTTTGACCGGCCGGATTGACGTGCGGCGACCACCCCTTGGTCTTGGTTATTGCTGCGCTTGAAAGCGCAAGGTGTCGACGATGCGCCTGATCAGAGTCAGTTCGCCGCGTCGCCGCAGGTGCGCCGTTACCGTGAGCTTTCGGCCGTCTTGCGCGCCGGGCGCAACGCGGGGAACGTGCAGGCCGAAGAAGTACGGGCGATTGCCTACCGGCCTGGTGAAGGTCGCGAACATGATGCGCGCCGGCCTGCTGTCGATCGTTGCAGTGTCCGTCTCGACCTTGCTGAAGGCTTCGATCGAAGTCAGCGGGTCGGAAAACGCGCCATAGTCGAGATCAAGGGTGAATCCCGGCCCGCTGACCGTTCCGCTCAAGGAGTCGACAGCTTTGCCTTGTACATATCGGCTGCCGCGTGGCACTTGCAGGCTCAGGCCGGCACCCGCATCAATGCGAATCCAGTCCGCAGATGTGGCGCCGTCGGCGATTGCAGGTCCTGCGCCCGGCGCCAGCCAGGCTGCGGCAATTGCCAGCACGGCGCGGCACATGGCGTTCGGCAAACTATTGCATGCCATCGAACCCTCGGGATACATCGGCGTCCGCTACAACCCGCCACCCATGACGCACTGCTCTGTTGGCTGCGCTGCCGGCCGGGACCGGGGCAGCTTGTGGAAGAGGCAAATGCGGCTTTCGCACGTAACGCCTTGCCGCCTGTCGCACTAGTTCCGGCGCCCGCCTGTGCGGCGCGCCGCGAAGCCGAGCAGCAGCAGGCCGCCGAGCATCAAAACGTAAATGTCGGCTTCAGGCACCGCGGAAACCACGACCGCGATCGGCCGCAGATTGATGAACAAACTGCCGTTGGTCGCCATCTGTACCAAGTTGCTGCCGCTGGTCGAAGTCGTGCCAAGAATGCTGCTCGCCTGCGAGGTGGTGAGAATCGTGGAATTCAACACCGGATTCATCAGGTTGCCCCGGGTTGAATTGTTACCGACGTGGCTCAAACCCAAGGAGTGCCCCAGTTCATGGGCAATGTCGAGGGCGCCTTGCGCGCCAGCCGCGAAACTGGAGGCGACCATCAGGATGTTGCCAGGCGCGCTCGAACATCCCACGATCCCGCTGCTGAACAGGCCGCCGCAGAAACCGATGGCATCGACGAAAAACACATTGACCACCGGTGCCGCGGACGGCGCCAGCGCAAACAGGTCGCGCACCTCGATATCGTCATCGATGGTCGCCAGTCGCGGACTGATGATCGTCGCGCCAGGCGTCAGCCAGGTCACGGTAATCGGTTTCAGACCGAAGGCTGCCTGCCCGTAGATCGCGTTGAGCGATGGCGTCGAGATGAAGCCGGCGCAGGCCGGCCCGGCGACAAACGCCCATGAACACAGGGTCAGCAGCAATCTGACGATCCAACTGAAATTTGCGCAGGCGCGATACGGAGGCAAAGCGGGGAAACTTCCAGTCAAGTGGCTAGTGCATTCGGGGCAGGCTGGCGAGTCAGTCTGGCCGGAGCCTGAATTGTACGCAAGCAGACCCTTGCGCGGACCCGCATTCGTTAGTCCGATAGGGCCAATCAGCGGTATTGCGCGATTGGGTCGGTTTACCCGACATCGGCCTGTCACTTGCCGACTCAGCGCGACTGTGTGGCGCCCGCTTTCAGCGCCCTGATCTGCGCCGCGCGGCGGCAGCGGCAACAACAAGCATGCCGGCCAGCAACATCACGACCGCATCCGTCTCCGGAACCGCACTGGTCAACACCGCGATTGGCCGTACATTGATGAACCGACTGCCATCAGCGGCGATCTGCACCAGGTTGCTCGCCAGAATGACATTCGCCTGGGCGCTTGAAAGAACAGGGGAATTGAGCCTGATGTTCATCAGGTTGCCAGTCGAATTGCCGTCTCCGAAATGCGGCAATCCGGCGTTGTGGCCGATTTCGTGGGCAAACGCGATCGCGCCGTTCGAACTTGCGGCATAGCTCGACTCGACCATCAGAATGTTGCCCGGCTCGCTGCCGCAACTGACGATCCCGGATCCGAATCTGCCGCCACAATAATTCAGTTTGTCAACGAAAAAGGCATTCACCACCGGTTCGTTTTCCGGCGCCAATGCGAACAGCGTGCGCAACTCGATGTCGTCATCGATGGTTGCCAGTGCAGGACTGACAACCGCGATCCCCGGACTCAGCCATTTGACAATGACCGGCGTGGCGCCGAATGCCGACTGGCTGTAGATGGCATCGATTGAAGGTGTCGAGATGAAACCCGCGAGCGCGACATTGCCACTGAACGGCAGGGCCAGCACCAAAAACCAAACTTTGAAGTACTTCATATGGCCGCCTTCGCAGTCTCTTTGGTGGATGAAGCATTTCGACAGTGGAAGGTCGAAGCGACGAAAGCACCCTTGCCTTCAAACCGACCTCGTCGACTTCACGAACCAATATGCGCGCGAATCTTCTCCATATTACGCCCCACGTATGACAAATGGGTAGCCAATTGAATGGCCCGAACGGGCTACTCGGTTGATTGGCCGCATATGCAACCTTGAAAGAAATCAACCAAGTTGCTGCGATGCGGCAAACATTTGCCAAAACCGCCCGGAATCGGATATACTTTGACGTTTGCCGAGGAAAGAACATTCGCGAGCCTTGAGTAGTCCGCGGAAGTTCGCGAATGGATTTACGTCGGCAAAGATGTTCGGTTGTATGGAAGTCCCAATCCAAATACTTAACTTTCATAAAGGAAGTCACATGACCAAATCCCTTCTCCTGGCCGCTTTGCTGGCTACTACCCTCGTCGCTTGCGGCAAGGAAGAACCGAAGCCCGCACCGGCACCGGCGCCGGCTGCTGCCCCGGCTCCGGCCCCGGCTCCCGCCCCTGCTGCTGAAGCACCGAAAGCCGACGCTCCGAAGGCTGATGCCGCTGCCCCGGCACCGGCCCCTGCTGCTGGCGATGCCAAGCCCGCCGATGCTCCGAAGGACGCGATGAAGGACGCAGTCAAGGCTGCTACCGACACCGCTGTCGAGAAGAGCAAGGAAATGACCAAGGAGGCAGTCAAGGCCGGCGCTGACGCTGCCAAAGACGTCATGAAGGAAGCAATCAAGAAGTAATTCTTCACGCATGAAAAAGCCGGGCGCACGCCCGGCTTTTTTTTCGCCCGCGCTACCTGAAGTCTTCTCTAAACGATCTCGCGCCAGTCGAATCCGGTATGCTGATCGGCAATCCCGATCCACTCCGGATCGCATTCGAGGGCGCCTGCCAATGCCGTTCGCGCCAGTTCGGGCGTGTTGTTTTGCTGGCTCAAATGCGCCGCCAGCACATGCTGCAACCCGCGGTGCTTGAGCCGCAACAGCAGTTCGCGCGCCTGTTGGTTGTCGAGGTGCCCGTAGCGCCCGCCCACCCGCGCCTTCAGTGACGCCGGATAGGCGCCCCGACTGAGCAAGTCCGCATCGTGATTGCATTCCAGCACCAGAGCGTCGCAGCCATCGAGCATGGACTCGACATGCGGCGTCGATGCGCCAAGGTCGGTCAGCACACCCAGGCGCCGTGCGCCGTCGGAAAAAACGAATTGCGCGGGCTCGCGCGCATCATGCGGCACCGGGAACGGATGCAGCTCCAGGCCGCCGACCACAAACGGCGTATGCGTATCGAGCAGGTTGATCTCGATGTCGAGTTCGGCCTTGATCATGCCCACCCCGCCGATGCGCGATGCGACAAAGGTGCCGTGGGTCATCCATACCGGAATAGCGTGTTTGCGCGCCAGCCGCTCGACGCCGCCGACATGGTCGCCATGCTCATGCGTCACCACGATTGCCGCCAGATCCGCAGCGGCTATGCCCAGGCGCTCGAGGCGACGCTCGCATTCGCGCAACGGCAAGCCGCAATCGAGCATGACCGTGGTGACTGTGGCACCTTCGACCAGTTCAACAACCAGGGCATTGCCCTCGCTGCCTGATCCGAGAGCGGCGAAGCGCAGCCGGCTCACGCCTGGCGCCCGCCTGCCGTCACTTCAACTGCTCGTGCAGAAGACCGAGAATGCGCTGACTTGTCTGCGACTCTTCCGGCGCGCCGTTCTTGCCAAGAATTGCCACCCGTGTGATGGCAGCGGCGTCAGTGACGCGGATCTGGTACTGCTCGGCCGTCACTGTCTTGTCGCTGTTGAAAAACCCGGTGACCCGTGACAGAAAGCCGCCGTCGGGCTTCTTGATCGTCGCGTCGGTATCAGCATAGCGGACGAAATACAGCCCCTTCGAACGGTCACGATCCTCGACAGTGAAGCCGACGCGATCGAGCGCCAGCCCAATCCGCCGCCACGCGCGATCGAACCCTTCGTCGATCTCGACGGTCGACGCGCCGGCCGCACGCACGATCCTGGCACGCTCCTGCGGCCGGTTGCCGGCCTGCAGCGATTGCTTGGCGCGACTTTCGTCATTTCCCAGGCGAACCATCAGGCGCAACAAAAAATCAGCCTCGAGTTCCGGATCAGCCGGGCGCGGTTGCCAGACCGTCTGGTCGCGACCTTCGGTCTTGTAGATCTCGATCATGCCGCGGTGGCTGACGTAGATCTCGGTCTCACCGGTCGCCGGATTGGCCTCGAGCCGGGTCCGGAACTTGTCGCGCTCGGGCGTTGAATAAAGGCCGTCGAATACCCGACCAATCGTGCGGCGAATCAGGTCCTGGCCGATCTTGGCCCGATTCTCGGCCCAGTCGGTTTCCATGACACCCGATTCAGGGCGTTCGATATCGATGATAAAGCCCTGCTCCTGCCAGAACTCCTTGATCGTCGGCCACAACTGGTCGGCCTTGGCGTTTATCACCATCCAGCGCTGCGAACCGGCGCGTTCGACCCGTGCGTTTTGCACCGGCGGCAGGACGCCTGAAGCAGCGTTGCGCCCGCTGGCTGGGCGATTGTTGGCCAATTCGGAAGCAGTGACCGGCCCGCGCCGGCTTTCATCACCCGGAATGGTGAAACGCGTATCACGTGTCGGCGACGTCAGGTCCGGCGGCACTTCAAGCCCGGGAGCCTCGGCCCGCCCCTGGCTTTTGTAATCCACCTTGTCGCCCTTGAGCAAATCACCGGTCCAGCTGCAACCGCCAAGCGTGGTCAAGGCGCCAACCATCAGCAACGCGCGAAATTTCATCATCTTGAAGTCCTCATTGCCCTACAGTGCCCCTGCCGCGCGCAGCGCTGCTTCCACGGCGGCGTGATGCTGCTCTGCCAGCGGGGTCATCGGCAATCGCAGGTGCGCACCGCCGCGGCCCATGCGCGCGACCGCCCATTTCACCGGAATCGGGTTGGCCTCGAGGAACAGCCGCTGGTGCAGCGGCAACAGGCGGCTATTGATTTCGCGCGCGGTGGCTAGGTCGCCCTTGCGCGCGGCCGCGATCATCTGCTGCATCAGGCGCGGTGCGACGTTGGCAGTCACCGAAATCGTACCGTGCCCGCCGAGGAGGGTAAAGGCCAGCGCCGTACCGTCGCACCCGGAAAGCATCGCGAAATCGCCCTTCCCGGCCAGTGCAAGATCGCGCATCAGCGCCGAGCCGCGCTCGATGTTGTCGGTGGCATCCTTGAGCCCGACGATGCCCGGGACCTGGGCCAGGCGCAAAACGGTTTCGTTGCTCATGTCGGCCACCGTGCGACCCGGCACGTTGTAGACAATCATTGGCAAGTCGCAAGACTCCGCCTGCGCCTTGAAGTGGCGATACAAGCCTTCCTGGGTCGGCTTGTTGTAGTACGGTACCACCGACAGGCAGGCATCAGCCCCGACCGATTTCGCGTAAGCCATCAGATCGATTGCCTCGGCGGTCGAATTGGCGCCAGTGCCGGCGATTACCGGCACGCGGCGCGCAGCATGCTGGACCGCGGTCTTGATCAGAAGCTGATGTTCTTCATGGTTGACTGTCGGCGACTCACCGGTGGTGCCGACGATCACGATGCCGTTGGTGCCTTCGGCCACATGCCAGTCGATCAAACGCTTGAGGCCGGCGAGATCAAGCGAACCATCGTCCTGCATTGGCGTGACAATCGCCACGATACTTCCGGAAAACATAGCCATGGGACACCTCTTGCCTTGCGCGGGGTCAATATCCAAGCCCGCATTTTACCCCAGCGGGTGCCCACGCGCGACATTCGCGCACGCCGCGAAAGCGTCTCAAAACGTGTCGGCAGGCAGCATCTGGTCGAGTGGTGCCGCCGGCGTTTCAACGCCCTGCCGACGCGCGCAAATCCGCTCGACGATCGCCAGCCGCGGCCGGCTCACCAAGCCGTTTTCAAACGCAACCACGCCGAGCTGAAAGCGCAGCGCCAGGTCGAGCAGTTCGCCCGGCCGCAGGAGAAAATCCGGATTTGACGGCTTGCCGAACCGTTCGTTGCCGATGCCGAACGTTTCATAGATCAACACACCATCCGGCGCCAGCGCGCCGACCAGCGCGGGCAACAAGGGGCGCCAAAGGTAGTTGGTCACCACGATGGCGTCGAACCGGCGCGCCGCATAAGGCCAGGGGCCGGATTCGAGATCTGCCTCGTGCGCCTCGACCCCGGAGATTCCACGCAGCACATGGAGCGCGGCCGGATCGCGATCAACCGCAGTGACGGCAAACCCCGTGCCGGCAAGAACGCGTGAATGACGCCCGTGACCGGCCGCCAGGTCGAGCACCGTCCCGGCGCGCCTTACGAGTGGCAAGAATCGCAGCACCCAGGCAGACGGGCTGCCGTCGGCATGCGATGTCTTGCCGGAGGGCGGCGCGCTCATTTGACTACCATCCTGTCACCGCGCTTTTCCCCCATGGAGGTGAGTGCGGCCTGCGGTCGGCCGGCCGGCCAGGAGCCCCCATGGCTTGCCGGATCTCCGACTCAAAACGACGACCCCGGCTGCGCCAGAAACTCGAGTTCGTCCGACGTCGACTGGCGACCAAGAATCGCGTTGCGATGGGGAAAGCGCCCGAACCTGGCGATCACCGCCTGGTGCTTGATCGCCCACGCGGGCATATCGGCCAATTGCGCGTCCTCCAGCACCCGTTGCATCAGGGCCACACACCGGTCCTGGTCGGTCTGCCGTTCACTGTGTTCGAAGGGCAGATAAGCGAACATGCGCATCACGGGTACAAGCCGCCAGTCCCATTGACGCTCCACCATGGTGTTGGCGGCCGCGAGTGCCGCCGGATCGGTCGCGAAACTCTGCGGCTTGCCGCGAAAAATGTTGCGCGGGAATTGGTCCAGCACGACGATCAGGGCCAGCAGACTTTCGGGGCTGCCTGACCAGTCGCCGAGTTCACCGCGCGCGGCCGTCGCCAGCAAGGGACCGAAGCGATCACCGACCAAGGCATCGAACTGCGGATTCTTGCGAAACCAGACCGCACGCGGGCGGCCGTATTCCGCCCCGTCGGGCGGGCCGAACCAGAAGTCAAGGACTTCCGTGGCTTGCAGTGGCATTGTCATCGGATTCACCGGCTTGAATCGAGTGCGGTATCCTATCCGATCCACAATCCCAAATACTGGATCATGCCCTCCCCCCTATTTGATCTCACTGGCAAAGTCGCGCTGATCACTGGCTCTACCAAGGGTATCGGCCGCGCGATCGCGATGCAGTTGGCCCAGGCCGGCGCCAAGGTCGTGATTTCCAGCCGCAAGGCCGACGCCTGTGACGAGGTCAAGCGCGAGTTCGACGCCAAAGGGCTGACCGCGGTCGCCATTCCATGCAACGTCGCGCGCAAGGCTGAACTCGAAAACCTGGTCGCCAGGACCAACGACGCTTATGGCCGCATCGACATCCTGGTCTGCAATGCCGCGACCAATCCGGTCTACGGACCGACCGCGGCGGCCAGTGACGAAGCGTTCGACAAGATCATGGGCACCAACATCCGCAGCGTATGGCAATTGTGCAACATGGTGATACCGCAGATGGCCGAGCGACGCGATGGTGCGGTGATCATCGTTTCATCGATCGCCGCCTTAAGGGGCAACGGCGTGATTGGCCTGTATGGCGTGTCCAAGGCAGCCGACGTCGGGCTGACCCGCAATCTTGCGTTCGAATGGGGGCCGCACAATGTCCGCGTCAATGCGATCCTGCCAGGCCTGGTCAAGACCGACTTCGCGCGTGCCCTGTGGGATGACGAGGTCGCGCGCGCCACGCGCGAGGCGCAGACGCCGCTGCGGCGCATCGGCGACCCGGACGACATCGCCGGCATCGCCGTCATGCTGGCCGGCCCGGCCGGCGCATTCATCACCGGCCAGACCATCGTGGCCGACGGTGGTGTAACCATCGCTTGATCAGCGCCGCGTAACCGATGTCGGCTGCTGTTGTCCTGGCGATTCTGGCGCTCCTGCTTGCCGCGGGACTGGCGATTGTGGTCACACGTGGGCGCGCACGCGTGGCCGAACTCGAAAACCTGCAACGCATCGGCCCCCTCACCCTGTCGCAAACCGCCGCCGACAACTCCGCTGCCCGCGCGATCCATGCCGGCTGGGCCGCGGTTTTCCAGCAGATGATTTATTCGGCCAATGATGTCTTCTGGGAGACCGATGCGCAGCACCGCTACAGCCGGGTCCTGTATCGCGACGAAGTCGGCACCCGATTCTCGTTCGATGAACTGGTCGGCCGCGCGCCATGGGAGTCGCCTTCGGTCGGCGTGACCCAGGAGAGCTGGGATCGACTGCGCTCGGCAATGGATCAGCAGCGAACCTTTCATGATTTCGTCACTGGCCGCATCAATCGCGAGGGCAGCTTGCGTTTCAGTTGCATGACCGGGGTTCCGGTGTTCGGCGATGGCGGGGATTTCATCGGCTATCGCGGCGCCAGCCGCGACTACACCGAGATTCGCCAGACCCAGGTGCAACTGGAAATCCGTGACGAGGTCACGCGCATCCTGGCGGGCGCTGCCCGCCTGTCCGAAGCCCTGCCTGCGATCCTTGAAGCGGTGTGCAAGCCACTGGGGTGGCACTATGGCGCGCGCTGGATGCGCGATCCGCGCAACAACACGCTGCTGTGCGGCGAAACCTGGTCAGAAGCCACGGCGCAACCGCTGGCCGACGCCACCCGGGCGCGCCGGTTTCCGATCAGCCCGCATGATCTGATCACTCGCGCCTGGACCACCCAGGCGCTGGCGACACTGCCCGACGTTGCGCAGGACGTCGATTTCAATCGCCGCGAACAGGCGCTCGCCTCCGGGCTGCACGCGGCGTTCGCGTTTCCGGTGGTGGTACAGGGCGAGGTTGTGTGCGTACTCGAATTTCTCGGCCCGCATGTGCAACTGGCCGATGCCCTCATCGAGTCGCTGGCAAAATCGCTGGGCAGCCAACTCGCCCTGTTCTGGCTGCGGCGCGAAGCCGAGGCGCGCCTTACCTATGCCGCCACCCATGACGCATTGACCGGACTGCGCAACCGCATGGCCTTCAACGCCGAGCTTGACCGCGCGATCCAGCGCGCCAAGCGCAACGGCTGGCGCCTCGGCCTGATGTTCATCGATCTCGATGGTTTCAAGCTGGTCAATGACCGACTTGGCCACCAGGCGGGGGACAATCTGCTGATCGAGATCGCCAAACGCCTGAGGAACAACCTGCGCTCGTCGGATACGCTGGCGCGCATGGGTGGCGACGAGTTCGTGGTGCTGCTCGAGCAGACCGGGACCGATGGCGAAATCGCCGAGGTCGCCCACAAGCTGCTGGCGGTCATCAAGGCGCCGTTCGAGGCCTTTGGCGGCGAGTCTCTGGTGTCGGCCTCGTTCGGCGTGGCGATCTATCCGGTTGATGCGGAGGACCAGCAGGGTCTCCTGACCCATGCAGACAGCGCCATGTACCGCGCCAAGGAGTCCCTCGAGAGCCATATCGTGTTTTACCGACCGCCCGCCTCGGAGGTGCCGATGCTCAATCGCAGCCTTGACGTGTCGGCCGCGATCGATGCCGCGGCTAGTTCGTTGCCGGTCAGCGATTTCCCGCGCTAGCCGCGGAGCACGCCAAACGGTCCGGCGACCACTGCATCGCGACCGGCCCCGCGCAGTCGTTCAGCCGGCCCAATCGCCCGCGCAGCCGGCGCCAACGCTCCCATTGCCAAACGGCCTCGCGCATCGACTATCAAGCCACCCCGACGCCAGCCTGCGGACGGCCGATCATCGCGATGCCAGCCCCAATTTCAACGGCACCATCCTGCCCGTCGCCTCGGTCTTTTCCACCGGCGGCTGCGCAATGCGGGCGGCATCGATGCCGGCGTCTTTCAGGGCTGATGCGATGTTGTTCGAACGTTCGGTCGCCAGTTCGACCAGTGCATCAGCACCAATCGGCTGGCTGGCGGCCAGACGGGCGGCGATCGCACCATAAAATGCCGCCGCGTCAGTCAGGTTCGGCTCGCCCTGCGCGACATCGAGGGCGCGCCGCCAGAGCGGCACCTGCTCGCGCTTGGCCGGCGTGCTGCCGGTGGCGGCAGCCGGCGCCACCGCGGCACGCTCGGACTGCTCGCGCAGTTGTTCAAGCGCCGGCGCGCCGTGGCGCGCGCTGAATGTTTCGCGCAGCGCCACCCGTTGCGCCCGATCCTGCAGGTCAAGCGGCCCCGGCTCCTCACCAGCGGCGATCCTGAGCCCGGCGCGACGCAGGATTTCGGCACGCATGGCGCGATCGCGCAATACCGGCGCGTCGGCGCTTTCGCTGTACTGGCCCGGCACCGCGAGCTTCAGTTGCGCACGCTTTCCCAGCACCTGCACCACCTGGCGCAGCTTTTCCCGCTCAGGCGGCAACAGGCGCGCGCTGCCCGGGTCGAAGTCAATCGATTCGAGCTTGGCGCCGTCGCCGCCGAACAGCGCCCCAAGCGCGCGAAACGGCGCCGTGACAATCCGCGCCAGCACATTGACGATCGCCTTCCAGATCACCGCACCGTAACTGAATTGCGGGTCGTCGAGACTGCCCGTGACCGGCAATCCGAGATCGATGCGGCCATCACCGTCCTTCAGGATCGCCAGTGCCAGTTCGAGCGGCAACTTGATCGCATCCGGGCTGTCGACCCGCTCACCGAGCGTCAACTGGTCGATCACCACCTGATTGTCGCCTTCAAGCTGGCTGTTGCGCACCTTGTAGTTGAGGTCCAGCGAGATCTTGCCGGCGGCGATCTTGTAGCCGGCAAACTTCATCGCGTAAGGTGTCGCGGTGATCATGTCGACATTCCTGAACACCAGGTTGACATCGGTATTGGTGCGCGGCGCGAATGGATTGAACTCGCCGCGAATGCGTGCCAGTCCGAATTCGTCGACACGGCCGTCAAGTTCGAGCTTGCTGCGGGTCGCCGGATTGGTGGAAAAGCCGGTGATCACGCCTGCGAGTTCGTGAATGCGTGCCCCGAATTGCGGTCGCAGACTCAAATCTTCGAAATCGAGCTTCGCGTTGTCGATGCGCAAGCGTCGCACCGTCACCGGAAACGGGTCGACGCCGGCGCCGCCAGCTCCAGGGGCAGTCGCGCTGGAAGTGGAAGTGGATGCAGGTGCTGCGGCGGAGGCAGGAGCTCCTGCGGCGGCAGAAACTGCGGCGGCAACCGCTGCCGCCGGCGGGGTGCTGGCGGATTGGCCCGGGCTGGCAGGCACCGGATTGGCAGAGTCTCTGGCCGGCGACTGCACCAGCAGCCGTTGCGCATTGAGGCTGCGGTCGGCTTCGATCAGCAATTGCCCCTGCAACGCTTCCAGACGCAATTCCGGCACCACCAGCGCATTCGGCCCGAGCCGCAGGTCGATCCCGTCCGCGCTCGCATTCCTGAGTGCGGCGAATTGCTTGCCGCCCTCTTCATTGAACAGCAATCCCGCAAGGCCGATCGATCCGGTATAGCGCACCTGGGCGTCGCGCGAGCCGATCGCGAGCTTGCCCTCAGCGCTTGCACTGCCGCTTGCCAAGGTCAGCCTGAGGTACTTTGACAGCAGAGACTGCAGCGGCGCCAACGTCAACCGCTCCACCTTGATCGCCGCGTCGACGACGGCGCCGGCCGGAACAATGCGCCCCTTGGCACGCAGGTCGCCGCCTTCGCGCAGCTTGACGCCGGCGTCAAAGCCGACCGCGTCGCCAGGGTTGGACGACACCCCGGTCAGGCGCACACCGGCCTCGATGCCGCGCAGCTTGATACCGCTGCCGGCGTCATCAAGGTCCGCGCTCACGCCGCTGATGTCGACCAGCTTGACGCCTGCCTTGAATGGCGCTGTCGCCCTGCCGGGCGCCACCGCTGTCGCACTTGTGCCCGCTCGCGCGCCCGGCGCTGCCCGCGTACGCGCCGAACCGGGAATCAGATCCTGCAGGTTCGACCTGCCCGCTGCATCGAGTGCAATTTTCAGTTGCGACCCCTTCAGCCAAACGCGGTCCGCAGTCAGGCTTTGCGCCGCCAAGTCGAACGCGCCGCCGCCGATACCCAACTCGGCGACCCGCACCGGCGGGTTGCCGCCGCCAATCACGATGTCACCAACGGTAAGGTTGCCGTCACCGGCCTTGACGGCCAGGCCGCCAGCCGACTGCGATGCCTCCAGCGTCAACTTCAAGCCTGCCTTGCCAACCACCAGTTGCAGGGGCGTGACCGACGTGAGGTCGCTGTAGGCCAGCGCGAAGTTGTCCAGCCCGAGCTGTCGCACCACCGCTTTCCAGGGCGTCGGCGTTGAAGGCGGCACGGTCACCGCAGCCGCCGGCGGCCCCTGTGCCGGGGAAGAAAACGATTGAAGCCCCGACACCAGATCGATCACTCCACCGGCGTCGCGCTTGATGGCAATGCGGCCGCCGGCAAGTTTGACCGATCCAAGCACGAGTTCGGCCGGTTCGCGAGTTGCGGCGATGCCATCGATGCTCAGCGACGGCATTGACACCGCAGGTGCGGCAACGCCAGGCAACCGCATGACCATGTCGGAAACCTTGAGCCCGGTCACCGAGAGTTGGCCACGGTCACGATTGGCGCTGAATCCTTCGATCATCATGCTCGACACCGCCAGGGTCGGGCCGTTCGCTGCCGCGGAGCGCAGCCCGCCGTTGGCCAGGCGGATCGTCGACATCGACAGTTCGCCACGTTCAAGACTGGCATTCACGTTTTCAAGCTGCATCGTCGCCAGCTGCAGGGTCGGCGCCTGGATGCCGCCAAGACGCAGCACAAGTCCGGCCAGCTCGACGTGGGCTGTGAGCACGTCGAAGGCCAGCTTGCCCTCCGCATAGGCGAAGCGATAGGGCAACTTCGCGCCCAGCTTGCCGCCTGTCATCACGCTCTCGGTGAACGGCTTTGCATAGGCTGCCAGCTCCGGCAGGGAAATCGCATCGAGCAGCAGTTCGCCGCGCCCGGCGATCGGGTTGAGCGATGCCTCGCCCTTCCAGCGGATGCTGCCGCCGCGCGCGGTATTGGCGCTGAAGGTGTAGGGACCATTCTGGTCCGGCAGCGTGGACAGGTGATCGACGGCGAAGTCAATCGGTGACAGGCTGTTGCGGTAACCCGCGCGGCGATCGTCGAAATCGATCTTTCCTCGCCCGATCTCGACCCGGTCGATCGCCAGTCGCGGCAATGGCTGCTTCTCCGTGGCCGGCTTGGCGTTGAGCGCGGCGATGAATTCGGCCAGGTTGAAGCGGCCATCGGCGGCAATCGCCAGGTTCATCGCCGGTGCCGTCAGGCGCACCAGCGCGAAACGCCAGGTTCGCTCGACCAGCGACGACCACTCAAGGTCTACGGTCAGCGCGCCAAGGCCGAACATCTGCGTGCCATCCGGTTCGGCAAGCCGCACATCGCTGGCGTCGAAGATCAGTTTGAAGGGATCAAACTTCACCTCGCCGACGGTGACGCGATGCTTGAATTCCCGCTCGGACAATTCCGGCAACCGGGTCTTGACCAGCCACGGCACCAACGCAAACCCGACGGTCGCATAGACACCCAGCAACATCAGCGCCGCTGCCAGCCAACCGAGCAGGCGTCTGGTTGCCGAACGCTTCGATTTTCCGCCTTGCACAGACCCTGTCATCCGGATTCACCTGTCGCACACGTCGCGTCAGCACCGCCCACCTCGTGCAAGCCGGTACCGCAACAAGGTGATTGTGCCTGATGGCGGGGCCACGGACGACCTCAGTCTGGCACCAACAAGCGGGTTTGCGACCGACAAGCCTCGAAAACCCGGAATGCCAGGCGGCGCCGAACCGGCGCCGGTGGCAACTGTAAATCGTCGCCAGGAGAATGTCAGCCTCGCCAGGGGCGCGTTCTTGTCATGGTTCTGCAATTCTCAGTAGCTGCCTGCGGCCAGCAACAGTACGAGAAGGCCGGCAGTCAGCGCCACGCCGACACCGACGGCTGCCGCCAGGCCCAGCGCCCGCAACATGTCAATGGCCAGGCGCGGACTTGCAATACGGCTTTGGTTGACAGACATGGCATCAGACTCCGCGGAATTGAACTCGACGACTGATTTCAACCCGGCCGCGTGACGCTCGCCAGACCGCTTGCAGGCGGCACGCGGGCCAATAGTGGCAACAAAATGACAGCCGGCCACAAGCTGTGCGCAAGGCCGCGCTTCTGCTATCTTGGCCGCAATGACCTGATCAACCAGAGACTGGAGCAGCAGATGGCAAAACGCATCGCGCTGGTGGAAGACGACGCCGCCATTCGCGCCAACTACGCCGAAGCGATCAAGCGCCACGGCTATGAAGTCAGCACCCATGCCTCGCGTCCGGAAGCGACCGCCGCATTCAAGCTGCGGTTGCCGGAATTGGCGATCATCGATATCGGCCTGGCTGCCGAGCCTGATGGCGGCTTCGCCCTTTGCCGCGAACTGCGTGCCGCTTCGGCAAGCCTGCCGATCATCTTCCTTACCGCACGCGATTCCGACTTCGACGTCGTCTCAGGCCTGCGCCTTGGCGCCGATGATTACCTGACCAAGGACGTGTCGCTGCCGCACCTCATGGCACGCATAGCGGCACTGTTTCGGCGTGCCGAACTGGCAGCCGCCCCGCAGGGCGCCGATGAATTGATCGAGCGTGGCCTGCTCTGCCTTGACATGAAGCGCTTCCTGGCCACCTGGAAAGGCGAGATCGTCGACCTCACATTGACCGAATTCTGGATGGTGCACGCCCTGGCCAAGTTTCCCGGCCACGTGAAGAATCGCGACCAATTGATGGGCGACGCCAAGATTGTCGTCGACGACGGCACCATCACCTCGCACGTCAAGCGGATTCGCCGCAAGTTTGCGGCCGTTGATCCGGCGTTCGATGCGATCGATACCGTCTACGGCATGGGCTATCGCTGGCGCGACTAGCCCTCGCAATGACGCCCCTTCGCATCGGCCTGCGTGCCAAACTGCTGCTTGTGACTGCGGCGCTGGCAGCCATTCCGCTGATCGGCGTCGGTTACGTCCGCGAAATGGAGATCCTGTTGCGCGAGCAACAGGAACAAAACCTCCTGGCCGCGGCGCGCGCGGTCGCCACCGCACTCAACGACCGGCCGGCAATGCGGCGGCTGCGGCCGCAGGCGGCAACGCCGCCACCATTGCCGCCGCCCGAACCGCTGCGCGACCCGGCGCCGGCGGCGATCGGTGCCGGCAGCGCAATATCGCCGGCCGAAGCAGCCGCGGGCATGGAATCATCCGGCGCAGCAGCCGAACCAACAGCGGTTGCCGCGCCGGCCGGCACGGCCGTGACTGGCGCGCCGCCGCGACAAGAGCCGACCAGGCCTCCGACCCTGGTCACCACCGAGGAGAGCGCGATACCCGAGCGCAGCGGCGAGCAGGTCGAGGCAATCGTGACATCGCAGAACCGAGCCAATAGCCGGGTCTGGGTGGTCGACCGCAAGCACCGCTTGCTCGCACTTGCCGGCAGCCTGCGCGGCGCGGCAGTCATGGCGCCGGCGACACCCGCCGCGCCGCAGTCGGCATGGGAACGCCTCGAAGAGACCTTCCTGCGGCCGATCTATAAGGCCATGCTCAAGCGTCCGACCGAGGACTTTGACGACAGCCTGCCCGAGAATGCGATTTCCTCCGGTCCTGAGGTCGAGCGCGCACTGACCGGGATTGCCGGCGCGCGCTGGCGTGCCACTCTTGACAATCGCGCGGTCATCGTCTCGGCAGCACACCCGGTATTCGCCGGCGACACCGTGGTGGCCGCGGTGGTGGTCGAGGAGACCACCAACGCGATCCAGAGTTTCACCGCGCGCGCATTCGAGAAACTGATTTCGGCCACGCTCGCGGTATTTATCATCGTTGCCGCGATCATGCTGCTGTTTGCCAGCCGCCTGGCCCAGCGCATCCGCCGTTTGCGCGACGAGGCGGAGTCCGCGATTGATGCCAACGGCCGGGTCCGTGCGCTCGCCACCGCGAGTCGTGCCGGTGACGAGATCGGCGACTTGTCGCGCAGTTTCTCGCAGTTGCTCGAACGGCTGGCGCAATACCACGACTACCTGGAAAACCTGGGTGCACGCATCACCCATGAGTTCCGCACCCCGGTGACGGTGGTGCGATCGTCGCTCGACAACCTGGCGATGCAGAACCTGCCGGACGAAGCGCGCGAGTACATGCGCCGCGCCGAGGAAGGCCTGGCCCGCCTGAACAAATTGATCACCCGGATGGGGGAAGCACGGCGACTCGAGCAGGCGCTGCGCGACGGCGAGCGCAGCCGCTACGACGCGCGTGAAGTGGTGTCTGGTTGCGTCGAAGGTTATCGCGCGGCATATCCGCAGCAAGCGTTCGAGACCCGCATCGCCGACTCACCCGCCCCGCTCGACGGCTCGCCCGACCTGTTGGCGCAGGCCCTCGACAAGCTGGCCGCCAACGCGGTGAGTTTTGCGGCGCCCGGTACGCCCGTCATAGTGGCCATCCGCCACGACGCAGGTGAAATCATCGTCGCGGTCGAAAACAGCGGCCCGCTGCTGCCGGCGGCCGTCGATGACCCGGCGCGCGCGCGGCTGTTCGATTCGATGGTGTCAGTGCGTGACAGCGGCAGCGGAACCGAGCCGCATCTCGGTCTCGGCCTCTATGTGGTCAGGCTGGTGGCCGAATTTCATCATGGCAGCGCAGCGGCGCGCAATCGTCCGGACGGCAGCGGCGTGATTGTTGACATGCGGTTTCCCGCCGCCTGACCGCGCGCTGGCTTGTGGGCAGTCGCCCGCCTGCAAGCGGCGATCAGGATCGGCGCTGTTCGCCGGTTCTGATCAAGCCTCCATCGCGGCATCGAACTTCATCCCCGCCTTCTCGAATTCGAGCAGTGCCTCCGGATTGATCGCCTTGACGCGCTCGGCGACCACCGGTGCGAACGCGATGTCGTTCATGTCATGCACACCGCCGGTGATGATCACCTGCAGCAGCCCTTCACCGTTGCCGATGTTGCGAAAGGCGCGCGCGACGCCAGGCGGCACCGAAATGGTGTCGAGTTCGCCGAGCTCGACGCGATCCTGGCCGCGATCGTTCCAGGTGACTTCGAAGCGGCCGCGCAGTACCGTGAAGGTCTCATAGGTCGCACGGTGCGAATGCAGCGACGGGCCCTGGCCCGGCGGGCAGCTGGCGATCACCATGGTCATGCCGCCGGCGCCGGTGATCGGCGCATTGGCGTTGACCGGGGTGACGGTGCCGCCACCCAGGCCGATCACGGAAAGCAGCTTGCGCGCATAAATCAGGTCTGCCGCGGCCAGCGGAATATCCGGATTGGTCTGCACCGCCAGCGGCTTGAGTTCGTTGAAGCGCGAGATGCGCGGCGCCATTTCATTGGCTGCAATGTGAATGGTCTTCATCGTCAAAATCATTTCGTCAGATAGTTGATAAGTCCGGCACTATTGCGCCACCAACGGCCTGCGTTTCCAGACCATGGTGGCTGCTTCGAACGCATGGGCCAACTGCAGCACGGCGAAATCGGCATTCCGCCGGCCGACAATCTGGATGCCCACCGGCAGGCCATCTGCGGTAAAGCCGGCCGGCACCGAGATTGCCGGGTGCCCGGTGATGGTGATGTAGTAGCAACTCTTCATCCAGTCCAGATAGGTGGGCAATTTCTCGCCGTTGATCTCGGTTACATACTCCTGATCGACCGCGAACGGCGGCACCTGGTTGACCACCGTCACCAGAAATTCGCGGGATTCGAAATACTTCGATACCCGCTCATAGATCCGCGCCCGCTCGGTATCAGCGCGTGCAATATCGGCGGCGGACAGCTTGCGCCCGGCCTCGATGTTCCAGATCACGGTTTCCTTCAGTTTGTCGCGGTGCTTGTCAAGGTACTCGCCGTTGTTGAGTTCGAACAAATGGCCGCGCAAGGCCAGAAACACCTCATGCGCGCCGGAGAAATCCGGCACCTCGTCCTCAAGATGGCAGCCCAGGCTTTCGAACACCTTGGCCTGCGCCGCGATCACCGCCTCAACCCGCTTGTCGACCGGCACCTGGCCGCCGAACGACGGCGAAAACCCGATCCGCGTCCCCTTGAAGTCGCGTGCAAGGCCGGCAGCGAACGAAGCCCCGGGTTCCATCAATGCAATCGGCACCCGATCGTCGGGTCCGGCCTGCACCGACAACAGCAGCGCCGTATCGGCCACCGTACGTGCCATCGGCCCTTCGACACTCAGGTTGCCCCACAGATGCTTGGTCGGCCAGGTCGGTACTCGCCCGGGCGAGGGCCGCAAGCCGACGACATTGCAAAAATTGCCGGGGTTGCGCAGCGATGCGCCGAGATCACTGCCGTCGGCAAGCGGCACCATGCCGGTGGCCAGCACCACACCCGCGCCACCTGATGAGCCGCCGCAGGTCTTGGTCAGGTCATATGGATTCCTGGTGGCGCCAAACAGCGTGTTGAAGGTTTGCGAACCGGCGCCGAATTCCGGCGTGTTGGTCTTGCCCACGCAAAT
>JANPGJ010000267.1:0-2785 GCA_031423955.1 Burkholderiales bacterium
GCGCCGTGCAAGGCTGAAGCTCGCTCTGCGCGGGCTTGGTGCGCTCGCGGGTCTGGTTGCCCTGCTGTCGGGGTGGCTGCTGGTGCACAGCTGGGCGCCCGATCGTACGGTGGCCGAGCTTTCGGCACGCTGGGCGCCGCCGCCATCGCAGTTCATCGCCCTGCAGGGCATGCAGGTGCACCTGCGCGACGAAGGGCGGCGCGACGATCCGCAACCAATCGTGCTGATTCACGGTACCTCGGCAAGCCTGCATACCTGGGAAGGCTGGAGCGCCGGCCTGCACGGCACGCGGCGGGTCATCAGCATGGACCTGCCTGCATTCGGGTTGACCGGTCCGGCGCCCGACGGCGACTACAGCATCGAACGCTACAGCGGTTTCGTGCTCGCCTTGCTTGACCATCTGGCGTTGCGCCAGGTGGTGCTGGGCGGCAATTCGCTGGGTGGCGAAATCGCCTGGAATGTTGCGCTGGCGGCGCCGCAGCGGGTGTCGCGGCTGATCCTGGTCGATGCCGGCGGCTTTCCCTTGCAACCGCAAAGCGTGCCCATCGGCTTCCGGCTGGCGCGCATGCCGCTGGTCAACCGGATGATGGCGAACCTGTTGCCGCGTGCACTGGTCGAATCGAGTGTGCGCAATGTGTTTGGCGAGCCCGACCGCGTCAGCGCCGCCCTGGTCGACCGCTATTACGAGTTGACGCTGCGGCAAGGTAATCGCGCTGCGTTGCCACTGCGCTTCGCGCAGCTCCGCCGTGACGATCCGCGCGAGCGTTTGCGCCAGCTGGCGCAGCCGACCCTGATCCTGTGGGGCGGGCGTGACCGGCTGATCCCGCCGTCTGACGGCGCCGCCTTCGCCGCCGCGATTGCCGGCAGCCGGCTGCTGGTATTCGATGACCTCGGCCATGTACCGCAGGAAGAAGACGCGCCGCGCACGGTCGCCGCGGTGCGGCGCTTCATCGAGCCCTGACTGGCCCGGCAGAGGTGTGTGCGGTTGCGGACTTTCGTGGCCCGAACCGGCGTTAGTTCAGGGCGGCGGTTTGTGGCATTATGCGGCGGGATTTTCTCGCGCGAGCCAGTCGCCACGCCGCAATGTCCGTCGCACCGACCCCCGACAACGAGCACGAACGGCTTGCCGCGTTGGCGCGTCTCGAGATTCTCGACACGTTTCCGCAGCAGCTTTTTGACGACATCACACGACTCGCTTCGACCATCTGCGGAACGCCGATCGCGCTGATCTCCCTGGTTGACAAGGAACGTCAATGGTTCAAGTCGCGCGTCGGCCTCGATGTACAGCAAACCAGCCGTGAAGTCGCGTTCTGCGCGCACGCGATTCTCGACCCCGGGCAGGTGATGGTGGTGGAAGACGCAGCCCGCGATCCGCGGTTCCGCGACAATCCCCTGGTTGTGGGGGCGCCCGATATCCGGTTTTATGCCGGGGCGCCGATTGTCACTGCGGACGGATTCGCGCTCGGAACCGTGTGCGTGATCGACCGCGAAAAGCGCGCCTTGAGTCAGGCCCAGACCGAAGCCTTGCGCGCGCTTTCGCGCATGGTGGTAGCCCTGCTCGAGCACGACAAGCAGCAGCGTGACGACGCCGTCGTTTCGGCCGACCGGACGCGGCGGACGATCGAATATCTGCAGGCGATCGATGCGGAGAGCCTGGACCTGATGGCATTTGTCGATCGCGACCATGTGTATCGCTATGTCAACCAGACCCATCTTGACTATTACTCGCTGCGCCGCGAGGACGTGGTCGGTCGCGGCATCGCCGAGGTGCTGGGTGAAAGGTTTTACCGTGAGGTCGTCAAACCATTGATTGATGACGCGTTTGCGGGGCGCGCGGCGGCCTACGAGCGGCTGTACGATTATCCGGGGCGCGGACCGACGCATGTCGAGGTGCAGTATCTGCCGGCACGTGATGCCGATGGCGAAATCGTCGGCGTGGTGGTACGGGCGCACAACATCGAGTCTCTCAAGCAGCGCGAGAGCCAACTGAAGAGTGTGGTTGCGATGCTCGAAGCCAAGACGCTGGAGCAGCAGAAGTTCATCCATATCGTGTCGCATGACCTGCGCGAGCCGATCAATACGATCGTCAATTTCAGTTCGCTCCTGGCCGAAGATCACGCGGCGGACCTGCCGGCGCCGGCCAGGCGCTTTCTCGGATTTGTCCGCGCCGGCGGTGAGCGCATGAAGGCATTGCTCGACGACTTGCTCAATTTCGTGCGGCTGGAAAATCATGCGATCGATGCGCAGCCGGTCGACCTCAATGCCGCGATGATCCTGGTGCGCGATGATCTGGCGCTGGCCATCTCGCAGGCGAGGGCGCAAATCCTGTGGGATGAACTGCCGGTGGTGGCGGGTGATGCGTCGCAGTTGCGCCTGGTGTTGCAGAATCTGGTGGCCAACGGCATCAAGTTCGCGCGCAAGGAGGTGGCGCCGGTTGTGCGGGTATCGGCCAGCGTGGCCGGCCAGCAGTGCGTGATCCGGGTGCAGGACAACGGCATCGGCATTCCCGACACCCAGTTGGAGAACATTTTCGACATGTTCAAGCGCCTGCATTCGCGCAAGCAATACGATGGCACCGGACTTGGACTGTCGATATGCCGCAAGATCGCCGAACTGCACGGCGGCCGTATCGTGGCCACCTCGACACCAGGCCAGGGCAGCTGTTTTACCCTGTCCCTACCGATTTATTCAGACCCCCTTGAAGAAGGAGCCTAGCGATGCCGGCGATTGAACGCGTGATCATGATCTCGTGATAGACGTTGTCGGACTCGTTGTCGTCGATCAG
>JANPGJ010000268.1:0-9849 GCA_031423955.1 Burkholderiales bacterium
GTGCAGGTTGATGGCCTGGAGACCCTGGGCTTCGTGCCGGGCGCGGTCGCCGACCACCTGACCTCGACCGGCGGCATGCTGACCGACAGCGCGCAGATGAGTGCGTTGCGCTGGCTCGAGGCCGGCGCCACCGGCAGCTACGGCACGGTGGTCGAGCCCTGCAACCTGCTGCAGAAGTTTCCGCACCCGGTCGTGCTGGCCGATCACTACCTGCGCGGCGAAACCCTGATCGAGGCCTACTGGAAGAGCGTGCTGATGCCGGGCCAGGGCATTTTCATCGGTGAGCCACTGGCGGCGCCGTTCCGGCCGCGGCGCAACGGCGCGCGGCGCGAATAGGGCGGGCTGCTGCCGGATACCGACGGGCCGCGCTATTCTTGCGCGCCGGGTTTGTCGCGTCGGCCTTCTCGCACCGGCCGCCGCAGTGGAGGAGCGTGCATGACGTCCGACCTTTTTTATCCCGCTTTCTTCGCCGTCTTCGTTGCTGGCGCGATCGGGTTCGCGCTGTTGCGGGCATGGCGCAGGCGCAAGGATGGCGATCGCTTGGCCGGGCCGGCGGCGGCAAAGCCACCCGCGCAGCGCTCCGACGCTTATTTCCGCACCATGTTTCCCGAACTGCAGCCCTACTTTCACCCCGAGAAGGTGGTGCGCTTCGTGCGCGAACGCAATGGCACGCGCAATGTCGTCGACGGCCACACCTGGCGCAATCTGCCCGGCTTCGAGACTGCCACGGCAACGGTGGTCATCAGTGGCGGGCGCGAACGCATCCGCCTGACCGACAGCGCCGGCGCGCTCGTCGCCGAGTTCGACTACGAGCGGCAACCGAACGGCGCCGCGCTGCGCGTCGGGCGCGGCAAACTGACCGCGGTGCTGGAGGTCGGCAACAACCCGCGGGTGCGCTACTGGCACCCGGAGCGCGAATTCAAGTGGTCGCGCAAAGGCGGCTGGCAATTCACCACACCGATGACCGAAAAGGCCTTCGATTCCGATGATCGCGGCACCCGCTGGTCGAGCGACAGCGGTTCATCGTCAACCTCCTCAAGCAGCGGCAGCGCCGGCCGCGTCGCCGCTGCCGGGGCCGCCGCTGCCATGGTGTCGGGCGCCGGTGGCGCATTCGCCGGCGGTGGTGCGAGTGATCAATGGGACGCCGCGACCGGCACGGACGGCGCTGCCGGCGCCGGCGCCACCGCTTACTGAGCCATGCCGGCGCGCGCCGCGAACCTGATCGCGCGCGCGCTGCCCGACCACCTGCCGGTGATCGATGAGCGCGAAACGGTGTGCGTGGCGATCGCCTCGCTCGCACTGGGCGGCGCCGAGCGCATCGTGCTGGATTGGCTGGCGGCGGAAGCAGCCGCCGGTCGCGCCTGTGAACTGGCGGTGCTGCACCAACGGCGCCACGCGCGGCCGCCGCCACCGGGGGTTGCAATACTGCGGCGCGAAGCCGAGGCGCCCGCAGCCTTCATGCAATGGTTGGGGCGCCGTTGGGCCGGCAGGCATGCGCCTGTCTCGAGCCACCTGATCGGCGACGACCTGCTGGCAATCCTGTGGCAGGCCGGCGTGCGCACCGTGCCGGTTGTGCACAACGCGCAGGAAGGCTGGCGCAACGACCCGCAACGCTGGCACAGCACGCAAGTGCCGCAGGCGATTGCCTGCGCCGCGGCGGTGGCGGCGCAGATGCGCGCGCACGGCTGCGGCGTGCCGGTGCTGGCATTGCGCCATCGGCCGCGCCTGGGTAGTGCGGTGTTCGATGCCGATGAGCGACAGCGCATCCGCGGCGAACTCAACATCGCACCGGCCACCCTGCTGGTGCTGGCGGTCGGTGCGATCAAGCCGCAAAAGGACTATCGCGGCGCGATCGCGGTATTGCGCCATCTGGTGCCGCGCCGTGACGCCGTGCTGGTGATCGCCGGCGGCGTGCTGGACAACGGCGGCTTGACCGAGCTCGATCGTGTGGTTGATGCGGCCTGCGCCGCCGGGCTCAGCGACCGACTGCGGCTGCCGGGATTCGTCGATCCGATCGAGCCCTTCTACGCGGCCGCCGACGTGCTGCTCAACGTCAGCCGCTTCGAGGGATTGTCGATGGCGGTACGCGAGGCGCTCGCCGCGGGATTGCCGGTGGTGGCCAGCGATGTCGGCGGGCAAGCCGAAATCGACGAGGCCGGGCTCCATCTGCTGCCGCGCGACGCACCCGCCGCGGCGGTCGCGGCGGTGATCGAACAACAATCCGTACGCACCACCCTGGCGCCGGGCAATGCGCCGAGCCTGCCACGCAGCTGGTCGCTGACCCTCGCCTGCCGCCAGGTGCAACGACAGGACACCGACACGCTGCTGGTGACCGCCAATCTCAACGCCGGTGGCGCCCAGCGCTCCCTGGTCAATCTCGCAACCGGGTTGCTCGCGCGCCACCGGCTCGCCGTCGCGGTGTGCGAAGCGGGGACCAGTACGGCCTTCGCGAGTGCGTTGACCGCTGCCGGTGTGCCGGTATTCCGCCCGACCGCAAGCCCTGATCCGCTGGCGTTGGCGGAGGCGCTCCTGGCCTGGGCAGGTGGTCATGGCGTCGCCAGCGTCTGCCTGTGGAATGTCGATCCCAAGGTCAAACTGCTGTTGGCGCGCTTCGCGCCGCCCGTATTGCGCCTGATCGATGTCAGTCCGGGCCGTTATGCGTTTGAAGAGCTTGCAGCCGTCGCATCATGGGGCAGGGCGATCGACATCCGCGTTGCCGATTATTACGCGCGCCTCGATACGCTGGTGCTCAAGTATCACTGCGCGGCTGCGCCGGTCGCGGCGCGCACGCTGGTGATTCCGAACGGCGTGGCGGCGCGCGCCATGCAAAGTGCAAGTCCGGCCGAGCCGCGCTTTCTGGTCAGCGGCCGTATCGCGCCGTCCAAGCGCCTGGAAACCATCCTCGATGCCTGGCGCCTGGTGCAGGCCCGATACCCGCAGGCACGCCTGCACGTCGTGGGCACCGCCGAGCCGCGCCATGCGGACTACGCGCGCTCGCTCGCGGTGCGCGCCGCCGGGAGCGGCGTGATCTTTCGCGGCGCCGAGCTGGCGCTAGAGTACCTGTCAGAACCGTTCACCGCGGCGTTGATATTGGGTACCCACCAGGGGTCGCCAAACGCGGTGCTCGAAGCGATGTCCGCCGGTATCGCGGTGATCGCCAACGCCAGCGGCGGCACCGGCGAGATCGTGCGCGATGTCAGCACCGGCTGGTTGTTGGCCGAGGACTGCGACGCGGCTGCGCTGGCGCTGGCCATGCTGGAGGCAATCGACGATCCGCTGCGCAACCGGCGCGTTGCGGCCGCCGGTCGGGAGTTTGTGGCGCGGCACCACACTATCGACGCGATGGTCGAACGCTACGCCGTCCTGTTTGACGCGGGCAGCCGCGGGTTGACCGGCGGATCCGGATTCGTCAGTTCGCAGCCGGCCGCTACGCTCGCGTGATCCAGAGCTGCAGGCATTCCAGTCCGACACCCCGAATCACGGCGTGCGCGGTGGTCGCAGACGCGCAACGAAGCCGCGGCAGGTTACTGTTCGCGCACACCTTTTCCAGGCACGAAATTGGCCTCGATGCGAATGCCGTCGGGGTCCTCGAACAGCACCGAGTAATACCCCGGCGCCCACGGCGCTTCCTCTGGCGGATGCACGATGCGCGCGCCGATGCCGACCAGGAATGTGTGCAGGTCATCGATATCCTCGCGGGACCGGGCGCGAAAGCAGAAATGATGCAGGCCAGCACGTCCCTGCTCGAACGGCGCGTTGCCGAATGCAGCAGCCGCCGGAGCGACCAGGATGCCGGTGCGGCTGCCGACCCCGTAGATACGTTCGTCGCTGTCGAACATCAGTTTCATTTCAAGTTTCTCGAACAGCCGGCGATAAAACGCACGACACGCGGGATAGTCGTTGACCGACAACTGAATGTGGGCGTTGCCGTTCATTTCCATGCAGTGGCTCCTCGCAGCAGTGGTCAGCGCTGGTGCAGCGCAAGCCCGCTCGCGCCCTCACCCACACCGGGTCTGAGTGTCAGATCATCATCGTAGTCACCGCCATTCTGGCTGCGAAAGGCGATCGGCGCGTCAGTGAACAGACCCTCAAGCCGCGCCGTGTAGGCATCACGCAGGGCGGCGAACTGTTCTTCGGCCACGCGATTGGTGCCGTGTGCGGCGAAGATCGGCAGCACCTCCATGCCGGTGTAGAACAGGGTGCCGTGGGTCACCGGGAACAGCAGGTCTTCGAGTAACCCGTTGACACCGCGCTCGGAGAAGTGCGGCGCCTGCCCGCCCGCGGTCACCGCCAGCAAGGCGCGCTTACCCTTGAGCATGCCCTCGCCATAGCGGCTGCTGTAGCGCACGCCGGGCGCGGTCAGGCCGTAGGCGAAGCCGTTGGAGAACACGCGGTCGAACCAGCCTTTGAGCATGGCCGGCACACCGAACCACCACAGCGGGAACTGCAGGATCACGGCATCCGCGCGCAACAATTTGGCCTGCTCGCCGAGAACGTCCGCTGTCAAGGTTCCGCCATCGGTGGCGCGACGCGAGGCCGCGCCGACTGCCAGGCGCGCGCCTGGTTGCTCGCCTGGAAAATCGTCGGCGTCGACCACCGCCTTCCACTTCATCGTGTAAAGATCGGATTGTTCGACGCGATGGCCGCGCCGCGTCAAGGCCTCGACCGCATGATCGCGCAGCGCGCCGTTGAGTGAACGCGACTCCGGGTGGCAGGTGACCAGAAGAATGGTGCGGGGTGAAGGCATGTGATGCTCCGGAGTTGCGGCTGATTTCGGTCGTGCTTTTCGGGGCGCGGCGTGCCGCGCAGCCGGGTCCGGCGGATTCTAGCGACGCGAGACGCGGAAATCCATTGTGTATCGGGACTTCGTTGCAGCGCTGACCCGGATGCCGGCACCCGCGCGGCTGGCCATGGATCGCTCGCTGCAGCACCTGGCGCAGCGATGGTCGGTGACGCGGCGCCCCGATCGGCCGCGAAGCCAATCCCGCCAAAGGACGCCACCGCAATTGACCTCGCTGCACCAGTTCAAATCCTGGTCGGAACCGCCCCGGCCGCCGCCTCGCATCGGGTGATTGCGAAAAGCCGGATGCATGCCGCATACTGGCTGCACAGGCATCGCCTGAACATCAAAAAAACACCGAGGAGACCAGGTTGAAGCGAAACGACACCCATCCCGAGGACCAAGACGCGGCCGTTTCCGATGCGCCGACCAGCCCGGTTTCCAGACGACGCGGCTTCATCAAGCAGGCTTCAGCGCTGGTGGCGGGCGGCACCGTAGCGGGCACCGCCGGCGCGCAGAATCTGGCAGGCCAGCCGTGGGAGCGCGTCTATGGCGCGCCCTTCTCCGGCTACGGCCAGCCGTCGCGGTTCGAACAACCGGTCGTGCGCGTCCTCGGCAAGCCGTATGGCGATCTGGCGCCCGGCACCGGGGCCGCCGCGACGCCGCTGGAAATGCTCGAAGGCATCATCACGCCCAGTTCCCTGCATACCATCCGCAGCCATAGCGGCACTCCCGACATCGACCCGAAGCAGCACCTGCTGCTGCTGCACGGCTTGCTGGCGCGGCCACTAAGCTTCAGCGTCGACGCCTTGCTGCGCTATCCGATGGTCACGCGCACCCATTTCATCGAGTGCGCGGGCAACAGCGGGCGCGCACTCGCCCCGCAACCGCAGCAGGTGTCGGCCGGCGCCCTGCACGGCCTGGTGTCATGCAGCGAATGGACCGGAGTGCCCCTGCGCATCGTGCTCGAAGAGGCGGGGCTGCTGCCGGCCGCGAAATGGCTGCTGGCCGAAGGCGCCGATTCGGCCCACATGAGCCGCAGCATTCCGCTGGAAAAGGCGCTCGATGACGCCATGCTGGCGCTCTACCAGAACGGTGAGCGGCTGCGGCCCGAGCAGGGCTATCCGGTGCGCCTGATGCTGCCCGGCTGGGAGGGCAACATGAGCGTCAAGTGGCTGCGGCGCCTGAAGGCGACCGAAGGGCCGGTCCACACCAAAGATGAAACCTCCAAGTACACCGACCTCCTGCCGGACGGCCGTGCCGAGCAGTTCACTTTCGAGATGGGCGTGAAATCGCTGATCACCAGACCTTCCTCGACCATGACGCTGCCGCGCGCGGGTTTCTACGAGATTTCGGGGCTGGCCTGGAGCGGCGCAGGGCGCATTCGCCGTGTCGAAGTATCGACCGACGGCGGCCTCACCTGGGCCGATGCCGCTCTCACCGGCGAAGAACGTTCCCGATGCCTTGTGCGTTTTCGCATGCCATGGGATTGGGGCGGCCGGGAAGCACTGCTGCAAAGCCGCGCCACCGACGAGAAGGGCCAGGTGCAGCCCGCCCGGCGTGCTTGGCAGGCGAAGTACTCTACGGAAAACCGTTATCACAACAATTCCATCGTCAGCTGGGGCATTGGCGCGGACGGGGCGGTGAAACATGTTTATGCGTAACTTCCCGACCACCATCGCGGCCCTTCTGCTCACCGCGTGCGCAATCCCTTCCCCCGTCGGCAAGGCGCCGGCCCTCGGAACACCGGTGTCGGCCACCGAGGTGGCGCGCTGGGACATCAGCATCGGGCCCGACGGCGCCGGCCTGCCGTCCGGGGGCGGCACTGCGCGCGAGGGCCAGGCGGTATATGAACAGAAATGCATCGCCTGCCATGGCGTCAAGGGTACTGGCAAGCCAGCCGACGCACTTGCCGGCGGCATCGGTAGCCTGGCCTCGAAGACACCGGTGCGCACGGTTGGCAGCTATTGGCCGTATGCCACCACACTGTTCGACTATGTGCGGCGTTCGATGCCGATCGACAAGCCGCTCTCCCTCACCAGCGACGAGGTCTACGCCGTCAGCGCCTACGTGCTGTTCGTCAACGGCATCGTCGGCGAAGATTCGCAAATGAACGCGCGGTCGTTGCCGCAGGTGAAGATGCCCAATCGGGACGGCTTCATCAGCGACTGGCCGGGCAGGGCCGCCCGGTAGGGAAACACTGAGCAAGTCCGTAGGTCGGGAAAGTCGTTCTTGCGACATGTTGAATCAGTACGACTCTTCGTTCGGGAATCCGTATTTCAGGGACTTGTTCAGCGTTTTCTTCGGCGTCAGCGTGGCAGGATGGCACCGCACCCGCCCGGCGTTGAAGCAACCCCGGGGCGACGTTGACTGCACCGGCGCGCCTTCGCGGCGCGCGTCGATGGCCGCTTGCCCGCCATTACCTGACCCCACACGTGCTTGAGGAAAATCCATGAAGCCCCTGACCAAACTGGCCACTCTGCTGGCGCTGTCGCTCGCAGCAACCCTCGCCCCGGCGCAGGAGTATCCGAACAAGCCGATCCGTTTTGTCGTTCCGCTGACCGCCGGATCCGGTGCCGACATCGCCGGCCGCATCGTCGCCCGGCACTTGAGCGAAGCCTGGAAACAACCGGTCACCGTCGACAACCGGCCGGGTGCGGGCGGCCAGATTGGCACCCAGGCGGTGGTGAAGGCCGACGCCGATGGCTACACATTGCTGGTGCAGTCGGCTTCGCATGCCGCCAACCCCGCGATCTACAAGGCGCTGCCCTACGATCCCCTCAAGGACCTGCTCGATGTGGCGATTCTGGGCATCACGCCCTATGTGATGGTCAGCGCCAGGGGCGGCAGCTACCCGACAGTCAGGAGCCTGATCGATGCGGCCAGGGCCAAACCGGCCGGCATTCCTTTCGCGTCTGCCGGAATTGGCAGCTCCACCCATCTGGCAGCCGAATACTTCGCCCAGATCGCGGGCCTGAAAATGCTGCACATTCCGTACAAGGGCTCGCCCGAGGCGATCCAGGATTCGATCGCCGGGCGCACCGCGTTCTACATGGCGCCGATCAATACGGTGGTCGGGCAGTTGAAAGAAGGCAAGCTCGCCGCCCTCGGTGTTTCCACCCGCAAGCGCGCCGAGGTGCTGCCGGAGGTGCCGACGCTGGCCGAACAGGGATTGGCCGACTTCGACATCACGCTGTGGTTCGGCATGTGGGCGCCCGCCGGCACGCCAGCCGCGGTGGTGAACAAGCTCAACGCCCAGGTCGGCGCCATCCTGCAAGTGACGGAGGTGCGCGAGCAGTTTGCCAAGCTGGGCATTACGCCCGCGCCGATGAAGCCTGACGAATTCGCGCGCTTTGTGCGCGAGCAGATCACGACCTATCAGAGGATTGTCAAGCTGGCCGATATCCAGCCGCTATAGCCACTCCAGGGCGGCGCGCCATCAATTTCTTACAATGACGGCCCCCAGAGCATTTCCCGACCAACAAGGAGTTTCCCGATGTACCGCGCCACCCTGCCTGCGTTTTCCGCCCTCATAGTCACTTGCCTGATCGGCTTCACCGGCATGGCCGGTGCGCAAACCACGCCTGCCGCGCCGACGGCGGAGAAACCCTATGAGCCGCGTTCGGGCCAGCAGGGCAAGGACGTGATCTGGTTGCCGACCCCGCAGGTGGTGGTCGACAAGATGCTCGATCTCGCCAAGGTGACCGCGCAGGACGTGGTGATCGACTTGGGCTCCGGTGACGGCCGCACCGTGATCACCGCGGCCAGGCTGGGCGCGCGCGCGCTGGGCATCGAATACAACCCCGACATGGTCGAGTATTCCAAGCGGCAGGCGGCGGCCGCGGGCATGACGGCGCGCGCAAGCTTCGTCAAGGCAGACCTTTTCGAGACCAGCTTCGCCGAGGCCACCGTGCTCACCATGTTCCTCCTGCCCGAAATCAACCGCAAGCTGCGACCGAAGATCCTCGACCTCAAGCCGGGCACGCGCATCGTGTCGAACACCTTCACCATGGCCGAGTGGAAGCCGGACGCCGAGGCCGATCTGCATGGCCAGCCCGGCTGCGACATTTCCTTCTGCCGGGTGCTGCACTGGGTGGTGCCGCAGAAGGTTGAAGGCACTTACACGGTGGCGCAGGGCGAGGTCAAGCTCGAGCAGGAGTTCCAGATGCTGACCGGCACGCTCAAGCAAGGCAGCACCGTGCACACGCTCACCGGGCGCGTCTATGGCGAGCAGATCATGCTGACTACGGGCGACAAGCAGTATCGCGGCCGCCTCGCGGGAGGCAGGCTGGAACTGCGCGAGCCCTGATGGTCGTGGCAAGCTGCCGCGCCTTGCGGCAGCGGGGGGCCATCAAACCATTGACTTTTTTTTTGGGGCCAGGCGCAAGGTGATCGCAACGACACGAAAGTTCCGAACGGCGATCGAGCAAAACGACGCCCCCGGCATGGTTACGATGGAAATGGGCGGCCCGCCGGAAAACTAGGGCTTGAACTTGGCGGGATCGATGCGCGCCACCGCTTCCTTCCAGCGCAGGCGGTCTTCGCGCAGGAATGCCGGAAAGCGCTCGGGCGAGACCGCGGTATCGAGGTCGAAGCCGATTTTCAGAAGCACGTTGTCGATGAAGTCCCTGCTCGACACGGCGTCCCAGATCACGCCTGACAGACGCTTGACGATATCGGGCGGGGTTGCCGCCGGGGCGAACATACCGAACCAGGCACCGACTGTGTAGTCGGCGTAGCCCAGCTCGATGAAGGTGGCGACGTTCGGCAGCAGCGGGTGGCGCCGCGCGCCGCTGAGCGCAATTGCCTTGACCTTGCCGGTGGCGAGGTGCGGCAAGGGCAGCGTCAGCGCCGCGAACAGGAGCTTGGTCTCGCCGGCGAGCAGCGAATTGAAAGCTGGCGCGATGCCCGCGTAGGGCACGTGGATCATCTCCAGGCCGGCCAGGCCCATGAAGCGTTCCATGCCGATATGGTGCTGGCTGCCGACGCCGGCCGACGCATACGGCACCTTGCCCGGGTTGGCGCCGATGTAGGCCACCATTTCGCGCAGATTGCCGGCCGGAAAATCG
>JANPGJ010000269.1:0-3505 GCA_031423955.1 Burkholderiales bacterium
GCCGCGCTGGCATTGCTGCTGGCAGCCGGTGTGGCGCGGGCCGCCGGCGGCGACCTGGGCCAGGTGGACAAGCAACCGACCAACTGGGTCGCCATCAGCATGTTCGCGGTGTTTGTCGTCGCCACGCTCTTCATCACCAAATGGGCAGCTGCCAAGACCAAGTCGGCTGCCGATTTCTACACCGCCGGTGGCGGCATCACCGGCTTCCAGAATGGGCTGGCGATCGCCGGCGACTACATGTCCGCGGCGTCGTTCCTCGGCATCTCGGCCGCCGTGATGGCCACCGGCTATGACGGCCTGATCTATTCGATCGGCTTTCTGGTTGGCTGGCCGGTGATCACCTTCCTGATGGCCGAGCGCCTGCGCAATCTCGGCAAGTTCACCTTTGCCGACGTCGCCGGCTACCGCTTTCAGCAGACCCCGATCCGCGTGTTCGCGGCCTCCGGCACGCTGGTGGTGGTCGCCTTCTACCTGATCGCCCAGATGGTCGGCGCCGGCGCCCTGATCAAGCTGCTGTTCGGCCTCGAATACTGGATCGCGGTGGTCATCGTCGGCGGACTGATGATGGTCTATGTGCTGTTCGGCGGCATGACCGCCACCACCTGGGTGCAGATCATCAAGGCGGTCATGCTGCTGTCGGGGGTGACTTTCATGGCGGTGATGGTGCTGGCGCAATATGGCTTCAGTCCGGAGGCATTGTTCGCCAAGGGAGTCGAGGTGCGCACCCAGATCGCCGCCAACGCCGGCAAGCCGCCGGCCGAGGCCGCGCAAATCGGCCTGGCGATCATGGGGCCGGGCGGCTTCATCAAGGATCCGGTCTCGGCGATTTCGTTCGGCATCGCGCTGATGTTCGGCACCGCCGGGTTGCCGCACATCCTGATGCGCTTTTTCACCGTGCCGGACGCAAAACAGGCGCGCAAGTCGGTGCTCTGGGCCACCACCTGGATCGGCTACTTCTATGTCCTGATCTTCATCATCGGCTTCGGCGCCATCACCCTGGTGCTGACCAATCCGGAGTTCGCCGATACTGCCAAGGGCATCATCAAGGGCGGTGGTGGTTCGGCCAACATGGCCGCCGTGCTGGTGGCCAAGGCGGTCGGCGGCAATGTGTTCTTCGGCTTCATCTCGGCGGTTGCGTTCGCCACCATTCTGGCGGTGGTCGCCGGCCTCACCTTGTCCGGCGCGTCGGCCGTATCGCACGATCTGTATGCAACGGTGTTCAAGAAGGGCAAGGCCGACAGCGCGTCCGAACTGAAGGTGTCGCGTATCACCGTGCTGGCCTTGGGCGTGGTCGCGGTCGTGCTCGGGATCGCCTTCGAGAAGCAGAACATCGCCTTCATGGTCGCGCTGGCGTTCGCGATTGCGGCATCGGCCAACTTTCCGGTGCTGTTCATGTCGGTGCTGTGGAAGAACTGCACCACCAGGGGCGCGGTGATCGGCGGCTTTCTGGGGCTGATCTCTTCGGTGGCGCTGACGGTGGTATCGCCCTCGGTATGGGAAGCGACGCTCGGCAATCCCAAGGGTTCGGCCTTGTTCCCGTATTCATCACCGGCACTGTTTTCGATGACCATCGGGTTTGTCGGCATCTGGCTGTTCTCGCTGCTTGATCGCAGTCCGCAGGCGGCGGCCGAGCGCGCGGCGTTCAAGGCGCAACAGGTGCGCTCGGAGACCGGCTTCGGTGCATCCGGCGCATCCGGGCACTAGGCTTTCCTGCCTCCCGGCTGACAATCGGGTCGAAAAAAAGGGGGTTCGCCCCCTTTTTTCAATTCCCAAAAGGGCGCCTGGCGGAAGCCGCTTGCCTGCATTGCGCCGTGCGGCCAAGACCGCGCGTAGCGCCTTTTCCCGCCAACCCGCTAACCCGCCGCCAGCAGGTGGCGCAGTTTGACAAAAGCCAGCGCCGCCATCACGGCATCGTTCAAGGCGTCGTGCGCGTTGCGCAGCGGCAGACCGAGATCGTTCATCAGGGTGGCGAAGCGCAGGTCGATCACCGGGTTATCGCGCAGGTGCCGCGGCAGTTGCCGGTACTTGTAGTCGTAGTACATGGCCGACACTTCGTTCCTCGCCTGCGGCAGTCCCATATCCATGCCCAGCAGCGGCGCCAGCGCACGGTCGATCATCGCCATGTCGAATTCCAGGTAATAGCCGACCAGCGGCCGGCTGCCGATGAAGTGCATCAGTTGCGTCATCGCGGCGTCCGACGCGATGCCCTGCGCCACGTCCTGTTCGCGCAACTGGTGGATGCGCACGCTCTGGGCCGGGATGCGCCGCTCCGGTCGCACCAGCAACTCAAGGCGTTCACTGGTCATCACCCGGTCGCCGACGATGCGCACGGCGGCGATGGCGATGATCTTGTCGACATTGACATCCAGGCCGGTGGTTTCGCAATCCAGCGCCACCCATTCGTTGTCCGGCGGCGGCTCGAACATGAAGCGGAACCGCGGGTTCTGCAGGTGATACAGCAACCAGTGCCGCGTCAGGCTCGCCAACCAGCGCGCCGGCAACCCCGCGGTCACTACGCGACCAGTTCCAGATGGAACCGTTGCCGCACCAGCAGCTTGAAGCGCTTGACCACGCCCAGCGTGTCCTTGAGCAGGTCGCGATCCAGGCTTGAGAGCGTCGACAGGCGAACGCCACCCGACACCGGCCGGTTCAGTGCAAGTTCCGCCAGGCCGGCCTTGAGCTTGAGGCCCATGAAAAAATGCAGGCTGTCGGTCAGGTCATCACCCATCGCGGTGGTGAGCTTGCCGGCAGCCACCAGCGCCTGGATCCGCGCCACGGTGCCGAGTTCGCCCAGTCGCTGTTCGAGCGCCATGCTGCGGATGCCGTGCACCAGCGGAAACACGCCGGCTTTCTTCAGGTCGAGCGTCTCCTCGTTCTGCTCGCCCAGGGAAAGCAGGCGGTTCCACCAGCCGCCGCCTTCGGAAAACGAATTGATCGCCGATGCGAAGCGGGCGAGCATCGCATCATTGTCGGTCACCAGCGCGAACACGCCTTCGCGCACCGCGGCGAGCAGGCTGATGTCGCCGCACACCGCGTGCGCATCGAGAAAGATGGCCAGCGACATCAGGCTGTCGGGTGTCGGCATCAGGAGCCACTGGCGCGTCATCTGGCCGAAGCTGCCTGCGGTCTGCCGCCACAGCGGATTGCTCACCATGATGCCGCCCGGGCAGTCGGGATAACCGAAATCACGCAGCGCCGCGGAAAAGCGGTCGCAGATCGCAGCCAGGTCCGCCGGCGCCACGTAGTCGTCGCGCAGGATCAGGCCGTTGTCCTGATCGGTCTTAAGAAGCTGCTCGCCGCGGCCCTCGCTGCCCATCACGAACAGGCAGCTGTTGGCCACCAGGTCGGGCGGCGCGAGCAATTGCCAGGTCCGCTCGAACAGCCTGGCGTTGAGTTCCTGCACCAGGGTCGCGATCAGGCTCACCTTGGTGCCGCCCTGGTGCAGCAGCCCGATCAGGCGGTGGATGTGCTGCGCGGCGGCGGCCAGGCCGGCGAGGTCGCCGGA
>JANPGJ010000270.1:0-7861 GCA_031423955.1 Burkholderiales bacterium
CGACGCACTGATCGAGGAGATCCTGCTCGCCAGCCGGCTCGAAGCGCGCGCCACGCCGGAGGAGCCGTTTGAACCGATCGATCTGACCGCGCTGGCCGCCGAGGAATGCGCTCGCGGCGGCGTTGCGCTGGACGCCGAAGGCGTGCTGCTGGTCGATGGCAATGCCCGCCTGTTGCGCCGCGCGTTGCGCAACCTGATCGAGAACGCATTGCGCCACGGTGGCAGCAACTCACAGGTCGAGGTGACGCTGCGCTTCGAACCGTCGCCAACCGGGTCGTTGCCGGTGTCACTGGCGGTCTGCGATCGCGGGCCCGGCGTGCCGCCGTCCGAGCGGGAGCGCATTTTCGAGCCTTTCTACCGCCTGCAGGGTGCCGGCGAAGCCGCCGGCGGCACCGGCCTTGGGCTGGCGCTGGTACGGACCATCATCAGCAAGCACGATGGCGTGGTGCATTGCGAGGATCGCGCCGGCGGCGGCGCCTGCTTTCGCCTGCGGCTCCCGGCCGCGATGCCGCCTGCCGCGTCCGGTGCCTGATCTGCCGCGGCGCAAATCAGAGTCCCTGCGATACTGGCGGACCATATCGGGCGCCAGCCCCTGGCCCCTTCGGTGCAACCATCGGCGACGACTCCGCATATGCCAGCTCCCCCTGCCGCCATAGCCACGCCGACCGGACAGTCGGCAGTGGCGCGGCGCCTGCGCCTGATCTCCGGCCTGGTGCTGTTCTCCTTCGTCCTGACCCATTTGCTCAACCATGGGCTGGGCATGATTTCGCTCGACGCGATGGAGGTCGGGCGCGACCTGTTTCTCGCCTTGTGGCGCAACCCTGTGGGTCATGCGGCGCTCGGGCTCGCGCTGGGTGTCCATCTGGCGCTCGCCTTCCGGGCCATCTACCTGCGCCGCAGCCTGCGCATGCCGCCAAACGAGGCCCTGCAAATGCTTCTTGGCCTCACCACCCCGCTGCTGCTGGTCGGTCACGTGCAGGGCACCCTGGTGGCCAATCAGCTGTATGGCTTCCAGGACTCGTATACCTTCCTGTTGCTGGTGTTCTGGTTGCAGCGTCCCGACCTGGGTCTCAATCAGGTTGCGTTGTTGCTGGTCACCTGGGTGCATGGCTGTATCGGGGTGAATTTCTGGCTGCGCATGCAACCCTGGTATTCGCGGCGCCCGCTGATCCCGTATACGCTGGCCCTGCTGGTCCCGGTCAGCGCCTTGTTCGGCTTCGTTCAGGGTGGACGCGAGGTTGCGGTTCTGGTGCAGGATCCGCAAATCCGCCAGGCCCTGTTTGCCTCGGCCCGGATTCCCTCGGCGGTACTGCAGGCCGGCATGGCCGACATCACGCGCCTGATCCTCATCGGCTTCGGCGCCCTGCTTGCGCTGACACTGGTGCTGCGCGCGATTCGCCAGGCGCGCGAGCGCAGCGTGTCGGTGCGCGTCACCTATCCGGGCGGCCATACCGTCAGCATGCCGCGCGGCTTCTCGGTGCTCGAATGCAGCCGCAATTTCGGCATCCCGCATACCTCGGTGTGCGGCGGCCGCGGCCGCTGCTCGACCTGCCGCGTGCGCGTGACCACCGGCTTTGACGCACTGCCGCAAGCGACGCCGGCCGAAGCGCGCCTGCTCGAACGTGTCAAGGCCGGGCCGCAGGTGCGCCTGGCCTGCCAGCTGCGCCCGACCGCCAGCCTGTCGGTGATCCCGCTGATTCCGGCCACCATCGATCCGGCGGATTCGCTGGCGCAGCCCGAGCGCATGAGCGGCGAAGAGCGCGAATTGTGCGTGCTGTTCGCCGACCTGCGCGGATTCACCCGGCTGTCGGAAACCCGGCTGCCCTACGACGTGGTGCATCTGCTGAACCGCTACTTCGAAGCCACCGGCAGCGCCATCGACGCCGCCGGCGGCATCACCAACCAGTTCACCGGCGACGGCGTGATGGCCTTGTTCGGCGTGCGCGTCAGCGCCGCGATCGGCGCCCGCCAGGCCCTGCAGGCAGCCCGCGACATGACACGCGCGGTGGCGCGCCTGAGCGAGGAACTCAAGGACGAGTTGCCGGCGCCGTTGAAAATGGGCATCGGCATCCATTGCGGCCCGACCGTGGTCGGGCACATGGGGCGCGGGCTGGCCACCTACCTCACCGCGGTCGGCGATGCGGTCAATACGGCGAGCCGGCTGCAGGACCAGACCAAGCACTTCGCCTGCCAGCTGATCATTTCCGAGCGGGTCGCCGAACGTGCAGGCTTCGACGCTTCCGGCTTCCCGCGTGAAGAGATCAGCGTGCGCAATCGTGACCAGCCGATCGCCATTCGCGTCATCGCCGACGTTGAAAGCCTGTCGTTGGACACATCCGTCGCCAACGCTGCTCCGTAGAACACGCATGCCCGCATCTGCAGACGCCACCAGCCTCGCCCGCGCCAACCTCCCGGCGGCCGCAGGCCCCGGCCGCCGGCGTCGCATCCGCGACTGGCTGGCGGGCAACGCCGGCGCCGAATTGCCGCTGCGGGTGCAACGTGAACTCGAGGTACAACGACGGCAAAACGAAATCCTGATCGGCTGGGTCCAGGCTGGCCTGGTGCTGACCTTCGCGCTTCTGTACGGCTTTTCACGCAAGACCTTCGCCACCGATGTAATGCTGCAACCGGTACCGTGGGCGCTGGGCGTATATGCGTTGTTCGTTGCCTTTCGCCTGACTCTGACCTACCGCGGCCGGCTCACCATCAGCCGCCAGGTGTTCTCGGTGATCGCCGACAACTGCCTCCTGATGGTCACCATCTGGAGCTTTCACCTGCAATACGGACAACCTGCGGCGTTCTACCTGAAAGCGCCGACCCTTTTTTATGTATTCATTTTCATCGCCCTGCGCACCTTGAGCCTGATGCCCGGCCTGGTATTGCTGGCCGGGGCCGCCGCGGCCCTCGGCTGGCTCAGCCTGGTCGCGATCGCCATCAACGCGCCGGGCGGGATGGAACTGATCACCCGCGACTACGTGGTTTACCTCACGTCGATGCACGTGCTGATCGGCGGCGAAATCGACAAGATCATCTCGATCCTGCTTGTGTCCGTCGTGCTGGCGATCGCTACCGCGCGTGCCGGCGCCTTGCTGCATCGCTCGGTGGCGGGCCAGGCGGCGGCCTTGCAACTGGCACGTTTCTTTTCGCCCGACATCGCGGCGACGATCGTCAACGCCGACGAAATCCTGAAGCCCGGCAGCGGCCGCCAGACCGAGGCGGCGGCGATGTTCATCGACATGCGCGGCTTCACCCGGCTGGCATCCTGCATGGCCCCGAGGGAACTGGTCGGCCTGCTCGGCGAATACCAGAAAGTCGCAGTGCCGGTGATCCAGAAACACAACGGCAGCGTGATCACCTACCTGGGTGACGGCATCATGGTCACCTTCGGCGCCACCCGGTCGAGCCCGACCTACGCCGCCGATGCCTTGCGCGCCACCGCCGAACTGCTCGATGCGCTGGAAGCCTGGGCGGCCGCGCGCCGCTCCGCCAATCAGCCGGCGCCGGGGGTCGGCATCGGGGTCGAGGTTGGCACCGTCACATGCGGCGCGATCGGCGACGATGGCCGCCTGGAATACGCGGTCATTGGCGACCCCGTCAATCGTGCCGCCAAGCTGCAAAACCACACCAAGGTCGAACAGGTACGCGCGCTGACCAGTGTCGATGCCGTGGCACGCGCCACGGCCCAGGGCTTCGACGCGGCGCGCTGTGCCGAACGCAGGGCCGGGCGCAGCGTTGCCGGCATCGGCGAACCGTTTGATGTAGTGGTGGTGACCTGAGGCCGGCGCCGGCCCGGGTTTGACCGGGACGCGCTTTTGCGGTTTGCCGGCATGATAGGCGCCTCCCCATCCGTGACCGCCGGCGTGGCCGTGCCGACGAGCGGCCTGAGGGTAGAATCATCGTTGATCCTTCAAGTGACTCGCCATCGCGCAGAAAAGAACACATGATCGACCTGCCCATTGCCACCGTGTGCCTGCAACCACCAATGCCGATCTACGCAGTTGCAGGCGTCAGCGGTGTTGCTGCCAGAACGCCGCCCGCCGCTGGCGTGTTTCCCGATCGCATGCTGGCCTGGATTGGCGGTGCCGACATCCTTCGAATGGCCAGGATCGTCTGCCTCTGGCTTGCAGCGGCCGCCACCCCGGCGCTCGCCCAGACCGGACCCGAAGCGCTGGTCGCCAGCATCATCACCGCCCTTGGCGCATCGCTCAAGGCCGACCAGGCGGCTCTGTCAGGCGAGAACGCCACCGCCGCCGCGAATGTCATCATCAATCGTGATGTCGCCCCGCACATGGATTTCGCGGCGATCACCCGTGAAGTGGTCGGCAAACCGTGGGCGAGTGCAAGCGGCGCGCAACGCGCAGCGCTGGAACGCGAGTTTCGTACCCTGCTGGTGCATGTGCTGGCGCGCCTCTTGGTATCGAACCGCGACGACGTGCTCGAAGCGCAACCGGTGACGCTGGCGCCAGGCGCGAAGTCGGCCCAGGTCAGGGTTGCCGTCACCCGCAATCGCGCCACCGGCAACCAGACCGGCGAGCCGATGCTGGTCACTCTGCGCCTGAGTGATGCCGGCTGGAAAGTGCATGAACTGCGGACCGACGGGGTTGACGTGGTGCGACTGTACAGCGCCAACTTCGCTGTGGTGATCGAGCGCAACGGCGGTATCGATGGCCTGATTCGCGCCCTGGCCGAGCGCAACGCCCTGAACAAGGGGGCGCCGCGCGCCACACCACCGCCGCCGGCCAACCCGGCAAACAATTGAGCATCGCGCCGCGCGTACAAAGATCCGCGCCAGCGCAATTTCGATGGTTTTTCTACCATCGCCGCGGCCCCTTGACAGAATGTTCCCGACAACGCGGCTTTGCCGCTTTTTTGCCAGAAACACCCGTGATCATCCTGCGAGTGCCGACAAGCGAACCACCTGGTGGCCGCGGGCTGATGAGCACCGGCACGCCCCCGGGAATCCGTCCTGACAAGGGCAACGCATGAAACAACCCAACTTCATCTTCATCCTGGCCGACGACCTGGGCTATGCCGATTTGGGCTGCTGCGGCGCGCGCGACTCCACCCTGCCCGGCGGTGTCTCGCCACATCTCGATCGCCTGGCGCGCGAAGGCATGTTGTTCACCGACGGTTACTCCAACTCCCCGGTGTGCTCGCCGACCCGCTTTGCGCTGGCCACCGGACGCTATCAATACCGCTTGCGCGGCGCCGCCGAGGAGCCCCTGGCCGGCACCGCCAAAGGCAACCCGATCCTCGGCCTGCCGCCGGATCACCCGACCCTGCCATCGATGCTGCGCGACGCCGGCTATTCGACCGCACTGGTCGGCAAATGGCACCTGGGCTATCGGCCGCATTTCGGGCCGGAGAAAAGCGGCTACCAGCAGTTTTTCGGGCCGATGGCAGGCGGTGTCGATTACTTTTCACATTGCGCGCGCAACGGCGACCATGATCTGTGGGAGGGGGAGCATCAGGTGCGGCGCGAAGGCTATCTCACCGACCTGTTGTCCGAGCGTGCCGTGCAATTCGTGCGCGAACAAAAGAACAATCCGTTCCTGCTGTCGCTGCACTACACCGCGCCGCACTGGCCCTGGCTGACCCGCGACGATATCGGCGAATCAAGACGCATCGACGGCGCGATTCCCCACCTGGACGGCGGTTCGATCGCCACCTACCGACGGATGATCCACCACATGGACGAGGGCATCGGGCAGTTGATGGCGGCGCTGCGTGAAAGCGGTGCGGACGACAACACGCTGGTGGTGTTCACCAGCGACAACGGCGGCGAACGCTTTTCCGACACCTGGCCCTTCATCGGCCAAAAAATGGATTTGCTCGAAGGCGGGATCCGCGTGCCGCTGCTGGCGCGCTGGCCGGCACGCATCAAGGCCGCGCAGGTCAGCAGCACCCCGGCGATCACCATGGACTGGACCACCACCATGCTGGAGGCCGCCGGTGTGGCGCCATCTGCCGCCCATGCGCAGGATGGCGTCAGCCTGTTGCCCCTGCTCAGCAACCCGACGTGGCAGCCTGCACGCGACCTGTATTGGCGGATGGCCCATCGCCGCCAGCGCGCGTTGCGCCGGGGTCAGTGGAAATACCTGCGCATCGATGAACACGAGTACCTGTTTGACCTCGCACTGGATGAGCGCGAGCGGGCCAACCAGGCCTCGCGCGACCCGCAGCGCCTGGCAAGCATGCGCGACGCATGGGAAGCCTGGGCAGCGACCATGCCGGGCATTCCGGCGGACGCGAAGGTGTCGCTGCTTTATGGCGCGGCGCAGATGCCGCGCCCGAGTTACTAGTCGACGATCTGCGACCAGGCTATCTTCCGCTGCCGGCGGGTCATGCTTTTCCCGGCGGCGCGGCGCCACCGCGGTCGAGCCTTGCCTCAATTGCAGTCAGGCGCTCGCTGATCCGCTGCACTTGCGCCAGGATCTCGCTCTCCTCCGCCTCGATCCTCGCTTCTTCCTCTCCCAGCACCGACGCCGAAATGCCGGCGACGAATGCGCCCAGCAACACGAATCCGGTAATCGACAGGGCCGCCGCCAGCAGGCGACCTTCGACGGTGACCGGGTTGTACAGGCCCGAGCCCTGGCTGATCAGCATTTCGAACGACCACCACAGGGCGTCGCTGGCGGTGCGGACCTTGACCGCCGGCCCTTCCTCGAGGTTGAGGATGGCGATTGCAGACCCGACGACCAGCAGGAAGCTGGCGAGACCGGTGGTCAGGAGCAGGCCGGCGGCGCGCTTGGCGAACATGATGGCCAGCACGGTGCGCACCGAACGCACCGCGCGCAAGACACGCAGGATGCGCAGCATGCGCACCGCGCGTCCCCAGCGCAACATGTCGAGCGTGGGGATGCTCGAGACCAGATCGATCCAGCCCCACCGGAGGTAAGCCTTGCGGTCCGGCGCGGTCAGCAGGTGATGCGCGAAGTCGCCCAGAAAAACCACGCAGATCGCGTTGTCGGCCCAGTCGAGCAGGCGCACCACCTCCGGCGGCAGGCTCCACACCGTCTGCGCTAACAGCGCTCCCAGCACATAGACCGAGAGCACCAGCAGGATCATCTGCCACAGCGTCAGGGTTTGCGTTCGCGTGTCGATGGCGTTCACGCCGGCTACCGCCTCAGGGATACAGGCCGCGCTGCTCGCGCGCCGCCAGCACGCGGCGGCAGGCAACCACGAAGGCCGCGGTGCGCAGGCCGACGCCAAGCTCGGCGGCGGTGCGCCAGACATGCTCGAAGGCGCCGGTGAGAATGCTGTCCATGCGCCGCGTCACCTCTTCTTCGGTCCAGAAGAAGGAATTGAAGTCCTGCACCCACTCGAAGTAGAACACGATCACGCCGCCGGCATTGGCGATCACGTCGGGCACCAGCGCGATGCCGCGCCCGGCAAGCACGGCGTCGGCAGCCGGTGTGGTGGGGCCGTTGGCGCCCTCGAGCACCAGGCGGGTACGCAGTTGCGCGGCCCGTGCGGCATCGATCGCGCCTTCGAGCGCCGCCGGGATCAGCAAATCGGATTCGACCTGCCAGAAAACCTCGCTGTCGATCGCCTCATTGCCGGGACAGCCAGCCAGCGACCCGGTGGCCGCCTTGTGCGCCAGCGCCGCCGCCACATCGATGCCGGCCGGGTTGAAAATCGACGCGCCGCGATCCTGCAGGGCAACCACATGCGCGCGGTCTTCTGCGAACAAGCGCGCCGCCACCGCACCGACGTTGCCCACGCCCTGCACGGCCACGCGTGCGCCATTCAGACGCAGACCGAGATGGCGCGCCATTTCGCGTCCGATCACATTGACCCCGCGCCCGGTGGCCTCACGCCGCCCGAGCGAGCCGCCGAGCGCCACCGGCTTGCCGGTGAC
>JANPGJ010000271.1:0-3198 GCA_031423955.1 Burkholderiales bacterium
ATCGCGTCGGTTGCTATTGCTGCTGGCACTGGCGGTAATTTGAGGCAGGAGATTTGCCAGCGCCTGACGTGCGCGGTCCCGCGCTCCGACTGCCGCAGCTTTGGCGCTTTGGTAGGTGGGTTCATTTTCCCGCGCCTTGCCAAGAGAACTCATCAGGGATTCGGCAAGCGCATGCCCCGGTGATGTGACACCGGACGCAAACATCAGTAGTATCCATGACGCAAAGCGCGGCAGGTGCCGCCGGTTGGAATGCATTTCTCCAACGGCATTGTCGGCACGGTGGTGGCAACCAAGAGTCGCCCCGCCGCGCTGTGGATCACAAGCCCGCAACTCGGAAGCGGCTAAAGGGCCGCGATTGCAAAAGACGATTTTGATCATTTTGAATTAACCTTCCCCACATGCAAATTCCCGCGCATCCCCCGGGTCTCACCGTCGAACACCCATCTTCAGACAAACGGGGGCTCCGCCGCAAATCTATCAGCCTTGGGCAGAGACATAAGCCGGGCACCAATCGCGCGGCTACCGCGTTTCTTTATTTTGGCGTATTCGTTGCAATGCTGGCCGTATCGCCAGCGCGCGCTACCGATTATGACTGCCTGATCGAGCCCACCCAAACTGTCGAGCTCGCAAGCCCGGTAACGGGGTTGCTGGATCGGGTGTTGGTCAAGCGCGGCGACAAGGTCGCCAAGGGTCAGGCAGTCGCCGCCCTCGAATCGAAAGCAGAGCAATTCGCGGCGGATTTGGCGAAATTCAGGTCTGAACTGCTCGGACCGACACGTACAGCCGAAAGCAAAATCGAGTTTGCAAAGCGGAAGTTCCAGCGCAGGAAGGAAATGTCCGCCGAGAAACTGCTTGCGGTACAGGAGCGCGATGACGCGGAGGCCGAGTTGAAGCTGGCGGAAGCCGAGTTGCTCGTAGCCGGAGAGAACCGCCAGCTGGCGCGAATCGAATACCAGCAACAATCAAGCGTGCTCGCATTGCGCACCATCCGCAGCACCGTGGATGGCGTCGTCTTGGACCAACTGGCCTACCCTGGCGAAGTGGTTGAAGCGACCGGCGCGAAAAAGGTCATTCTCAAGGTGGCGCAATTGCACCCGTTGCGCGTCCATGTGATTCTGCCGATGAACGTATTTGGCAAGATATCGCAGGATGCGATTGTTGAGGTATCGCCGGAGCGTCCCGTGGGCGGCAGGCATACGGCACGGGTCAAAACCATCGACAAGGTGATCGATGCCGCAAGCGGCACCTTTGCCGTATTCCTGGACATGCCGAACCCTAAGCTTGAAGTGCCTTCCGGCGCAAAGTGCCGAGCCAGCATCAAATCGTCAGGCTAGCAAGGCTCCGCCGGTTCCTTTGCGGACACTGTCCGGACGGCGACCTACTCTAACTTCTTGACGAAGATCGTGGCCGATGCCATCGCGCTGCAAGCGCAAAAGGCGCAACGTTTCATGCCGATGTCATGACGAATATCGGATTCCCATGCGTGCCGTGCGGCTACCTTGCACGGTAAATTTGTTCTATCTGCAAGTACCTGGTTTTTCATGACTCACAGCGGGAAATTACCTGTGAGATTTCCTCTTAAAGCGATGCAGAACAAATTTATCCTGGCCTACCTTGTTTTGAGGATTGCGCAGCGTAGTCATATGTGCGATAACGGACATGCGGTAACGCGTCGTCGCAGTTGCAATCTGACTTCCAGGATTGATCGAAACACATCCAATTTCAGAGGGTGAGAGGGCTTCGATTTCACTTGGTTGCCTTCAGGATTTGCATTTGCCTCGGCAGATTGCGTCTTGCGGATCGATTCGTGGGCGGCTTTCTTTCTTGTACCGAGCTCCCCGAAACGGCGTAGCGGCCATGAGCGATTGGATGCTCATGGCAGTGACCTGACGCGCAATTGACACCGCATTGGCCAACAGGTAATGCGGCAGTCGATTGCTGCGGGTTAGGGGGAACTGAAGATGACCGGGAAAGCTCGCAATTCGATCGGGCGTGCGCAGCGCTGGGGCAAGGGGGCGATCAAGCCCCTGGTAGCGGCGATCCATGGAGCGTTGTCGGCCGGAAAGCGGGCCGGCGAGCCTACTGCCTCGCGGCCATTGCGACGGCAAACCGCGACCACCAGAAACATACGCTTTGAACCCCTCGACCCGCGCGTTTTGCTCGCGGGAGACGTCAACCCCGCCCAGACCGTATCGGGGACGATCGATGTACCGGGAGAAATCGACCAGTATGGCTTCAAGCTGGTGCAGGACGCGCGGATCGTCTTCGATTCGCAGACCAACGACAACCGCATCAACTGGAGCCTGGCCGGCCCGACCGGCGTGGAAGTGTCGAACCGGCCGTTGTCGAGCTCGGATTCCGGCGCCGCTTCTTCCCTGCTGACGCTCAAGACCGGCGACTACACGCTTGCGGTAGATGGCGACGGGGATGCCGTTGGCGGATATAACTTCCGGCTCATCGACGTTCTCAAGGCGCCCGACGTCGTGGCCGGGACGCCGGTCACGGGCCAACTTTCCCCAGCGAACGAAACCGATGTTTTCAAATTTTCGGCTGCAGCGGGGGAGCGCTATTTCTTCGACAGCAAATCCTATACCGGTGGTTCGGCCAACTGGCGCCTCTACGACCATGATGGGCTTACGGTCTTTGGGCCCACCAGCATGGGCAACGATGTCGATGTCCTTAAGCTTGCCAAGGATGGGAGCTATACCCTTCTGGTCGAGGGAACCGTCTCGTCCACTGGAACAACCGACTATCAGTTCAACATACAGAAAGTCGCGGACGACACCGCCGCGCTGACACTTGGCAGCACGGTGAGCGGGTCGATCGGGCAAGTCGGCCAGCGGGACTTCTACACCTTTAGCCTGGCCGATTCCAAGCGGGTGTACTTCGACTCGCTGACCAACAACAGCAATTACAACTGGACCCTCGTGGGTCCTCGCGGCACGGTGGTGGCGGGGCTGGCATTCACGTCGTCGGACTCAGGCAACTTAGGCGGTTCCGCCGTTTATGACGTGGTGGCCGGCGACTACACGCTGGTCGTGGACGCCGTGGGCGACACCACCGGGGCTTACAGCTATCGGCTGATGGATGTGGATGCAGCAACGCAGCTCACGCCCGGGACGCCAGCAAGCGGGATATTGAACCCGGCGAACGAATCCGACCTCTACAAGTTTGCCGCCAATGCCGGTGATTCGTATT